>CAMLHQ010000113.1 GCA_946479785.1 uncultured Nitrospira sp.
CCGGAAGACAGCTGGCGCCAGCTCGATCCTTTCGATTTTCTTCCCAGCGACCGTGCGGTCGAACACACGACATGGGCGGTCACGGAATGGGCCGGGATAGCGATCTATTGGCTCGCCGGCAAACTGTAGCAGAATGCTGAAAGATAACGCGATTCATGGGGCTGGCACTGACCGCGATGCGGCCAGTCGATAGATTCCACCCTTGTGATCCACGATATACAGCTCACCGGCTTCGTCTTCGCCGAACGAAGAAATCCGAAAGCCGGTCTGCATAAGCACGCGCGGCACAGTCGACGTTCTTCGATTCGCACTCGCGGAAAGAGCGAAGAGCTCACCGCTGCAATAGTCGCCGAAGACATACGTGCCCCGTAGCGCCTGCATGGAGGGGCCGCGATACACGTAGCCGCCCGTGATCGAACAGCGGCCATGCTCGTGTCCATACTCGGCGATCGGGAAGATCAACCCCTCCGGGCTGCAGCCCTCATCGGGGTTGTAACAATGGGTGCCCTCCATGATGCGCCAGCCGTAATTGCCACCGGCAACGACCAGATCCACCTCCTCCCACTTGTATTGACCGACATCGGCCAGCCACAACATGCCGGTTTCACGGTCGAACGAAAACCGCCAGGGATTCCTGATCCCGAAGGCAAAGATTTCTGGTCGTCCTCCGCCTGCGACAAAAGGATTACCTTTCGGAATGGCATAGGGCTGTTCATGATCCACGTCGATTCGAAGAATTTTCCCCAGCCATTCGTGAGGATTCTGGGCGCGATTCTGCGGATCCCCGCGCGACCCGCCGTCGCCACGCCCGATGTACAGATATCCATCAGGCCCAAACGCGACCATTCCTCCGTTGTGGTTGAGATAGGGCTGCGGCACAACCATGAGAATCCGTTCCGTCGCCGCTGAAACCTGAAGACTGCGGCCCTGGCGGCTGTATTCCGCCACGACCGTCGCGCCATCCTGATGCCGGTTGTAATTCACGAACAAACGGCCGTTACGCCGATGGTCCGGATGAAAGGCAAGACCTAAGAGCCCCTGCTCGTTGCCTTTCGTCCACACGCGATCTCGCAAATCGAGGAACGGTGCGTCCAGAAGGACCCCGTGATCGATGATCCGGATAGTCCCGGGCTGCTCGACGATGAAGAGCTGTCCGGATCCATCGCCTGCATGAGTCACAAACAGTGGAGACTGCAAACCTTGTGTGACGATCGGGATAAGGTCGAACGTTCCTTCAGGGGACCGACCGACCATCTCGGCCATGCCGGCAATCGCATCGATCCCACATGCGGACCACATCACAAAGGACACGAACGCGGCTGTCCTTAGCCGTACATGAGAAGGCTTGGTCATCTATCTTTGGCCTCGAGAAATGCGATTAATGCGTGGTACGTCAGCTCGCGCACCTTGGCCTTGGAGGCCGGCTGTTCGCTGCTGTTGCAGTCCAACCAGACTTGATCGGTCACGTGGGTTTGCGCCTCGTTGCAGAGACTCCACATTTCGTGGAGGAAATCTTCGGGCAAGCCGACCTGCAGCCCCTCCGATTCGATCCGATCGTCCAGGATCGCCAAGAGATCGGAAATCGCCTGGTCCGATCGATAAGACGCCACCGAAAATCCGAACGACTCGTGAGCCGCTGCTTCCTGCTCGGCCTGCACGACCAAATCACGCATGTATTCCTTCAGGAGGCCGACCACGTGGCCTGAGAGTGCCATGCCCTTCACCTCGACCGGCATTATGCGGATACGCCATGGGCGGAGCAACTATCTTGACACCCACCGCCTGATTGGAAACGCATTTGACCAATCGGTCGACGGTTTTCTATGATGCCCCGATGAAGACGTCATCTGTTGAACGGTTTGAAATCGCGCTCAACACGCCGGCAGGCCGCCTGAACACGGCATTGGACGTGCCGACTGGATTTGTGCCCATCACGTCGATAGTCCCTGTCACGCGACGCCTCGGCGAAGAAATGCTGAAACTCGAAGAGCTTCGGTCTCGTGCCGCGGGCCATTCGGTTTCCTGCCGCATGGGATGCGCCGCCTGCTGCCGCATGTTGGTTCCGCTATCCCCACCGGAAGCCTTTGCGCTTCGGGATTATGTCGGGCAACTACCAGAGGACCGGCAGGCCGCGCTGCGACAGAAGATGACAGAATCCAGAGACACGCTGGCATCGCATGGCCTCTTGGATCGGCTGCAAGACGTGGCCGACGCCACGACTCCTATACCGGATGAACAATTGGACCCGATTAACCGCGCCTATTACGCGTTGCGACATCCTTGCCCTTTTCTCGACAACGAGATCTGCTCGATCTACGAAGCCAGACCGGCAGCTTGCCGAGAACTGCTCGTCACGTCCCCGGCAGAACTCTGTGATGATCTTGTCGAGAATGCTGTCGTGCCCATTCCAGTCTCCGTTCGCGTCGGCACTGTGCTAGGCTTGCTCTGGGGAGCAGTGACCAATAGTCCTCCCCGGCTGATCCCACTCCCGCTCGCGCTGGACTGGGCCGACCAGCATCGCACCGACGCCGCTCGAACTTGGCCAGGTTCTAAGTTAATCGACCAGATGCTGGATAAGATGTGGCGGTTTCTGAGTCAGGAATTTCAGACGCGTGGGCAGTCGCCGCCAACCTGAACTATCATGCCATGTGCGGAGGAGTGAACGAAGGAGCGTGCCGATGCAAAAACCTGTAATCGCGTGCCTCGATCTTGAAGGCGTGTTGGTTCCCGAGATTTGGATCAATGTCGCGCGCAAGACCGGCATTGACGAGCTGAAAATCACGACTCGGGAAATGCCGGACTACGACGCCCTCATGAAGCGCCGGCTCGCGATTCTCGAACAACACAAACTGACGATTGTCGACATTCAAGAGGTCATTGCCAAGATGGGGCCATTGGACGGCGCGAGCGACTTCGTGGCCTGGCTTCGCGAGCGTTGTCAGGTCATTATTCTCTCGGACACGTTTTACCAGTTTGCACTGCCCTTGATGCGCCAACTTGGGTACCCGACGCTCTTGTGCAATCAGTTGGAGATCAATGAGAACGGGAAGATCGTCGCCCATCACATGCGCATGCAGAACCAGAAGAAACATTCGGTCGCTGCCTTCAAGTCGCTAAATTTCTTCACCATGGCCGCCGGTGATGCCTACAATGATACCGCCATGTTGGGCGAAGCCGATGCCGGGTTCTTCTTCCGTCCGCCCGATCACCTGCCGAAAGAATTTCCCCAATTTCCCGTGACACAGACGTATGGGGAGCTCCAAGGTCGATTTGCTGAAGCCGGCAATCTTAAACGATAATCAAAATGCAGAAAGGCCTGCGGGGGATCTCCCCGCAGGCCTTTCCTGTTCGTGGCGTGCGAGGGTTCGCCTCGCACGCCTCAAGTTTGGTACTGCCGTCTAGAAGTTCGTCCAGAGAGAAATATAGGCCCACTGTTGGCTTGAACCGTTGCCTAGATTCTCTCTGATGTAGCTACCAGCCCACATATAGCCATAGGTCGTCTGAACGGCGACTTTGCCGTCCGCGAACATGCGCGTCCAGGTAAAGTCGATTTCGTCACCTACGTGTTTGGCCGTATTGTTCTGCTTCGAGAAGACATAGACTGTCTGCGAACCACGATACCAGTTGTCATGCGCACTGGCCAGGTTCAGGTTCGTGTACCAGAATTCAATGTGGTCGTCCTTCGTCGGTCTTGCTTGGAAGTTGACCGATGGACTGAGCATATTCCTCCACGACTGCACGTCCATATAGCCCATGTGGATGTGGTTCGTGGGATAGAGGTTTTCAAAGGTATTGGCTGTGGTGCAGCGAAAGTTCGTCGCGCCTGCGGCCGTGGGAGCATTGCAGTTCGCATTCCCGTCGCCTGAGGCATAGTCGAAGTTAACCGCGAGCCTCGGCTTCCAGGCGGACTGGTAGAGGGTGTAGCCGAGCCAGCTTCTGGTGGCCCAGGCATTGATGTGCAGATCCATCTGGTCCGAAGCATTCTGGCCGGATGCCATCCGGCCGAATTGGTATTCCAATTCATTCTGGAAATCGAAATTTCCTTTACGCATCTCGATCCGATTGCCGACCGTATGGCGAATCTGCGAATTCGACTTCGGAACCCACACCCCGACGTTTGACCCGGCACCGGGAGTTCCATTTCCAGCCGCTGCGGTCACTGACTGACCATTCATGTAGAGGATATAGTGGGGTTCGAGAAGGAATCCTGGGATGGATTTGATCTGCGTATAGACCAAGCCCATTGTGGAATTCTGCTTGGATTGACACCCTGTGTTCGTTATAGGAGCACCGTTGCAAATAGCACTACTATTGAAGCTGCCGGTGGACGCAGCCTGACCGATGTTCAGGTCCGACTCACGGAATATACCGGCGTAGATATCGACGGGTTTGGTGGAGTATTGGAACATAAACCCGTCATGCGAGAACCCGGTATTGGCCCAATCGAAGTGACCGAGCAGAGAGTGGGCACCGAAGACCACATATTGACGCCCCGCTTTCATACTCAAGCCCTGGATACCCCCCAGGTTCCTAACCAACATGTAGGCCGCCCTGACACCAAGAACGCATCCCCCTGAGCCGTTAGCCGAATTTTGGCCGCAATTGTTGTTCAGAGCAGGACCGCCGGATTGTCCCGCATTGGCCGGATTCTGGCTTGTCCCCCAGTCGTTGGAATAGATTGTCTCCATGTAGAAGTTGACATCGGGCGACAAGTCGTACCCGATTCCGAGACGGACCCACTGTTGCACAAACGAGTTATTAGCTCCCGCTCCTGTTCCTCCCGTACCGTTAGCCCTCACGGCCGCGTTACAGGCACCAAAAGCGGTCTGCGTCGATCCTCCGAAGCAGACACCGTTGCGCCATTCCGGTCTGACGCGAAGATCGGCGCGCATCCAGAAGTTCTTGAGATCGAAGTTTTTGCCGATTTTGGGGTCGTAGAGCTCGTAGGCTTCCTTCTGTGGGATATTCCGAGGGATCGCCGGGAGGTTGGTGATCTTCTCTCCCTCCGGCAACTCGAACGCCGCTTGGGCTGGAGCCGCCGTAAACGATAGGCCCGCTGTCATAACGGCCGCGCTGAAGAAGGCGGCGATGCTGGCCCACCCTGTCCGACCTTGAAATCTTCTCATAACATTCCTCCTGTGAATTGGATAGCAGCCTTCACCGTTCTTAGGACCCGGCGTCGGACTGCCGACTTGACATCCAACTGCGTTCGCGCTGACAAACCTCATACTCGTTTGTCTTGGGAAATCCGTTGTGCCCACGTTTCCCCCGAACTTAACTCCACCCTTGATACAAAAAGCAGTGTCTACCAACCATCCCTCTTTGACCAGCGATTTCACACTTTTCGAATACGACACCCCGCACTCATCGTATCTGCCGATCGGTTGAGAGGCGGTCACCCCCTTCCCTGAACCAACGCACTGCACGAGTCTTTCATCGCCTGGGATGCTTGTGAGTGAGTGCTATGCCTGGCCGCCCGTTCCCGATGATCCGCTCTGCTTGTCGGCCGGGGTCGTAGCCTGGTTGATTTCCTCTTCCGCTTCTTTCATTGAAGCCTGGAAATCCTGCTCGACCATCTTGACTTCCTGCTGGATCATATTGAGCTCGGGCTCAACCGACTTCCGCAGGTCTTCCGCCGTTTCCTTGAAACCTTTGACCGCTTTCCCGACTTGCCGTCCGACTTCAGGCAGCTGCTTGGGGCCGAATAATAAGAAGGCGATGACCAAAATTATGAGTATTTCGCCGGCACCAAGTCCGAACATCGTTCAACTCACTGATGGATAAATGATGATGGGTGATCAGTGAATGGATTCGACGGTTTGCACGCATTACACATCACACATCTCTGTTCACTGCGAACTATCCCTGCTTGACCTGCTCTCCTTGCTGCGCCGGCGCATTGGCCGGCTGAGAGCCTTGTCCCTGCGCGACTTGCGACGGCTGAGCCGGCGCCGAATCGGCAGGCGGAGGCGTCACATCAATGGCATCGGCTTCGTGGACGCTCTTCTTGAATCCTTTGATCGCCTTGCCTAAGCCCTCGCCTAACTGAGGAATCTTGCCCGCGCCGAAAATGATCAACACAATGATCAAGATCAGCAGCAGTTCCATCCATCCAAAAGAGCCGAACATGTTGCACGATCCTCTTTCCTTGTTGTCCACCCCTCGGACACAAGAGCGTTTCGATAACACGAAAGGTGGGGAACCTTCCTCAAATTGGGGGGAGGCTATAGAAATCCGCGAGATTAGTCAAGTTTAATTTCATGTATTAGGTTATCCACAGGCCTAAAAAGTAATCCACAGGATTAGCGGGGACGGATGGAAACGTGGAAGTAATCTACCGGACCGGGTGGCGCAGTGAGGGCGATATGAAATGTCTGAGGATCGTAGCCGACCTCTTCGAGATCCTTGGAAGCCAGCGTCAATTCTTCTTCGGTGATGTAAGCGACCGTATCCGGCACACCGGCCGGCCTGAGTCCCTCAACCAAGGCGTGAAGTGCGTCTCGCTCCTCGATCGGCATGTCTGCGCGGATCGGAAAATCGATGCTCACGGCGTACGGACTCTGATAGGTCTCGTTCAAAGCCTTGATGGTCTTGAGCATCAGCCGATCCTGCTCCCATGGTTCCATTTTCTTTCCCGCCATCGGATGGGTCGCCAGAAGATCCATTAAGGTCAAGACATTGGTTCCCAGACTTCTGCCGATGAATTCCCGCTGGCTCTCCATCGAGACTATTCCAGCCTCCATCTGCCTGGCGACTGCTTCAGCGAGGGCGAAGTTGACCATGAAGCTCTGTTGCCCACCAAACTGGCCTGAACAGGGTTTGTCAGGATCGTTCAAGACCTTGAGATCGGCTGTGCCCGCGTCGAAACTGCTGAACCCTATGGCCCGCGGAGCGAGAAGGCGTTTCGCCTCCTTGATGCTGGCGTAGGCACCGACGTTCACTGGTACGACCACCTGGTCGTCGATTCGGCGCAGAAACTCCGTAATTGTTTTCCGGTAGGGCACATCTTTCCATTCTACCGTTCGGTATTCCCGTTCCCACACAAGGTCGTCTAGGAAAGGCGGAAATTGTTTCAGTTGATCGACATCCTTGGCTTCGAAGGCGCGGATAAATCCGGCCCAATCCTGAATTTTGGCGTGGAGGACGTCGCTGAGATTCGGGCGGAGGAATTCTTCTTCGATCTCGCCGCCTTGGCGCGACATGAGCTTGGTCGGCAAATCGTTCCACAATTCGTTGCAGAACATGCGGTCGACCGATCCATCGGGCAGATCTGCTAGATGATCGACGGTCGATCGAAGCGATCGGACGCGATCGCGATGGGCGGCAAGCCCCGGATGGCTCATTGCCGCTTCCAGCACCGCTTGTTCCCAGTCCACCAGTATGTACTGGACACGGGAATAGACTCGTCCATCCCGATCCAGAGTTTTCACATGGCTCAAAAAACAGGCGGCAAGGTTGCCGTTGCCGGGACCGAGTTCGACGACAATCAAAGCAGGTCGAGGTTCAGAAGTTCCACTCTGAACCTTCGCCTCAGCCTTTTCACGGGCCGTGACTTTCTCAAAATAATCGGCAGCCAGGGCATGGGCAAGCCGATAATCGGCAGACGCAAACGTCTGGTAAAACTTGCGGATTTGATCTCCGCGGAAGCGATAGAACAATTGATTGATGTGCGCTTGCCATTGATCGACGGGTTTAAAGTCACCGATCAGTTGGGGGAGGGCATCCGCATCCTGTAACATGATTCAACACGCTCCTCGGTGCGTCATTCCGAAACAGGATGCGGATTCTAACAGATGGCTAGAAACGGCCGCAACGGCCTGTTCTCCTCCTTGACAGCCCCTTTCGAGCGGTGTACGAACGCGTATGCCTACCCGAGTCCCTGCCTGGTTTTCTCTTCTCGTAGGTTGCGCTCTTGGAGTTACGGAACTTCTGGCCGAAGAGCTTCCTATCATGAAGAACCCAAGCATCAACGAATTTCAGAACCCATCTGAGGAAAACACCTACAATTTCGACGCGCCCCCTCAAGGGATGTTTCGAACCATCACGATGGCGGAAGGATTCGACGAAGAGCTCGGATTCCGTCGGACCCACGAAATCGTCCCCGTTAAACCGACGGAGCAATTTCACTCCGATGTCTCGGGAATCTTCATCGTGTTCACCCTCCACCAGCACTACCAAGCCTTCCAGGTGTTCGGTCGTTGTTTTCCCGAATCGGTCCCAGGTCTTGATCCTCGTCAGATGGTTGGCCAGGATGCCATGTATATCGCGCTTGAGGATGAATCCGGATACCTCAAGCTCTCACCCCCGCAGGGTCGGTGGAAGCCGGGCCGATACAGAGTGGAGATCCATGCGGGCGAGCAGGTGAACGAAGTGAGTTTGATGGGCACGATGCGGTTTATGGTGATGGCTGATGGCAGATAGGAAGCACCCTCAGAATTACTTTTCCCAATACCGGCTCAGCAACATTGTCCAGGACATTCTGACCCAGCTCGCCTTGCTGATTCGGCTGGAGCGCAAAATGTTGTGGATCATCGCGTCGTATGCCGTAGCCATCGGCATGTTCATGCTCTGCGTTCCCATCGCGGTACAGGAACTTGTCAGCACGTTCTCCTTCGCGATTCAGCCCATGATGATCTTCACGCT
>CAMLHQ010000114.1 GCA_946479785.1 uncultured Nitrospira sp.
CGCCAACGGCTCAAGGCCGAGGCGGAGGAAAAAGCCCGGCTCCAGCAGGAACAATCTCAACTCACGGCCAGCCTCGACCAGGAACGTCAACGGCTCAAGGCCGAGGGGGAGGAAAAAGCCCGGCTCGAGCAGGAACGTGCAGCGAAGGAGGAAGAGATCAGGCGGTTGACAAGAACGCAGGAAGAATTATCGCGTTCGCTGCAAGACGAGATCGCTAAGGGGAACATTACGATTCAGCAAGTTAGGGATCGTCTCACGATCAACATGGTGGATCGCGTGTTGTTCGACTCCGGTCGCGCCCAGATCAAGCCGGCCGGCTTGAAGGTCCTCAAACAAGTCAGCGATGTGCTGAATAAAGTCACGGATAAACAAATCCGGATCGAAGGCCACACGGACAATGTGCCGATCAGCACCAAGCTGCAAGATAGATTCAAGACGAACTGGGAACTCTCCACTGCGCGTGCAACCACCGTGGTGCGGTATCTCATCGATCAGGGTGGAGTGCAACCTCAAACCCTCTCAGCCGTCGGCTATGCCGACACGCATCCAATCGCAGGTAATGACACTGAAGAAGGCCGGACCTCCAACAGGCGGATCGAAATCGTGCTGTATCCAAAAGATCTGTCACAAATCGCTGGACCACCGGCCCAAACAGCAATCCCCACTTCCATACACTGAACAATAGAGGGCGGCCTCCGTGTTTGAAGGCCGCCCTCTCGCCCGCCATGCAATCCCGGCTGGATTTCACAGGTCGCTACACAGTATCGTGGGAGCCATGCGATGGGAGGGCCGCCAAGAGAGCGAGAACGTCGAAGACCGCCGCGGATTAGGTCCGGCGAGAGTCGGCGGGATCGGGATCGGCGGCATTGTGTTGGTGCTGGCGGTCAGCTACTTCACAGGGGTGAATCCATTGACAATCCTGAACATGCTCAGCGGCATCCAGGACATGGGCCCGACCTCAGAAGATGTCCAGTCTGTGCCGACTGGACCGCCCAATGACCAACTCGGCAAATTTGCATCCGTCGTCCTGGCCGATACCGAGCAGACATGGCAGCAACTATTGCCAAAAACATTCGAACAGCCCTATGAAGATCCTCGCCTTGTACTGTTCAAGGGCAGCGTACATTCGGCCTGCGGCACGACATCCTCGGCCGTTGGCCCGTTCTACTGTCCCAACGACCAAAAAGTGTACCTTGACCTTTCATTTTTCAATGAAATGTCGCAGCGACTCGGCGCACCAGGCGATTTCGCGCAGGCGTATGTCATCGCTCACGAGGTCGGCCACCACGTACAAAATCTTCTTGGCATCGCGGAGAAGGTCAATCGGCTCCAGCGGCAAGTATCAGAAACCGAAGGCAACGCGCTCTCCGTTCGGATGGAATTGCAAGCCGATTGTTTTGCCGGCGTGTGGGGCTACCATGCCAACCGCGAACGGAATCTGATCGAACCAGGTGACTTTGAAGATGGGCTGCGAGCGGCAGCAGCTATCGGCGACGATCAACTCCAGAAGATGTCGCGCGGCTACGTGCAGCCGGAAAGCTGGACCCATGGGTCCAGCCAACAGCGCACGACTTGGCTTCGTAAAGGGCTGGAGACGGGGGACCCTCATGCCTGCGATACGTTTTCGCCGAACCGAGCCAATGGGAGACATTGACGGTGGAAGAAGAACAAGTATGCTCCACTGCACCGGTACAGTCGACTAGCTGGGAGGCGATCCTGGCCGATCCGCCCTGGATGGCCAAATCATTCCTCGCCGTCGGCGCCGCGACAGTGGGCGGGCTCGCCTCCTGGATCGGAAATATCACATCACCCGCCATGGCCGAGATCGGAGGCAGCTACCTGGGCGGTTTCTTGATCGGTTGGGCCTTTCGCCGATTCTTGAAAATGGCGGCGATGATCGTGGCCGTCCTCCTGGCCTGCCTTGGCGCGCTGAAAGCGACTGATTTAATTAATCTGGACTGGGCCTCGATCGAAACGCAAATTTCCCATGCCCTTCAATGGCTGCATGGCGAAGCCGAAGGATTGAAAAATCTTCTGACGGGATTTCTTCCATCTGCGGGCGCGGCGGGAGCCGGATCGTTTTTCGGTTTTCGGAAGAAATGAACCAGTAGGAAATCAGACGGACAACTAATCAGCCAACTTCTCTTTAATCTTCCGTTCAGCCTTTGCGAATCCCTCAGCAGTCTTATCGGCGGCCTTTTTGAGCTTCTTCTCTACCTTCTCAGGCACGTGCTTGTCTTCGACTTTCTTGACAGTCTTCTTCACGCCCTCTTCGATTTTTTTGCCGATCTTCTTTGCGGTCTCGCCAACTTTGTCGACAACGCCGGGCTCATTGCCTGACTCGCTCGCTCGGCTGAGCGTAAAGCTCGCCAGCGAAATCGTCAGGGCAACCACAAGCAGTGCCACAAACTGTTTCCACATCATATCCAACCCCCTGTCATTGAGGACTCAGGGTTATTATACTGTTCCCCGTCATGTTACTACAGCGAAAGGACCCTTCATGCTCACCGCCCTAATACGCGATCGTCGCACATTCCTCAGGCCAACGAGTATGCTCACGGCCTGCGTACTCATTCTTATATTATTCTACTCCACGTGGGCGGCCGGAGCAGGAACCAATGCCGAGGCCATTGAACAGGCTAAACGAGCTACCGTCGGCATCTTGGAAGACACACAAGATCCCCGCACACCGGAAAAACCCGGCAAGATCAAAATCCGCGGAACCGGCTTCCATCTGCATGACGGATACATCGTCACGGCCAGGCACGCAGTTGAGAAGAACAGCCCGACAGGCCAGATCGTCCCCAAGATCATTCACGTCCTCACCTCCGATCTTCACGAATTGGTGGCACAAATTGTGGGAGATAGCGCCTATCTCGACGTCGTCGTCTACCGCCTCAACCAGAAAGATCGTCCGCTCCTGGCAATTTCAACTCTCTTTGCCGCGGAGGCGCCGATTGTCGGCAGCGAAGTCTTTACCGTGGGCTATCCGATGGGATGGGGTCCGACCATGGCTTTCGGTCGCATCGGAAACGCCAATACGTTTTTGCAAACCGTCGAAACCCGACTCGTGCAAGCCGATCTCTCCGCCTGCAGCGGCAACTCAGGAGGTGGTCTCTTCAATCAAGCGGGCGAAGTCGTCGGGATCATGCATGCCGTGATTCAAACAGACAAAGATGAAACCCATGTCTATTGCAGCCAAATGGCTTTTGCCATTCCCGGCACCCTGGCCGCGCGCATCGTCAACGCCGCCATCGAAGGCAAACCTCTGGCTTTTTCAAAGCTCGGGATTCATATGACTGCGGTGAAAGACGGTACGAAGTGGCGGATTGCCGTGAGAGACGTGGCCGACCCCGCGAAGGCCGCCGGCATTCAGAAGCACGACATCCTCTTGGCCATCGAGGACACTGAAATCCTCGACGCGGCGCACTTGAAAAACTATCTGATTGAACGGACGGTTCCAGGGCAAAAGGTGTCCGTTAAAGTCCGCCGCGCGGAGGCAGACCTAACATTCACTGTGACGCTGGCCGGCGGATGAAGCTCAACGACATTCGGAAGATCCTGGCAACGCTTGATACCACCCGTGAGCCTGGGCCAAGGTCACTGGACAATCGAAGAGGCGACTGAGGTGTGTCTCTGAGAGCACCGCCTTCTTCTCCCCATCCTCGAGAATTGTTCCTTTCTTCAACAACACGACCCGCCTGATCTCCGGAGGAATCTCGTGAATATGGTGGGTCACGAGCAGGATGGTCTTCCCTTTTCGCATATAGGTACGAACGAGATCCAGATAATGAAACGTCGCGGTCAAGTCGAGCCCGCTGGTCGGCTCATCGAGCACCAGCACCGACGGCCCATGCACGAGCGCACGCGCTAGCAGACAGCGCCGCTGCTCGCCTGTCGACATCTCGGCATATTTCCTGTCGGTCAAGAGGCCGATACCTAAATCCTCCATCACGGTATGGGCCCGCACGATTTGGGCATAGGTATAATCCTGATGCCCGTATGTACCGATACTCGCATAGTAACCAGACAACACGACCTTCAATCCGGTCACCTGCTCCATATAATGGTGCTGCAGATCGTGCGACACCATTCCCAAACGTTTGCGCACATCCCAGACATTCCACCGTTCTTCACCGAACAGTCGAATGGATGTCTCGTCTTTGGGCATCGCATGCACTTCGCCAGCCAGCAGCTTGAGGATCGTCGACTTTCCCGCTCCGTTCGGGCCGAGAATCGCCGTATGCTGATCTGCTTCCAGAACAAAGGAAAGATTGTCGAAGACGCAGGTGTCGCCTCGATAGACTGTCGCGTGCTTGATGTCGAGAATACGTCCGTCGTAGGAAGAAGCTTCAGACATGCAGGACGGAGGCGTCAGGCTTCGTGAGGCTCGGGATTGACCTTGGCGACAGGCTTGCTCTTGCTCGCGGAACCGGCTCTCTTGACCGATCCGGCGATCTTGGGCGTGGAAGTCTTCACGGCAGCGTTCTGTGCACGATGGAGCAATGCGTGATCCATGAGCACAAGTGCCACCATCGCCTCCGCGATCGGCGTGGCGCGGATGCCGACACAGGGATCATGGCGCCCATTGGTTTCAACGGTCACAGGATTACCCTGCTTATCAATCGAACGGCGTGACACACGAATGCTCGAGGTCGGCTTGATGCCGATCGTCACGACGATATCCTGGCCGGTGGAAATGCCCCCCAGGATCCCGCCGGCATGATTGGTCACGAACCCATCCGGCGTCAGCTCGTCGCCGTGCTCAGACCCGCGCTGTGTCACGGAGGCAAACCCGGAGCCGATTTCAACGGCCTTCACCGCGTTGATGCTCATCATCGATGCAGCTAAATCCGCATCCAACTTCGCGTAGACGGGAGCTCCCCACCCTACCGGCACATGTTCGGCCACCGTCGTAATTCTGGCGCCGACGGAATCGCCGGACTTGCGCAGTTCGTCCATAAACGATTCCAGCTTGGTCACAACTTCTACGTTAGCTGCGAAGAAAGGATTCCCGCTTACCGCATCCCACGTCTTGAACGGAACTTCGTGAGGTCCGAGCTGACTCAAGTATCCACGAATGACGACGCCATACGTTTCCCTGAGCCACTTTTTCGCGATCGCGGCCGCGGCGACACGAACGGCCGTTTCCCGCGCGGACGCGCGCCCGCCACCTCGATGATCGCGAATTCCATACTTCTGCCAATAGGTATAATCGGCATGGCCGGGACGAAACGTATCGATCAGATTGCCATAGTCCTTACTGCGCGCATCTTCATTGCGGATCAGCAACGCAATCGGCGTCCCCGTGGTCTTGCCCTCGAACACCCCGGAGAGAATTTCGACGGTATCGGACTCTTGCCGCTGTGTCACATGGCGAGAGGTGCCGGGCTTGCGGCGGTCGAGGTCTTTTTGAATATCTTCAGCGGACAGCGAAAGACCTGGGGGACAGCCATCGACGACACAGCCGATCGCGGGCCCATGGCTTTCGCCAAAGGACGTGAGGGTGAAGATGTGACCGAACGTATTACCGGCCATGGACGGAAAACTCCTCCCTACCAAATCATCGAAACGTTCTCGAGTATTCCGGAAACGACGTAAGGATGTTCAAAAAGGCTGTCCAGCGAGGCCGCAGCGAGCGAAGAGGCGAGGCGTACTTTGTTTCGTACGTTGAGCCTCTGAGCGATGCGAGAACAAAGCTGGCGGCCTTTTTCAACATCCGCCTACTCCAGGAGATCCAGCTTGATGCGTAACTCTTTCAATTGATCGGCTCCGACGGCTGAGGGGGCATCGGTCAAGGGACATTGGGCACGCTGTGTTTTTGGGAAGGCGATCACGTCTCGAATGGACTCGGCACCGCCCAACAGCATGATGAGCCGATCGAGGCCGAAGGCGATTCCGCCGTGCGGCGGGGCTCCGTAATCCAAGGCTTCGAGCAAGAAGCCGAACTTGGCATGGGCTTGTTCCTTGCTGATGCCCAACAGATCGAGAATCCGCAGCTGCACGTCACTCCGATGGTTGCGAATGCTGCCGCCACCGATCTCATTGCCGTTCAACACCATATCGTACGCCTTGGCCCGCACTTTCAGCGGATCGGAATCCAGCAAGGCCAGATCCTCGTCCATCGGCGCGGCAAACGGGTTGTGCATGAAGATGTAACGTTTCTCTTCCGGCGAATAGTCGAGCAAGGGAAACTCGGTGACCCAGAGCGGTTTCCAGGCGGTCTTGTCGATCAAATTGAGTTCTTCTCCCAGCAGCAGCCGAATGCGGCCCAACACATCGTGCACAACAGCCGGCTTATCGGCTCCGAAGAGCACGAGGTCGCCGGGCTTCGCCTCTGGCAGCGCCGACGCCAAGGCTTTCGCATTGAGAAATTTGGCGATGACCGATTCCAGTTGTCCATCCGCTGTGATTTTGAGCCAGGCCAAACCCTTAGCCCCGAAGTTTTTCGCGGTTTCACCCAGGGCGTCGATGCGGCTGCGGGGAATCGTTCCTCCGCCTTTCACGATCAAAGCCTTGACGATGCCGCTCTTTGTAGCCGCGTCCTTGAAGACTTTGAACTCGCTTCCGGCGGCAAACGTGGTGACATCATGGAGCGGCATCTCGAACCGGAGATCCGGCTTGTCCGACCCATACCGCCCCATCGCCTCGGCATAGGTCATCCGCGGAAACGGCGTCGGGAGTGGCACGCCACCCGCGTCGCGGAAAATCGTGACGATCATCCGTTCCATTAACTGCATGACCTGTTCACGTTCGACAAAGGACATTTCCACATCGATCTGGGTAAACTCCGGCTGGCGGTCGTTGCGGAGGTCTTCGTCGCGGAAGCAGCGGGCAATCTGATAATAACGATCAACCCCGCTCACCATCAGCACTTGTTTGAAGAGTTGCGGCGATTGCGGCAGAGCGAAGAACTGCCCGGGGTTCACGCGGCTGGGGACGAGGTAGTCACGCGCCCCTTCCGGAGTGCTTTTCGTGAGGATGGGCGTTTCGACTTCGAGGAAGCCCTCGCCATTCAAGAAACCGCGGGCAGCCTGCGTGATGTCGTGCCGCATGCTCAACAACTTCTGCATCCTTGGCCGGCGTAAATCGAGATAGCGGTACTTCAAACGGATGGACTCCGTGACCTCGGCATCGTCCTCGATGACGAACGGAGGGGTCTTGGCTTCGTTCAAAATCTCAACGGCATCCGCGAACACTTCAATCTCGCCGGTTGGCAGATTGGGATTCTTTGACTCGTCGGGACGGGCCATCACCTGGCCGGTCACCGACACGACACACTCGCTGCGAAGCGTGTGGGCAGCCTTATGGACAGCCGCATTGCGCTCGGCGTTGAACACCACCTGCGTGATGCCGGTCCGATCACGCAGATCGATAAACAAGACTATCCCGTGGTCGCGGCGGCGCTGCACCCAACCGTTCAACACGACCGTCTGACCGACATGCGTCTTGTTCAATTCACCGCATCGATGGGTCCGTAACTTCATGTCACTCTCGCTTTCTTTCCCGAAAACCTTTTGGTCCTCCCAGGCTTGGCCCACCCTTCACGCCTCACGGGCCGTTTCGGATACAGGTTCGGTTCTTCTCCTCGTTCGACGGATGCCACGCGCTCCTCCACGAGCTCGCGCAGAGCATTGGCTTCCCGGTCGGTGAGGAACCGAAACTCGCCCGGTTCCAGATTACCGAGCGATAACGATCCCATCCTGATCCGCATTAACTTAATCACCCGATGGCCCACGGATTCCAGCATGCGCTTTACTTGATGCTTGCGTCCCTCCCGAATGGTGATCTCCAGCCAGGAATTCGCCTCGACCTTGCGCACTTTCTTCACCTGCGCAGGGCCGGTCATGCCGTCATCAAGCCTGACACCGTGCTCCAACTGTCTGATCTCTTCGTCGGTCAGCACGCCTTTCACCTTGATCAAGTAGGTCTTGGGCACGTGATAACGCGGATGGAGCAGCGCTTGAGCGAGGTCTCCATTATTCGTGAGCAACATCAGTCCTTCGCTGTCGAAATCCAGCCGGCCCACGGGAAATACGCGCACGGACATTCCGCGCAGGTAGTCTTTCACAGTGGTGCGCCCACCCGGATCGTCCAACGTGGACATCACATTCTTCGGCTTGTTCAGCATCAGATAGACAAACGGCTGCTCCGCGCTCAGATGTTTGCCATCCACCTTGACGTGGTCGCGGCCGGGATCGACCTTTGTCCCCATCTCGGTCACGATCTTCCCATTGACCATCACACGGCCGGCAGCAATTAACTCTTCCGCCTTGCGACGTGATGCGAGTCCGGTTCCCGCGATCAGCTTTTG
>CAMLHQ010000115.1 GCA_946479785.1 uncultured Nitrospira sp.
TGAATAAGATTTTTTACAGCGCACTCAAGGCGGAAAATCGAGCCCGCATGACCCATTTGGAAGGAGCGATACAGCGTCTTGACAGAGAAACCGGGGAATTGGAGTTGAAACGCAATCTCCTTCGGCAGGAAGAAATTACCGAAGAAATCGAGCTGCTCATGCTGAGCGCTAAGCGGCTGTGGCGGCGGTGAAGCGTCCCGGGTGTGTTGTGCTCGACTCATCTCCAGGTCACATCATCCCAGAAAAGGTGGACAAATGTTTCGAAGGGGGGAAAGTTCTTTGTGTTTTGCTCCTTGGACCGGACCCATAGATCTATTTCCATCGCTGCGGGATCGGTTTCCCCTCCGGGTAGCGTCCGTTTCACCGGATAATGCACCTCATGGGTTTTAGGATCTCGGGAACGTTCCATCACCATGAAGTGTGCATCGTAGTCCTTGTATAGGAGTTGGTCGTTTTTCGACATCGTCGCCGTGCCCCACCCGGCCAGATAGAGCCATGTCTTTGGATACAAGGGATCACCGTTGCCTGAATCGCCATGTTCGTACAGCCGGGTAGCAATACCGCCATTCTGGAATGGAGCTTTGGCACTGAAACGCTCGAAGACAATTTTATAGTGATCGCTGCCCTCGACGAATTCTGCTGTGACCAGGCCATTGTTGGTCAGTTCATTCACCTGGATGTCGATTGAACCCTGCACAGGCAAGAGATGCTTGCCGGCATAGTCCAGATGGTCCCATGGCGAGACGTCTTTGAGACTGCCAACCAAGGTCGTACGGGCACCAGAGATGTGGAATTCTCCGCTGTAATAAGGATGCTCAGTCGCTTGGAACACTCGCGTCCCTTCCTTTTCTTTGGGCGTTCCGAATTGGCGCTCCTCTCCGTCAGCGATCATCCATGTTCCAATTGCTGCTGAGCCGATTATCAGCATGCTCGTTATCGCCAGCTTCCTAACACGTGTCATGGTACGCCTCCTATCCTCGACAATTTGAGAATCAGCCGCAAGGTGGCGCAGGCGGCGAAGGCTATCTGAAATTCCTAAACGCGGGCCGCACAGTCAATTCTACCGAATGAGTTTCTTGCCAGGATTTGGGTTGATGAAAATGAGTACTCATTTCCCCTTCGGATTCACGGCCACATAGTCTTTGATGAACTGATCCACCTTGCGAAGCACCTGATCCTCAATATGCCTGACATTGTCATCTGCGATGAGCGCGATGCCGCCCGGCTTCATCCAGGTCACGGCCGACACCTCAGGCGAGCCTTGGCCTTTCAGCCGAACGCGTTGCGTCAGCAGGAGATCGACGCAGTAAAAATAACGACCGATGCGGTCATGGAGCGCATCCACACGGACCACCAGCATGGCCGCGGTCGGAGTGGCCAGTCGCTCACGCTCCGTTAACACGCGCACCCCGGCCTGCTGCACGCGCTGCCTGATGTCATGTTGCAGCTTCAGGGTCTCCAACCCAAGGTGCTCAATTTCAATATTCAAGGGCTCAACCATCACTTCGATTCCGACGACGCCCCTCAGCGAGTCGCGTTCAGGAGCCTCTGCGGGTTCCTCGGCCTGAAGAGGAATCGACATCATGGCGAAACAGAAAGTGATCACGATCAGACACCGCTTAACGTTCGTGAAGTCTGTCCTGAATGGAAGCATGGCGGCACCCCATATCGATACTTGGACGCTCTGACATCCTCACATTATACGCGTCCGGTATTCTACCAAGTGTGATCAAGAGCGGAATAGCTGTGGGAACCATTGTTGAATGAAGGCGTACTCTGTAAGGAACTTGGCGCCAGCATGGGACACGCTAGAATGGCACAAACTCCAGCCCCTGCGGAACGATGGGAGGTACCTCTATCTTGGGATGTTGGGGAGGACCGGGCGGCAAAGGACGTTCTGCCAGAGTGACATCAATGGTGTGTGCCTCGCCATCTCGATAGAGGTTGAGTGTAATGGACTGCTTGGCTTTCAGTTGCCGGAATACCTTGGCATATTGTTCGCTAGTCTTGACGTCCTGCCCATTAATGCCGACTATAATATCTCCCCCCAAGACCCATGGCTCTCCCTCGATGATCACGTCCAGTTCACCGGCACGGAGTCCGATCCTCGCGGCGGGGCTTCCTTCTTCCACATCGATGATGAGCAACCCGCCTACAAGAGGCAGCGCAATGAGATTGCGCAATTCGTCGGTCACGAATTTTCCTTTGATGCCCAGCCAAGGTCGGACCACGCGGCCATGGGCCCGCAGTTCCGCCAGAATAGATTTGACGGTGTTGATCGGAATGGCAAATCCGATGTTCTGCGCTCCCAGCAAAATGGCCGAGTTAATGCCGACCACGCGATCCTCCGAATCGACGAGCGGCCCGCCGCTGTTGCCGGGATTGAACGGGGTTGTCGTTTGAATGACTCGTTCTTGGAACGTTTCCTGTTTGGTCTCAAAAAGTTTGCCGAACCCGCTTACGATACCTGTTGAAAAGGCATAGCCAAGACCAAAAGGGTGTCCAATGGCGAGGACTTTCTGACCGATTTCCAGCTTATCGGAATCGCCAAGAGGAGCAGGGACATATTGCCCTTTCGGGAGCGTGACCTGGAGCAGGGCGACATCAGTCTGGGGATCGCTTCCGATCAGTTCTGCCGGCAGACGAGTCCCATCGTGCAACGTCACGGTGATTTTGGCTGCTCCTTCCACGACGTGGGCATTGGTCACAATGGCGCCCTCCTCATCGATCAGAATCCCGGACCCAAGACCCTTGCCCGATGCTTGTGTGATGTGATGGGAGCTGACGTAGGCCGAGGCCACCAACACGGTGGATTTCGCCATCTGCTTGTAGACACGCACGCTGTTCACTTCCTCCGGCGTGACCAAGGCTGCGGCGAGAAGACTGGGCATTCCCGTGCAGGCGGCCATGACCAGGCAGGCGACAAGCCAGCTATACTGTGATCTTTTCGAGATGCGGCACGGTCTCATGAAGGCCTCCTTGCTTTGAGAAAAAAGGCGGTCCGCTTCAAGAGCGAACCGCCTTTGCTGGTCCGCATCCAACCTTCGTGGACCGCTCTGAGATAGGGCTATTCTTTTCCTTCCTTGCCCTGCCCTCGCTTACCGTGGTGCTTGCCCTTATGTCCTCCCTTTCCTTCGTTCTTCTTCTCAGTCTTCGATGCGTCATCCGACCGCGCCGGGGATGACGGAGCAGGGGCGGGAGCCGGGGCCGGCGTAGGTGCTTGAGCCATGACACTTGTGAATGCAAAAAGAGTTATGGCAGCCGTTATTGCCAAGATGGTTTTCTGCATGTCGATCCTCCTCTGGTTAAGGTCGGGAGCCAGGACGTTTATGCCGGTCTTACCTCATGTCTTACCGTGCTCATTAGTCGCGTTGAACCTCGCAAAGGTTACACATCGTGGGATATGATGGCGGCACGGTAGCCGGATGCAAAGAATCGAAGGAAGGAGCCAGAAATGCTAGGAGCAGGAACCCGATGGACGCAGATGGTTGTTATTGTGCTGGGAGGCATGTTCGCGGCCTTCACCATGAGCGCCTGCGAGAGTACCCCGAAGTGGGTCAAGACCGGAACCTATACTGGTCAAGATTCCAAGGCATTTTATGGTGTTGGAGAAGTGATGGGTATCCGCAACGAACCGCTCGCCTGGGATGCAGCTGAGAATCGGGCACGTGCGCAAATGGTGAAGGTGCTCTCCACGTATACAGCCTATCTGATGCGAGATTATGCTGCCTCCACAACGGCAGGAAATTTCAAAAAGACTGCCGAGGAGCAAAATGTTGAAGAAGCGACTAAAACGTTTGCTGCCGCCACGCTGAACGGTGTTCGTCCTGTGGACCGGTATAAAGACGAAAAGAAAGGCATCTACTACGTGGTGGTCAAAATGGATCTTGAGGATGTGAAAGACATGCTCACGCAGTCGAAAGAACTGAATAGTCAGATGCGAGATTTTGTCCGAAAGAACGCCGACCGTGCCTTTGAGCGGCTCGAAAAGGAAGAGCAGAAGCGTGAAGCGCCGCAATAGGCATCGGCCGGCCTCTACTCTAATATTGCGATCCGTGGTGAGGCGTTGGCACGTGAGAGGGTACCAACGACACGTGCCCTCCCGATGGAATCAGATCAAGTCGTTCACCCTTAATCGGAGGAGGAGTACCATGCGTGTATCATCCATTATTGCGGTTTTGATCGGCACCGCAGTCGGTCTCAGTGCTACCACATCCCTTCATTGTCCCGTGTGGGCGCAATCGACGCCGCCGAGTGCACCGCAAGCGACGCTCCCGAGTGGACAAGGAGCCAAGCCCGCACTACAGCAGTCCATACAAGATGCCACTGGACAACTCAAGACAGACACGGGCAAGACGACCGATGACGTTAAAGCCATGGACGTGAACAAAGCGACACAAGACGCTGGTCAGGTGAAGACAGACGCGCAGGGTCTAGAGGAGAGCGCCAAGGAGATGCTGACAAATCCGTTTGGCAAGTAGACTTGACCAGGGGATAGCCTTCGATACCACCCGTTTCGCGTGAAGGCTACGAACCTCGCTTACATCTGAGGCCGGCTTCTCACATTTCGACAAAAAGGGGGAAGCGGTATCTCCGAATGACAGGATTGCATTATGGCCGGTCCAAAAAAATAAGGGAGCAGCCATCAGGTCTTCGCTCATTTAAAATGAGAGAGTTTTAGGAGCCTGGGTCCCGCAACGTATTTATCTTCGACAACCCCCACATTGAGTACGGCAATATCGCCTTCCTCCGACCCGAACACTAATTTGTTCTACTCAAATAACCCTAGAAGAGGCCCACAAACGCAACCCATTCAATAACAAAGGGCTAGCCTGCCATGGCTAGCCCCTTCATGGAGAGAATACGTTCAATCGGCAGGTGTTACTCGACCGAATTAGCGAACCCGCCGCGGGTCATCTCCACCCGGACCCTATCCCCTATTTGCTTGTCCCCATGCAGCTTCAGAGTTTCGTTGGTCACGAGGACGCGTACCTGCTTTTCTTTGATTTCTTCCCCGCGGTAATCGGTGATGAATTGGTCGACGACGTACACGTTTCCATCAATGGTACTCAGTGTGCCGTCGAAGGTCTCAAACGCTGGCCCGGCAGCCGTTTCCATCAGGTCAGCGGATTCCCAATCGGCCGCATAGACAGGGAGTGCTGAGGCGAACCCGAACACGATCATGACCCGAACAAGAGCTAGTGCATACTTCATGGCTGTCCTCCCGGTATTGTGGTTGATATGTCAGCGGTAGGCACGACGCCGAATTGTGCCAGCTCGCACTCTTAGCCTAGCGCCGTTTGGGTGATGTGGCATTCCTAGGGAGAGGGGGCACAGCCCCACCAGAAGAGGGGAGGGCAAATGTAATGGGTCGTATACGTACAGTCTCCTAGGAACCTCTTTGGTTTGCCAGCTTTTTTTGTGGGAAGAACGGGTATCCGAAGCACTGAAGAGGATCTAGTTGAGCGATTGCTTAGACAGAGACTAGGGAATCCACTGATTCACAACACCATTTTTGTACGCAGATGCTGGACTATGCCACGCGGCAAAACCTAGTAGGAATGTCCCAGCTGGACCACCGTGACGTACACAAGGAGGGACCATGACTTTGATCATCCTGGTGCTAACACTGTTGATCGCTGGTTGCTCACACACCATGTACGTGAAAGAGGGAGGGACCCAGCAACAATTTGACGCAGACAAGTTTGCTTGCGAACAGAAAGCGGTCAGAATGTACGGCGACTACGCTCAAATGCAGATGGGAGACACTATGATGGCGCGCGATGATGATTGGCGTCGCTGTATGTTCAGTAAGGGTTATCGAGAGACGACTGAAAAGGAGGTGAAGGACGACACAACCCTGAACAATCAGAATGAGCAAGGCGGCCCACAGAACTGACGGAAATTTCCCTGAATCTGCGCGGCCGACAACGACGGTGTCCCTTCAACCCCTTGCTTCCTCTCAGTCCCAACGCCTAATCTCGTAGAGGGTTTCACGAAGGGAACCGACACGCAAGTTCCGGTCAAGAAGGAGGTCCGATGAGGATTATCGTGGTAGGCGCAACGGGAACGATCGGATCGGCCGTTGTCGCTGCCCTTACGACGCGTCACGAGGTGGTCACAGTGGGGCATAAAGGTGGCGCGTTTCAGGTGGACCTCGCATCACCGGACTCTATCAGTCACCTGTTTCGTGCAATCGGGGCATTCGATGCGCTTGTGAGTGCTGCCGGCGTGGCCAAGTTTGCAAGCTTTGACGAGTTGGGAGATGCCGACTATCAAATTGGGCTTTCCAATAAACTCATGGGACAAGTTAACCTCGTCCGGATAGGTCGTCAGTTGATCAATGACCGCGGCTCTTTTACACTCACCAGCGGCGTGCTCAGTCAAGAACCGATGAAGGGGAGTGCCTCGATCAGCATGGTGAATGCAGGCCTGGAAGGGTTCGTCCGCGCCGCAGCTTTGGAGCTCTCGCGCGGCATTCGCCTCAATGCCGTGAGCCCACCCTGGGTGACCGAAACATTGATCGCGCTGAAAATGGATCCTGCGCTCGGTATGCCTGCCTCGGCAGTTGCACAAGCCTATCTCGCAAGCGTCGAAGGCACTATGACAGGACAAATTATTGACCCCCGAGCGTTCGCCGCCCGTCGATGACAAGGAAACTTGCAATCGCTCTGACAGTGCTTATGTTGGCGCTCGTGGCGTGGGGCCTATTTCTCGAGCGTAATGCTGTAACCATCACCATTAATGGACAAGAGGTGACCGGACCGCTCGCTTATCCGATCGGGGCGGGCGGACTGATTGTGGCCTTGGTTGCTCTGTTTTGTGCCGCAATCCTCTTGGTCTTTGTCTTTGCGGGAATCGGCGTACTCGCGTTGGGGGGCATTCTCCTGGTCGGTCTTCTTCTGGTGGCGTTTAACTTTCCTTTCTTGCTACCCGTGCTCGTCCCGTTGGCTATCATGTGGGGGTTCGTGGCTTTCACGCGAACTACTAAAAATTAGTCTGAGGCCTCGTCCCTCACTCTGTTCCTTTCCACAATCATCAGTATCCCCGATCGTCGTGCAAGACGCACCACTCTCATGGCGGATTTCTAAGCATGGTCCTTGGAGAACGCCACAACTGAGCAAAGTCAATTTACGCTTTCTGCCCTTGCACCCGAATCGGTGCCCACATAAAATACTTTTCCCGAAGCTCTTATGTTCATCCCAAGAGGTTTAACAATGTTACCCCAATCATGGATTGACTAATCGGACGCCACAAGGCAATCGACTGAGTTGTCCCTGCTGTGCTTCAGCGGTATGCGACCGGACTGGACGTCATGGCTGTGCGGACTTCTTTTGCCGCCTGCTTGGGTTGTATCCGTGGCGTTGTAGGACATGCGGGGAACGATTTTACGCACGCAAACGAACGTCTGACGAAGAATAGAAAGTGGTCTAGCCCTCGGCCGAGTTGTGACCGGGAAATCTCAAGAAGACCTCAAAACAGCCTTGCCGTTCATAGGTGAGCTGGCGCTCGCTCACTTGGAATGGAAAGCGCGAACTAATGAAACGAGCCGGATCGCCTATTGACCGACTCGATGATTTCATCACGGAGTTGTTCGACGGCGGCCTCCTTAGATATGACGGTAGTCGCCCCAGCCGCAGTCATGGCCTTGCGAGTGTCTTCGTTCGCATAGACCGACAGTCCCACGATCACAATATGAGGATAGGCCCGTTTAATCAGGGATGTCGCCTTGATGCCATCGAGCTTTGGCATGTTGATATCCATCACCACGACGGAAGGTTTCAGGATTTGAACCGATTTCAATGCCTCTTCTCCATTACAGGCCTCACCGACGACTTCGAAGCCAGGATAGCTGTCAAGGATTCCCCGCAGCGTTTCCCGAACAATCGGAACGTCGTCCACTAAAAGCACTCGGATGACGCCTCGTCTGTTCAGACGATAGGAACGAGAGCGGCCTGAGGCTTGCGACACGGGTCACCACTCCTCGTATAGGGTAGACGCGTGGAGCACACTCAACAGGTGAGCATAGGTGTTACAAGCTGCGCCACTGCGGGGGTAAGACACACTGATGACGCACACCGCTGTCGTTTTACAGAAATGCGAGGAGTGTCGCGCCTAGCAAGATACCTAGTTGAGGAAAGCGCGCTGTTCCGTTGGAATAGTTTGTCCGATTAATGAGAACAACTTGTCTCCA
>CAMLHQ010000116.1 GCA_946479785.1 uncultured Nitrospira sp.
TAACATGCGCAACAGCTTACTCTGCACCGTCATGCTCAAAGAGTTGATCTCGTCGAGAAATAACGTCCCGCCGTTGGCTTCATGCAGCAGGCCCAGCTTCTCGACCAACGCGCCCGTAAAGGCTCCTTTGCTATGGCCGAATAGTTCGTTTTCGATCAGATGATCCGGCAGCGCGGCACAATTGACGGGAACGAATGGCTTGCTTCGTCGCTCACCGGAATAGTGGATGGCTCGCGCAAACAGTTCTTTGCCCGTCCCTGTCTCTCCGGAGATCAACACCGTGGATTTGGACGCGCTCAAGATCGGAATCATTCCAGTGGCCTGGAGAAAACACTTACTCGTTCCAATCAGTGCGTGATCCCAGCTATTCATTGTCAAATCCTCCGAGACTTGTGAGTGCGTGTCGGCATGACCCGTCATACTAAAACGGAAAGTAGAGTTCAACGCCGCCATACACGCCGTTCTGAAATGTTTGCGTGTACTGATAACCGCCTTTGAGAGTTAGGTAGAAGATATTGATCGGCACCTGAACCAAGGGACCGGCTTGAACCGCATAGAATTGATTGTTGCCCATTCCGGCGAGATCCCCACCAACGTAGAGTGGACAGCAACCCTGTTCGCTCTTATGTACCAGTAACGTCTTCCTCACTCGCCCGAAAAAGAACCCGTCGATATCTGTATATGAAGCGATGGCGTGGAATATACCTTCCTCCTGCCAGCGGAATGCCTCGAGTTGAATATATGCTCCAACTATGTTCTCGTGACTTCTTGGACCAGTCGGTTGATCTTCCTGCTTCCAGCGAAATTGCGGTCCTGCCATGCCGAGAAAGCTCCACGACCCGACAGTGTATTTGAGTCCCAAAGACGGCGTGACGGATTCAAGATTGGCATCTCTTTCTCGCCCATTGTCCTTGAACGTGTAGCCGACTCCGGCGCCAAACACCTGAAGAAAGGGTTGGAATCCGTTACGCTGCTCCATTAAAGGGGCGCGGACGCCAAGAAACGCGAAATATTGCCCTTTATTATCGACTTGATAACCGGTGAAGGCGTCTCCGGCAAAGGCGGTTCTAGCTGACAGCACGCCTAACATCAGGATGATCAAACAGACTGGTTGAGTGCGCGCCATTGAACTTCTCCTTTATCGACGCTGTCGACGCGGAAGTGCAGGATTGTCTGGCTCCCCTGCTTCACCTTGCTTATGAGCGCCACCTTGAGCAACATGTCTTGCATGGCAAGCGTTCCTTGTCCGTTCAGAGGGTGGAACGCCTCGTTCACGACCAAGGAAAGGCCGGAAAATGAAACGTCTTTCGTCTGCCCCGGATATAACAGACCGGCAAAATTCAGCTCACAAGCGATGTCATGTGAACCTCGCGGGAACCGTCTCCTGGCATGCCGGCGTTGCTGCCAGATCGCACCGAATGCCATGATCAATGACCAGGCACTTTTCCAAATACCCGGTAGCCTCTCTTTGTCGTCGTTCCATGAATTGGGGTTAAGAAACATGTGCCCGATGAGAGCTTTACTGTCGGCTTCGCCTGCCTCTACCACATTCACTCCAAGTTCAAACGAGGAGCCTGAGCGTTCTTGCCGGTTCATCACGCCCTTCACCACAACAGGGGAGCCGTGAGAACTTTTTAGATGGACTGTTACATATTCTGACGTTGGTAGGAAGAGCTCTTGTGTTTCCACGCAGAACCCTCCCTCACTCACATCCTTGGTGAACCCCTGAACGCGCGTACTGCCGCAGATCAATTCGCAGGGAATACGGCGAGGAAGACGGAAGTTATTTCTCCATTGGGGTATTTCATTCGCACACAGTAAGGCCAAAGACACTAACATGAGATTGACGACGCCCCAGAATAAGCTTACCTCCAATCCTGGCATAGCTTGGTGATGCAGCCACACTTGAATTCCCATTGTCAGGCCGGAAACGAGCAGCCCGAAAAGAACAAGGTGCGGCATCACAAGGGCGGCATTGTTGAAGCCCTTTTTCTCGACTTTCTCACCTTTCGGCGTGACGACAAATGGCTGCACCTTTTTGGGTCGGAGCAACGCAGTTAATGCTGCCTTGCTCAAACTGAAGCACATCGCCGTTTCGTAGACATCGGCCCAGAATGCGTTCCTGGTTCCGCGGCTCACGGTGCGCATCATCACGAGCGATGCGAAGAAATAGGAGCCAAACAGGTGAACAAGATCCCACACTGAAGCATGGACCGGGGAAATGCCGAGGAAAAGAGCAGACAGCGGAGCGCCGAGACAGACGACTCTCGGTAAACCATGGAAGAAATAGTAGATTGACCCGAAGTAGTCCATGCGCTGAGCAAATGTGAGCCCCCTAACAATCAGGGGATTAGACTTCCAACACAGCTGGACACACCCCATAGCCCAGCGAGAGCGCTGCTTTAAGTAACCGCCAAATGTTTCAGGCATCAATCCTGCGGCGAGAACTTTATTGAGAAAGCGTGATTCATACCCTTTTGCGTGGAGAAGCATGCTGGTGTGGATGTCTTCAGTGATCGTGTCGGTTTGAAAACCGCCGATTTCCATCAACGGGCCCCGTCTGAAGAGGCCGCAACTTCCGGCGAAGAACGCGCTATTGTGCGCGTCTCGCCCCGGCTGAAGGATTCTGAAAAACAGGGCCTGCTCGTTTTTCAATTCTGATTCGAGACGGAGATTCTTTTGGAAAATGTCCGGATTATAAAAATGATGGGGCGTTTGGACGATCGCCACGCGTTCGTTCTCAAAGAATCCGACCGTCTCGCGTAAAAAGGCAGAGGTCGGCGCATGATCGGTATCGAATACCGCGATCAATTCCCCGGAAGTCTCCTGGAGGGCATGGTTGAGATTGCCGGCTTTCGCATGGTCGTGTTCTTCTCGACAGATGTAGCCGCAACCCAATGAATGCGCTAATTCCCGAACCTCTTCACGACCGCCATCGTCCAACACGTAGACTTTGTATCTATGACTTGGATAATCCTGGTTCGTACAGCCCACCAGCGTCCGCCGCAAAATAGCTACCGGCTCATTCACGACAGTCACAAACACATCAACTGTTCGATATGTCTGGATGGGAGGAGACAGCCTCTCCAGTGGCTTCCATGCCTGAAACGTAAAAAATATGAGCTGAACCAAACCATAGGCTTCGGCGAGCAGGACTGTCGAACTGATTAGCAGTCCTGCCCAATCGTCGGTGTTCAGCGTGTAGAGGCCACGCCACAATAAGTACCGGACATACAGAAAGAGGGTCAGCGCTAAAATGACCTGACGCCCTTTGTTCCTCCAGCTCAGTAAACTGATCGCTGCCAGGATCACGAGGGACAGGGGAATGGCCAAAGAAGAGCCGTAGAGATGATCCAACCACGCCATGGTATGTCCTTTGTTGATGTCCATCTATTGTGAATCGTGCCTTTCACCACCGGTTTCGCACGCGTTCTGCGGTTACTTTCCCTCTGCGGCGTGCATGACCCAGACTAGAATGGAACAGCCGTTTCGCCTATACCGAGAACGGAGGGAAGCGGCTATACAGGGGGGGTACTTCTTTGGGGGGGCGAGAATGCCTCACTCGTTTTTACTAGGTGCGGCTTTGGCGGAGGCGGTCGGAAATGGCGGCCATAGCGGATTCTCAACAAATCATGGATTTTCAAGAGCCTCCTGCTATGGTGCCAAGTAGTATTCGCTAAGACTTGGAAACAGATGATGCCAATACCGACCTCCCGTATCTTGATCAGCCTGTGCTTCCTCGCACTCCTCGTCGGTTTGATAAGTGTCAGTTGGCAATTCAAGACATCGGGAACGGCCAAGTCCGATGATCCGGTTGTCGCCACTGTCGGGACCCGCTCCATCACCCTTCGAGAAGTTGAACAGACTGTGGCTCTGCCTCTTTACTCAGTGGATCAGCAACGCCACCAACTGCTCCAGCAAGCAACCCAAAACCTGATCAACGAAGAGCTGCTCGCAGCGGAGGCATCCAAAAAGGGCATAAGCGTGCCCCAGCTCCTGAATGAGGCTTCACAATCGGAATCCATTGCCCGAGTCGCCAATCTCCCAGCGCCGGTCAAGCGGTTGAGCCCAGGCCCCATAGGAGACAACCATGACCATGAATCCTCACTGGACACTCAGGAACAAGCGAGGATTCGACAGGCACTGCTGGTTTTCCTTCGCCGTAAGGCTGATATTCACATTGCTCTTCCAAACCCGGAACCGCCCATCCTTGCGGTCAGCTCTGACGATGACCCTCGAATTGGACCTGATGATGCTCCGGTGACTATCGTGGAATTTTCAGACTTTCAATGCCCCTATTGTCAACAGAGCGTACACGTCCTTAAAGAGCTCCGGCAGATCTATGGCGAGAAGCTACGCCTCGTCTATCGGGACTATCCCGGCCCCAATCATCCGTATGCGCCGCAAGCCGCCGAGGCCGCCCAATGTGCGGGCGAGCAGGGAAAGTTTTGGGAGTACCATGACCTTTTGTTTGCCCGGCAATTGCCGGGAAAGGGATGGGACTTTCACGCGCTGGCAATAGAACTGGGATTACAGCAGGGCGCTTTTGACGCTTGCCTGAATTCAGGTCGATTTCGGAAAGAGGTCGCCGAAGACCTTCTGGATGGATGGAAGCTCGGGATCACCAGTACGCCCACATTCTTTATCAATGGTCGTCCGCTCGTTGGCGCGCAACCGCTGGCTACCTTTCAGGTATTAATCGACAAAGTGCTCGAGCACCAGCCTCCTTCATAACGTTCTCGAGCGGCTTGTAAGATCCCGCCCCTGTATCCTACTCTGTAGGAGGAGGCTACCGATGGATGACTCGAGCCGTTTGACCAAGACCAAAGAGCAATGGGCCAAAGCGCGGCGTGGGGGCGAGGAGCGAGAAGTGTTTTATGAGGGCGACGAGCGCCTGCCGCCGGGACAACATCTGGTTGAAACCTTCCCGGTGTTGGATCTCGGCCACAAGCCCGAGATCCCGCTTTCTGACTGGAATCTGACAATTGGAGGATTTGTCGCCAATCCTGTGACGTGGACGTGGGAGCAGTTTCTGGCCCAGCCGCAGTTCAAGGATGTCTCGGACTTTCACTGCGTGACATCTTGGAGCCGCTACGACAACGAATGGGAAGGAGTCAGCTTTAGGCATATCCTATCCGCGGTCAAACCCCTCTCCCTCGCGAAGTTCGTCCTCTTTAAATCCTATGACGATTACACGACGAACCTGCCGCTGGAGGCCTGCGACGATGACGATGTGCTCCTCACCTACAAATGGAATGGTAACCCGCTGGCGAAAGAGCACGGCGGTCCCGTCCGCGTGATCGTCCCGAAGCGGTACGCCTGGAAGGGAGCGAAGTGGGTGAAGGAGATTACCTTTTCAGATAAAGACGAGAAGGGCTTCTGGGAAGTCCGAGGCTACTCGAATACGGCACTCCCCTGGCTGAACGACCGCTACGCCTAGCCGAAATTATTTTTTCGTCCAACCGCCTGGTCCTTCCACAAAATGTCCGGCCTTGGTGTTTTGAATGGCTTTCTGACCGGCGAGCGTTTCCACGGATTCGACCTGCGTCCCATGCCGCCTGGCGATGTCTTCATAGGCCTGGCGACGCTTTTGATTCACCTCGCTCGTCAACGCTTGAACGTCGGGACCGGACGGATTCACCGCCCCCAAATAGCCGTTGGGCTTTTCTCCGACCAAGCCTTTGGCCTTGGCCTCCTCAAGCGACAGGGCCGAAGCGGGGGAAAACATCGCCAATCCGAATATAAACACCCCGCTCGACAATGCCACACCGATCTTCCACATCATTGCCTCCTCATGGGACTTAGAAAAGCCCGCTTTTACTCGACAGGACCTGATCCAACTCCTTGTCGACCTTGATACGAATCTCATGGTCGATTTTCACGTTCAGATTGATGGTGATCGGTTTGTCCGGGGCCTCAACTTCAACACGAGGCGTGCATCCCGAAAACACCAACAACAGGGCTGGAACCGCACATCCTGAAGCCAGGACGACACGAGAGATGTTTCGCATTTTCACCCTCATCGGATTTACGGCTTGACGAATTTCTTCTGAACAGATTCTTCAATATCGCCCATGAGCCGCAGGCTCTTCAACAATGCCGGGATATTTTCTTGAACCGCGAGATTAAAGTGAATCGGCGGGCTTCTTTTCTGATCAGGATTCTTCCCCTCTAAGCGCGTCTTCAGCTGCAAGGTACCTTCCTCGGCATACTGTGCACCTGCTTGTAGCACATTATACTGGAAGTTGTTGAGAGCCTGGAGGACCAGCTGCATATTGGCGTTGGCCTGTGTCACCGCTTTTGCGGCCTCTGGCGAAGCAGCGTATTGGATCACTCCGCCCGGAGGCCGTGCCTCGAAGTACCCGTCTTTCACAGTGAGGCCGCGTGCCGTTACGGTAATGGGAATCGATCCATCGAGCAAACCGGTTCCCTGCAACCCTTTCTGCTGTTCAAGACTCAAGACCTTGGAAAGATCGACTTGCCGCACCAGCACAGTGAACGCATACGGTGGATGGGCTAGGTCCGCTCGAACTCCTTGGCTCGTTGCAACCCCACCTAAGAGCTCGCAGCGAAAATCACGCACCTCTACCAATGGGAGCTTCTCTCGCATATCCCATTCACCCTGAACCGTCATCGCGATGTTAGTAATCTCCGCGCCGGTGTTCACCGACGCAATCTTGATCTCCGCAGGACGCGAGGTGGCGATTCGCTCCAATCCCTCGACCACCACATTCAGCTTGGTACCCAAACCCGAGAGCTCGATGTCCCGGTATTGCCCGGCCATGCGCTCGATGACGATCTCAGCCGTTCCAGCCTTTATCTGAATATGATGCTCGGCGTTGGGTGCCCAAGCCGCATCGAATGTTCCGGCAACGTTCCCCTCTGTCACGTCGACTGAATACGGCCAGGGTGACAGGAGTTGCCTGAGCCGAAACGTCGCCGGATCGAATCGTATCGGGCCGAAGGTGCCGTGCAACGCGCCGCGCGCTGACGCCCACGCTTGTTCAAGATGCGCAGCAAGTGCGACGGATTTGTCTTGGCTCTGGGCATGAATATCCGCTTTCACGTTCATGGAATCAGCGTTCACATGAACCGTAAAATCGATCGGCAGGCTGGATGGCTGGATGAGCGTCAAGCCCTTGATGGTCGCCGTCGCTCTGGCATTCCACGCCTTCCCAGAACCCTCGGCTCCATCTAGCTTGATGGCGGCCTGTTGCATTGTGGCTTGCGAGCCGGCCAGCTGAATCTGTGGCGTCTGCCATGCGACCATGGCGGGGCCAGCCGTCCACCGTCCTGTCATCGTATTGAATTCGACCGGAAGAGGCTCCACCAGCTGAAAACCCGCTTGGGCCACGACAACCGGACCTTGCCGCAATTGCACGAACGTCGCGGCAGACGCAGGTTTGATTGTGCCGCGAAGCGCAGTCCCGTTGAGCGTCACGTCTGCACGAACGTTCCCTGCTGCCTGTGTGATGCCCAGTGGCTCGCTCAGCGCCGTAGGCAGGGTGCCTTTGATCAGCACCTGTGCCTCTGCGTGATCGATGGTTCGTCCCTGACCAGACAACTGTGTTCCGGCGATTTCAACATGAACAGGCCCTCTTGGCGAACCGTAGGAGACCGTGAGCAGTCCGGACGCAGTGAAGCGCGGAGGAAATTCTGTCCAGAAGAGTTCTCCCTTGATGTCCTGTGCGCTTTCAACCACAACGGGCACAGATTCAGACAAGAGAAGATCGTGAAACGCGCTCAATGCCGGCATCGTTCGGGCATTCACGGTGGCGGTCGCCAAAGTCCCCGGTGCGATTGCCCAATGAGCGAGCTGAGCGTTTCCTGACAGGGTTCCCGTCGCCGTGACCGCTATATCCTTCCCGTATCCCTTCAACTCAGGAAGAGCCGTCGTAACTTGTACTGTGGCATGAACCTCAGTACCGGCATCTTTCCACAACGAAGCAATGGGCGCGTCTGAAGCAGCC
>CAMLHQ010000117.1 GCA_946479785.1 uncultured Nitrospira sp.
GTACCTTCGTCGCCAAAAGGACGTCCACCATCGCCGTGCTCCCGATCGGATATGGGGACGGATATAACCGGCGACTTTCCAATAAGGGATTTGTTTTGATCGATGGCAAGCGAGCGCCGATCGTCGGCCTCGTCTGCATGGACATGACGATGGTGGATGTGACCGACATTGCATCGGTTCGGGTGGGAGACGGCGTCACCCTCATCGGCAGAGAGAGTCAGGACGCCATCTGGGCCGATGACATCGCCGAATGGACCGGCACGATCCCGTACGAAATTCTCTGCGCCATCGGTCCGCGAATTCCCCGCGTTTATCAGAACCACTAAATCGAACCTGCAGACGTGCCCACCTCGTGGCAGATTGATTCGCAGGATGTTCAAAAAGACCGTCAGCAAGGCCGCAGCGAGCGAAGAGGCGAAGCGTACTTTGTTCCGTACGTTGAGCCTCTAAGCAATGCGAGAACGCCGCTGGCGGGCTTTTTCAACATCCTGCTTGGGATTAATAGGCCACTTTGATGGACACTCCGCCCGTATGGAGCGCCGTCTTATAGAGACCGTTGACCGTCGGATTACGATTCCCCGTGATCGTCCGATCTTCGTACAGCGCAGCTTGATACGACAGATCCAGCCCGATCGACTTGGGTTTCAGCGAACCGACACCCAGGTCACCGCAAGCAATCAGCCCGAGGAACCTGCCCTGCGCTTTACACACGAGTCCCAATCCGCCGCCGACAATATGCACGTCGGCCGAAGGCACACCCGGATCGAACGTGAGATCGGGCATTTGAGTCTGTTGATTGGTATAGCCGGCTCGAAGCGCCACCTCCCAGGCAGGTAAGGACTCCAGCGCCAGCCACTTGTGTTCGGTTCCCACCATCACGGCGTAGGTGTTCCGCCAATTCAGCGGTTGAGGGATGGTGCTTCCGTTCGCGAGCTGCACATCGAGATTCCGCACGGATTTCCAGCCGACGTGATCTACATCCACTTCCAGTTTCCATTCCCGCTCACGGGTGCGCACCGGCCAAATGGCAATGGCACCCGTAATGACTTGAGGCAACACAAACGTCGCCTCGGCATCCGATACCTTGGCGCCGTTTGCCAGAAAGGCTCCGCTCAGATGCAGCGTGGCCTGGCTGCGGTAGACAATGCCGATGTTGGCAAGCGGCTTGCCGTCCGCATTGCGCAGAGGGGTATAGAGCAGGCTGGCGTTGAATCCCGCGGCCGTGTCGCGCCCGAACAGCTCGACTTGTGTTCCCGCTGGGATACCGCCGCCACCAGGCCAGACGGATTTTCTTTCGATATGGCCTTCGCCAAAAAGTCCTGAGAACGTATAAATATCCGCGCCCAGCCCGATCGACAGATCCTCGGTCAGTTTGTACGCGACCGTGGGCTTGATATCCAAAAGCGGTAAGGTGTTGAACGTCGTCGCCGTTCGAAACGGCCCGTCGTTCGGCCATCTCGTCAGCGAGCCGAACGGGACCGTCAGACCGATACCGGCGGTGAGATCTCCCAGCGCCGTGACGCCGAGATCTTTGAGGTTCGCCGTAATGTAGAGGTGCCCCGGCGGCGGCCACGCCACGCTCCCGTTTCGATCGCCTGTGGCTGTCACGCCCGTCGGGCTGGTGAAATTCGTGGTCCCGCCGGAGAGGAGTGCACCGGTCATGACCTCGACTCCATGCAGCTGCGTCATCCCGGCCGGATTGTAATGGAGTGCTGACGGGTCGTCGGCCTGTGCGGAAAAGGCATTGCCCATTCCGGATGCGGCCGTTCCCTGCCCTTGAATACGCGGGACCTGTGCCGAGATTGGATCCGGACCAACGCCCCACCAACAGAAGGCCAGACCGGCAGCCAGCGCGATACGGATGAGACGATCGCGACGTCGCGCTCTGACGCGAGCCTCTCGTCTTTCATTGCTCGCAGTCGGATTACGTGTCATACGTCTATGAGCCTCTTCGTTTTTGTGGATTGATGTTCCGGCTATACCGTTCGAAAATAGGACTCCACAACCTGCTGGAGTTCCTCGACATCGAAGGGTTTCAACAGGTAGGCCTGCGCACCAAGACCAATGGCTCGGACAGCCGATTCCTTCGCCCCCGAAGCGGTGACCATAATAATCGGCAGCTGCTGGTTCTTCTGCCTGATCTGCTTCAGGACTTCCATTCCATCGAGAGACGGGAGGCCGATGTCGAGGATCAAACCGGAAAACCGGCCGGAATGAACCGCGTCCAGCGCTCGTAGCCCGTCGGTCTCCGTCTCGACCTGATAACCCCTCGCTCGGAGACGGTCTTCGAGCAATTGGCGGATATCCTTGTCATCGTCGACCACCAGGACGCACGGGATGCTTCCGAGCGCGGTCTGAACGCGGCTCTCCATAGACACTCGAACCGGCAGTGTAAAGTACAACTCCGCTCCACCGCCGTCCGGACTGCGCGCCTCGATCGTTCCTCCGTGCAATTCAACGAGCGTCCGGACGATCGACAATCCCAGCCCCAAGCCTTTGACCTGAGTCCTCGATTGTTTGACCCTGAAGAACGGATCGAAAATTTTGTCGAGAAATTCGGGCGGAATTCCGGGCCCCGAGTCGCGCACGGAGACTCCCGCGTGCCGGTGGTTGTCCTTCCGGACCGTCACGGTGATGCGCCCTTCTTCCGGCGTAAATTTTATCGCATTCTGCACGAGATTGATGATGATCTGAAACAACCGGTCTCGATCCGCCCAGACCAGGAGCGAGGCGTCGGGATAGACGGCCTCGAGTTGCTGCCGTTTGACCTGCGCCAGCGGGCGAAGCTGCTCGATCACGTCCGCGACACAATGCCCCAGATCCAGTTCGGACGGGGTCAACTCCAACTTGCCTGTTTGAATCCTTGTCCGATCCAGCAGATCCTCGATCATCCGGATCAATCGCTCGGAATTCTCCAACATCCGCGACATATACCGCTGCTGCTTCTCATTCACCGTGCCGGTCAACCCGTCGAGCATGTTCTGCAAATAGCCTTTGATCGATGTCATCGGCGTTTTCAACTCATGCGAGACATGCGAGAGAAATTGAGACCGCAAGCGATCCGCCTGTTCCAATTCCTTGGTGCGTTCCTGTACTTTGGCTTCCAAGCCGATGTTCAGCTCTTCGATCTGTTGATAAGCCGAGGCATTGTCAAGCGCGATGGCGACTTGATGGGCGAAGGTCGTCAGCAGCTCAAGATCGTCGGGGGTGAGGCTATGTTCCTGCATCCGGTCAACCATCATGCTGCCGAGAATACGGTCTTTCGTTTTCAGCGGCACGACGATCAGCGACTTCGTCCCCGTCAACATGGCCAGTTGTTGATTCACGGGATCCATCCGCGCCAGTACGGCCTGAACATCGCCGATGAGCAGCGGCTTTCCCTGTAAGATGACGGTCCCTTCGGGCGAATCCGAGTCGGTGACCTGGGTCTCTTTCGATCGGGCAAACGCTTGAATCTCCGGAGAGACCCCCACCACCCGCGCGTCCTTCGTCACACGGTTGACCGGATCGTAAAAAGAAATCATCGCGCGGTCGTAGTGGAGGTCCCGCGTGAGCGTTTCCAGCACCTTCTCCAGTAAGGCTTCCCGATCGAGCGTCGAGCTGAAGAGGAGTCCCGCTTGATGCAGCGCCGTGAGATGATTGACGGTGCGGCGCAGTTCGACTCTGGTCTGCTCCTGCTCCAGATAGGCTTCGCGCAACTCTTCATGGCGTGACTCCACGAAATTGATCTGTTCATGAATCAAGGCCTCGCGTCGCTGACTTTCTCTTCTCAACCGCCGATTGAGCCAGGTCCCGGCGATGAGTACCGGAATCAATCCCGCCAGCAAGACTTCAGCCAAACTCATGGCGGGGTAGATCAGCCGCAACACCAGAGAGGTCAACGCCGCAGCGAGTCCGCCCCAGAGATAGCCTGCCACATCTCCCTTCATCCTATTCAGCGGCTGTTGAAGCTGGACATGTTTCAGACGGGCTGGCTGGGCAAGGACCGGCTCAACCGGCTGTGCCTCATCTGAAGGAGAACCGATCTTCGGCATCGGCGCCGAGGAGGGGAAGATCCTGTCGATCCGATTCGACAAGAGGGCTGGAGATGGTTCCTCTGACGGAAAAACCATTTCGTCCGAAGACCGCGACACGGCATTCCACAATCGTCGTGTCCAGCCGGTCGAAGGCTCGGCATTCCAGGTGATGTCCCATTGACACCAGTCGTCGTCATTGGCAATGCAGGAAGTTTCCACCAACGTGGCCGGCGGCAATCCATGGACCCGTACGGGAACGGCGGTCATGATGCCTTGAGCCGCCTGGCACATCACGTGGGTGCATCGCCGGCGGTAAGGACCGAACTGCCGGAGTGTACGGTCTGAAAACCGCATCGCGAGGGTGGCGGCCCCTCTCGTCACCCCGACAACCCGACATTCGATCGAGCCGGATGCGAATTTATTTCCGAAATAGGGGAACATGCCGTAGATCTGCGACAGGGAGAACGGCCTGGCCAGGACCTGCATGATCGGCGACGCCTTCTCCATTCCTCCCTTGAAGACGAACTTCGCATCACTGGAAATCCGTTCGCAGAATTCATAGAGGTAGGCGGTAAATTCGTACGAATAGCTGTTCCAGGCATTTTTCAAAAAGGCCGGCGTCACGTGATACACGGGATCTTTGATCCGTTGGTTCAGCAGCGTACAGAGTTCATGCACCGCCTGCAGCCCGGCAGCCTCGCCATGCCGGCGCGCCATGGATGATTCCAGGTAGATGACGGTGGCCCTGATGCTCATCCCGGTCAGATCCCTGATCTTCTCGCCCTGTTCGTCGACGCCGAACGGACGGAACTCCATGAACTCGCGTTCCAGGATGGTCCGGTCTTTTGGAAGGAGTGAAATGTCAGAGAGGATAGGTCGAACGTCTTCGATCACACCGCTGGGCATCGGCGCACTCCTGGAGGAGATTTCTGCGAAAAGCGGCAATGAGCGCCGGAGCCCGGCGCCGGCAACAATGGACCGGTGCTACTGCTTGACCGGTCGCTTCAACGTCTTTTCGATGCTGGCGACCTTTGTGACGAGCCGGCCCGCATGGCCCTTCCGGTAATCGATCTTCATGCTGCAGGATATGCGGTTGCAGTCCTTCTTCATCCGCTCATAGCATTTCCGGACCACCGCAAAGACCTCGTCCCACTCCCCTTCCAGAACCGTTCCCATCGGATTGAGGCGATAGTCAATGCCGCTCTTGTCGATGATGTCTAGCGAGCGGGCGACATATTTGCCGACGCTCTCGCCTTTTCCCAACGGAGACATGCTGAATTCCAGTAAGACCATGTTGTCGTCACGCCTTTCCTTTCACGCCCGGCGCCGCCGCCGCTCGCTCGTCCAGCCACACTTTGGGATACTGCACCTTGCCCAACAACCGGAATCCGTCCAACGCCTCCCGCAACATCGTGCGGCGTTTCTCGACGTCCGGCTCGTTGCTTTTGGCCTGCTCGCGCAAATGGCCCAGCCAGTCGACAAACGCGGCAAACTCGCTGTCCAGGATGCGTTCCAAATCCTCTTTCATGAATCCCGAGAGCGCCGGCGCCATGCCGCTCGTGCTGATCGCCACGCGCACGTGGCCGGATGCGACGACCGCCGGCATATTGACCGTCGACGCCTCCGGATAGTCGACGGACCAGAGCAGAAACTTCCTCTCACGCGCCTTGGCAAACACCGATCGGGCAAATTCCTTGTCGCCACGGATCATGTTGAGCACAAGAATGGCGCCTTCCAAATCGGTATCGCGAAAATGCCGCCCCCGATGAATGACTTTGGCCGAAGCAGCCAATTGCTTGAGCTGCTCGTGCAACGTGGGCGCAATCACGGTGACTTTGGCGCCGGCATCCAACAACCGCTGTGTTTTTTCTGCGGCCTCTTCATCTCCCCCGAGCACGAGGACCGGATACCCTTTGACGTCGATCGTAAGCGGAAAACCAGGATTCGCTGCCATGATCATTCCTCCAATTCCAAAAGGAGGGCCATCATACAACAGAGCCTTTTCAGGGTAAACCATGCTCTCCCCTTTTCGACCTCACACCGGTATAATGCAACGCTTTTTACAACCATTTGTGCAAAAGGACCCGGTAATGGCCGGATATAAGTTCGGAGCGCTTGGCATGGCCGGAGGCATTATCGGCCTCGCCGCGATCGCCGCCTGGCTTGGACTCGCTCATACCTGCGACCCCCAGGGAGGCGAAGCCGTGATCGCCGGACACGTCGTCATCGCGCCAGCGCTGGCCGATCAGGTCCGTCCAACAGATGTCTTGTTCGTCATCGTCAGAAGGCCGGGAGGCACGCCGAGACCGGTTGCCGCAAAACGAATTGAGAATCCGAAATTCCCCGTTCCGTTCGAAATCACCAATGCCGACGTGATGGTGCAAGGATCAGAACTGCGGGGCATGGTCGATGTGATTGCGAGACTGGATCGTGACGGGCAAGCCGGTCCGGCTCAGCCGGGCGACATCGAAGGACGCTATGCGAAAAATCCGACGCTCCCAGGCGGGCGGGATTTTGAAATTATCTTAGATTCAGTGAAACAGTGAACGGAGATTTTGAAGTCAACATTGAGACTGTACAAACACGCGCAACTAGGTGAACCATCATTAGGGATGTTCAAAAAGTCCGCCCGTAAGGCCGCAACGAGCGAAGATGCGCGTCAGTGTGATGGGTAGGGCAGGCTGTTCAAACACGTTATTCGGCAAGGCCGCAGCAAGCGAAAGTCTGAGGCATACTCCTTTTTGTATGTCGAGGACTTGAGTGAAGCGAGAACGAAGCCGAGAGCGTGTTTCAACAGCCTGCTTAAGGCCCGGAGGGGTCGGTGTCCAATTCCATATTCCAATACAGATAATCCCGCCAGCTTTCCGGTGTATTTCTGATTCCAATGGTAATGGTGACGATCGGACTCCACCGCGGTTTCACGGGTTTCTTCATGAGCCGCATACTAGCTTCTTCGGGAGTACGCCCGCTCTTTTTGTTGTTGCAGCGCCAACAGGCGGTCACAATATTTTCCCAGGTCTTCCGTCCGCCCTTGGCGATCGGCACCACATGATCGAACGTCAGTTCTTCAGTGCGATATTTGGTGCGGCAATACTGGCAGACGTAGCCGTCTCTGGTGAAGATGTTGATGCGGGAAAACTTTACGGCGCGGTGGCTGTCCTTCAACCGGACCAGCTTGAGAAGCCGCATGACAGCCGGTAGCTTGAACGAGATCGACACTCCGTGGATCTCTCGGTCGTAGACCTCGAGGACTTCAACCTTGCCTTGCCACAGGAGAGCAATCGCTTTTTGCCAATGAACGACACGCAGGGGTTCGTACGTAGAGTTGAGCAGGAGGGTCATTTCCATTCAACAACCTCATTCCCAACCGAGGCTCCTTGTCTGAGAGGGCCTTCTGTCGGTCTGGGTACGCTCAGCTATGTTCTATGCCATAAGCTTGCGGCGAAATCAAGCGCCAGGCCATTCTACGGGATCGAGGGCCGGCGTTTCCACCAGCATGCATGAAGTCCATGTCTGAATTCGTGACCGTCGCCACGACGGAAGATATTCCACCGGGAACCGGGAAGACTGTCGAGGTGCACGGAGTCTGGATCGCGTTGTTCAATGTCGCCGGCTCCTTCTTCGCGGTCGACAACACCTGTCCTCATGCCGGAGGACCGATCGGCGAAGGTCGTCTGACTCACGATGTCGTGAGATGCCCGTGGCACGGATGGGAATATAACGTCCGCACAGGCGAGCGCGTGGGCAATCCGAACTTCACCGTGGCCTGCTGTCCCGTTCGCGTCGAAGGCAATCAGGTGCAAGTCGCGCTACCGCCAGATTTCAAGTAGGCCCAAGAATTTTAGGACCAGTTTGCGGGGCAGACGGTTGGTCCGAG
>CAMLHQ010000118.1 GCA_946479785.1 uncultured Nitrospira sp.
GGTTGTCTTCACGCTGCCCGGAGCACAAGTTCCTCTAGCCGATCGTCGTCTGAAAGAAGAACGTTGTTCAGAAACAACGTGGGTGTGCTGTCGACTCCGCTTCGTCGTCCGGACCTCACATCGCGCATCACGCGGGACGAGTACACTCGTCCATGCAGATCTTCTTTAAACCGTGAAACATTCAGACCGGCCATTTCAGCATAGGTATAAAGGTCCTCGGCTTCCAAGTCCTCCTGGTTTTCGAAAAGCAAATCGTGCATCGGCCAGAATCGGCCTTGATTTCCGGCCGCCTCTGCCGCCTCCGCCGCCTGTTGGGCGAGCTGATGTTTTTCAACCAGAGGAAAATGTCGAAACACGAAACGCAGCTGATGCTCGAGACGACGGCGCAAGTCCTTTACTCGTACAAAGGACTGACCGCAGTATGGACATTCAAAATCGCAATAGGCCACCACCGTTACCGGCGCGGAATCCGGTCCGATGACGTGATCGTCAGGCAACAAATTGATGACTTCTTGGCTCGGCTGGCGTTTCATATGTGATCTGCCTACTCAAGCCGCTTCATCGACAGTTGAAGCCAAGGTTTTGGTAAGGCTTTCGTCTCTCGGCACTTTGCGCTCGTCCATCGTGCCGGTGCCTGAGACATCGACGTCTCCTTCTCTATGTACTATCGACGACCGGATTCGGAATATGAGCCTGCTTCCATGCTTTCCTTGAACCGCTGCAGGTCTTCGGCAATTTGCAAATCGGGGTCCTCGCCAATCAGCTTGGCAATGGCAGTGCCGATCTTGCCGGCCGGCGGCGCGTATTGGAGAGAAACCGTCAGTTTGGTCGCCTTCCCATCGGCCACCGGTTCAAATTTCACCGACCCCGTGTTGTCTACGTCGGCGCCGCTCAGCGATCGCCAGCCGATGCGTTCGTTCTCGACGTCGTTGATGATTTCGGCATCCCATTCGACCGTTGGAACGCCCATCGAAGTCCTGATTACCCAATGAGATAGCCGCTCTGTGATGACCTCCACCGATTCAAGGTGACTCATAACACGCGGAAGATTGTCAAACGAGCGCCAGAAACCGTACAGATCACTCGGCGACCGATTGATCACAATCGTTCGCATGATTTTTGTCGCCCCTCGAGAATGGACTTTGCGCCGTCCCAATCGATCGGTGTGTCGGTCACCGCTCATATCGATTCCCAAAGCACCAAAGGCCGGGCAGTACCCACTGGCGGCTCGATATAGAAGACCGACGCCTGCCATTGCCAGGACCACGTTGAGAACAGACCGACGCCGCAAATAACCGGCAAGAAAGCCTGCGCCGGCAATCGCCGATACCAGACGTTGGACCTGGCCAATGTTTTTCTGATGATTCCAGTCTGCGGCTGCCCGCTCTTCATCCCAATCGAGATCTTGTGTGTTCGTACGATAGCGATATCGTTTTCGATGAGCTGATTTACGAGCCATGGAATACCCCTCCAAGCTGATGTTTGCCAGCCTTCAGTTAACTACGTCCGCTGTCTTCATCGCTTTTTGTGACTTAGCCTGTCGTGAGAAAGCGTCATCAGGGCACTGAACCTCGTCTCCACCGGGGCAGTGTCGTCTCTCAGTGGTCCAACCTGCCAGGAGCGACAAAGCATCAGTGCCATGACCTTGCTACACTGATCATTGCCCCGGAGCGACATCCGGTGTGGCAATCTCCAACACGTACCCCTGATCGTCCATCAAGAGGACGACGTCTTGTCCTGGTTGAAGCCGCTCCAACTTTGTCAGTGGAGGACGAAACGGCACGACACGCTCCCGACCCTGCTCGAAAATTTTGAGCCGGCCCTCACCCCCGTCGGGACCGCTACGGGACGGTTGCTCGGCCCCCTTGAACACTGCACGCACCTGCTGGTGCGCACCCTTGATGCGTGCCTTATTGTTTTCAGCCGACTCATGCACGGCCTGTTTGCTGGCGAGCTGAGCATCGACTAACTGGCCGGTCTCGTCGGTCAAAAACAACAGGTCGGCACCAACCGGCATCGCGGTCAATTTACCCTTGGCCCGCTCTATGACCATGAAGGTTTTCACCCCTTGATCGGTTTCAATCACCGCCTTATCCAAGCCGACGGTCAGCGGTGTTTTGAGCCGCCCTCGCAGGACTTGATGGTGAGAGGCTTCATTGGGATGGTGGTAATCAACGATGGCATTATGATCGTTGAGCGTCACGACAATGGGATCGCCGGATTTGAATGTTTCGCCTTTCATCTCCGCCGATTTGAGCGGCACATACAGCGGCTGAACATTGCCGATGTCGATTTCCATTTCCTGGCTTCGGATGTTTTTGATGCGACCGATCACCATACGATTGCCGGGCAGATTGCTGCCAGTCGCTTCGCTGATGACCTGCTCCTTCTGATGTTCCGCGCTTTGCCGCTGTCCAGAACGGGAATCATTTGCCGCCTCAAGTAAGGAGGGCGCACTTATTGCCAATACAAGCACCAGGCTTCCGGTTATCATGGCCTTGTCAGTCCGACCCATACATACCCCCTTGTTGAATTGACCAAGACGAATCTCACCGGATGAGTGAGCAAGTGTCGGACCATAGTGGCGAGCATCACTTGAGCAAGAATTGCGAATGCCGCCGTGGATGGATCTGAACTCCTCGTCTCAATGCGTGCCAGCAAGACAAGCTGTCTCCAGCCGGACAGGATGCGCCGGACCGCTGAACGGTCGATTCAAACGGCACACGCAAGAGCGTGTGAACTTTCACAGTGACGGATCTACTCAAGCAATGCGGTTACCGCTCCTGGGACGCTTCCTTATGAATAGCGACGGCCCGGCCCTGTCCAGTGATAGTCCCTGTAATCATGTCGCCTGGACGCACATCCCGATCTCCCGCCGTCCCCGCATCCACCGACATCGTTGTCTCTTTCCCCTTGGAGTCTTCAACGACGATCGCCTTAAGAGTCGCCTGTTTCACCTCACCTCGTACAACTCGCATTCCGGACGCTTGTCCAGGAATCACACTGGGATCGGCCAAGCCTGAGTCTTGATGACCCTTGCCCTTTGTATCGGCAACTGCGGCATTCCGGGCGCCGCCCTGCAATTTTCCTTCGACGCGATAGTTGGGCCCTTGTCCCTGCTGCCCGAGCCGACTGTCTCGAATGGCTTCGCGCCGCTGCGCGTCTTGCGCCTCATCCTGCAGGCGAGGATCTCCTTGAGGTAAAATGGCATCCTGTCCGAGGACCGGGAACGCTTGAATGAACGACCACAAGACCAAACAACCGACGAGCCGTGTTGCAATCATTCGTTCCTCCTTTCTCTCTGCTTTACAAACCAGCCTTTCAGAATTTAGCCGGATGCGAAAGCGCTTCTGTTTGCTCCTCGCATCCGGGCATTTCGCACGACAGCGGTCACGGTTCCCTATTTGATGGTGCCTCTCCAGGCTCCGGTTTCCTGACCCCGCGTTTCTATATAAGTTTTGAATCGCTCAAGATCTCCCTGGATTCTTTGAGTGACAACGCCAAGGGCATCTCCGGCATTCTCGATGAAACCTTTGGGGTCATATTCCAGCTGCAGCATGATCTTGGACTTGGCATCAGACAAGCGATGAAAGGTGACAACGCCCCCGTTCCACGCACCTTCTCGGCTCGTCCAGGCAATACGCTGGTCGGGAACTTGCTCTGTGATCTCGGCATTCCATTCTTTTTCTTTGCCGCCGATTTCGGCTTTCCAATGCAGGTGCTTGTCATCAATTTGTTTTACCTGCTTCACACCTTCCATAAAACGTGGGAACTCTTCAAACTGAGTCCATTGGTTGTAGGCGGCTCGGACCGGCACATTGATTTCGATCGATTTTTCGATAACTGACATGGTGATCCTCCTTTATCGTTGACGTTGCTGTCGGATTGACTGCCATCACGATAGTCATTGCTCGTACTTCTCAACCATCTCCGGCGGACGCATATGAGCCTTATCCGGATCTTGACCCACCGTCCGCAGCGCGCGACGTTGCCGTAAAAGATCCCAACACTGATCGAGTTCCACTTGAACTCCGCGCAACCTCGCGCGATCATCCTCCGATAAGGAATCTTGGCCTTGCAGACGGTGCTCTTGCGACACTAACTCCTCGATGTGTTGTAGCACCGTTCGATCCGTCGTCTGATTGTCCATATCTCTGTTCTCCTCGGTCTCCCGACTGTCCGTTGACGCTCATAAGGCCCGGTGGAAAGCCGTTAGCGCCTTTTTCTCTTCCTGATCAAGCTTGAGACCACCGGCGAGGTTGAAAAACTCCACTGTGTCTTCGAGGGTTGGGAGGCGGCCGTCGTGAAAGTAGGGTGGAGAATCTTTGATGCCTCTCAATACGAAGGTTTTGATCGGTCCATCCGCCGCGGCGCCGAACCGTTCGAGATGCAGATCATGCATCTGATGATCAGTATACGAAGGCGGCAGGTGGCAAACGACGCATCTGCTTGCATGAAAGAGCGGTAGCTCTCGGCTCACTTGGATCCTCAGCACTATATTTTATGCACTATGGTCGATGCCTAGGCGACGTACGACTAGCAAATGCCCGAGAAAAGATGACTGAAAAGGAGAGTCCCATTCATGCTCACGGAGCAGGAGCAACAAACGATAGAAGACAACGGTGAAGTGTGATGTGAGAACCGTCGCGCAACAGCCGGCAAGGGGTCTTACCAGTCTCTCCGCGGTCCAGACCGTGATATCCAGAATTGAATAGCGTGTTTCATCCACACAGTCTGTCTCTATCAACCAAGGAGGTCCGTCATGAGGTACGTGTTGTTGTCATTCATCGCTGCAACCATCTTATTCGGCTTCGGGTTTGCGCAAGCTGCCAATCCCATGGCCGATAAGGAGGCAAAGCCCACGATCGGCGAACGCCTGACCAAGGACGCGGTGAAAGGTACTTTGATGAAAATGGATGGAGAGTATTACTGGATCAAAGATAACGACGGTAAAGAGACAAAGATCCATGTCGACAAGAGCACCAAACTGGATAAAGTCGCGGTGGGAGATCACGTTAAGGCTTATATAACCGACAAGGGACATACCACAACGCTTCAACGCGCAGAGTAAGGCGCGTCGACATCTGCCAGTGCGGACGGGTCTTATCTGCGAATGCCTGCTGCAGCGAAGAGGAGGTACTGGAGAATATGGCGCGATATGGAAAAGGCGCACAGCGCTCCGTTAAACGGGCGATGCATAAACGGAAAAAAGGCAGTTTAAAAAGCGGTAGGAGTCGGAAGAAGGTAAAGAGTAGAAAGCAGGCCATTGCCATCGGGCTTTCAGAAGCCAGACGCAGAGGGGATAAGGTACCAGCAAAGTGAGGCCGGCAGAGGCGGGCAGAAGGTGAGGAGACGTCAGGCGTGAGGCGTGAGGCGGTTGTTTGTTTGACGCTGATCTGCGCCCTCACCGACGCCTTCGGCCAGGCTGTAGCCGACGTCAATAAATCCGACACCAGCACGCGTGCCGAGAGCACGGACCGAGCAGGAGGCCACGCTCCGGCAGACGAGCTGTGGAACAAACGAGCGCAGGCCGAAGCGGAGTTGCAGGCCGTGAGCCAACCCGAGACTCTCGCGGCCGGCGCTCCTTCCGGCACGCCGCAAGAGGAACTCCTCGAACGGCGGACGCTTCTCCATCTAATCGTCAGAAGTGACGACGAGCAGATCGACGATGCGCAGAGGCTGGAGCAGATCCGCCAGCGACGTGGGGAGTTCAACAAGACTCAGACTGAATCAAAGACTCAGACCGAATCTCCGCCCTATTCGATCTTCTTCGCCGATCAACTGTGGGATACCGCCTACTCCTTGCGACTCACCGAAGAAGGCCTGCAATCACAGTTAAGTCTCATCGAATTGCGTTTCAATCGTGCGCGTGAGTCTCTGCAGGGCGCTCAAGAACGGCTCCGGCAGACATCGGAACGGGCGGAAGCGGCGAAGGATTCCCCCGGAGAAAACCGCCAACGCTGGCTGCGCGACCTAGAAGCACTTCGCCAGCGAGGGGCCGCCGCCATGCTGCAGGCCGCCGAACTCTCCAAAACCCGCAGTGAGGAAGAACTGGCCGACGCACGCGCGCGCCGCGAGTCGGCCGAGCGCCGTCTGGAATCTGTCGAACCATATGTAGAGTTCACCGACACGGATCTCGGAAAAATCCAAACGCGCCTGTCACAAGAACGGCAAGGACTGGCTGATGAGCTCGAGCACACCACCGCCGCTCGTCGCCGGCAGTTCGACCAACTCCGGGACATCGAGCGACAGGTGGCGACTCGACTCGCTAAACGGACCCAACAAGCAACCGGGAACATTCCGGAAAGCCTGCGACAGGTCCAAGCAGCCGCCGAGGCAGGACGCATTCAGGCCGACAACATGGCCCTCAAGGGCGACTTACTTCAACTGCTGCTCGATGTTGTGGAAGGCGAACGGCAGTTGTGGGACAGCCGATTCGCAATCGCGCACGGCGCCGAGCCTGCCAAGGTCCGTGAAGCGTATGATCGATTTACTCCGCTGTTCGCCAATTTCCGTGCCTCCCGAGATTACCTGCGCCAGCAAGTGGGTATTGTCTCAGGCCAGATCGGCGAACTAGAAACTCGTTTGAATAACAGCGCTGTCCGAGATCGCCGACATATACAAGCGCTACTCCAAGCCCACCGGCAACGAGAACAGATTTACAATCATGCGCTCCAACGAGTAGATCAGGCCTCGCGATTTCTTGAACGCTGGAAGTCCGAATTCAAAGAACAGCGCAAGGAGCTTCCCCTCTCGGCACGCATCGAGGATTGGTGGCAGCATGGGTGGGCAAACGCGAAGGTTGGCTGGAACTTTGAAGTATTTTCCGCTGAAGACACGATTGAGGTGGAGGGCAAAAAGATTACGGGCCGCCGTAGCGTGACCGTCGGAAAAATAGTCAGCGCCCTCATTATCCTCCTGATTGGATATTGGCTCTGCATCTATCTCGCCGGGCTCATCGGTCGCCTAGCCGTGGCTCGACTCGGGGTCACACCGGAACTGGCCAACCTCATGCGCCAATGGAGCCAGGCGCTGCTCATTACCATTCTCATCGTGATGAGCTTCGTATGGGTCAAAATTCCCTTGACCATCTTTGCGTTTCTCGGCGGCGCATTTGCCATCGGAGCGGGCTTTGGCGCACAGAATTTGTTGAAAAACGTGATCAGCGGTATCTTGCTGCTCATCGAACGCCCCTTGCGCGTGGGCGATTTAATCGAAGTCGACAACGTGCGCGGCCGTGTCACGACTATCGGCCTTCGATCCTCTACCGTCCGGGACACCAAGGGAATGGTGACGCTGATTCCCAACAGCAGTTTTCTCGAGCAGCATCTTACGAACTGGACTTATTCAACCCGCATCGGCCGCTTTTCGCTTCGAGTCGGCGCACCATACGGCTCATCCACACCACAAGTCATGGACATCCTGTCCGCTCTCGCGGGAGAACATCCCCGCGTTCTTAAGACTCCGCAGCCGCAGGTATTGTTGGAAGAGTTCGGCAGCCAGGCGAGAATTTTCACATTGAATTATTGGCTGGAAATACGGTTGGACATCGATCCCCATGAAGTGGCGAGCGAGCTGCGGTTCGCCATCGAGAAAAAGTTTTTGGAAGTGGGTTTAAAAATTCTTCCAGCGGCGTGAGTAAGAGACTCACCTCAAGAAGAGCAGCCACAGATAGAGTGTGCTCAAAACGATCGACCCAACCATCACAGGGAATCCTACTTTGAAGAACTGCCAGAACGAGATGTGATAACCCGCCCGCCGAGCGAGATCCACCACGACCACATTGGCGCTTGCTCCAATAAGTGTCCCGTTTCCCCCTAAACAGGCTCCTAACGCAAGGGCCCACCAGAGGGGCAAGATGTCC
>CAMLHQ010000119.1 GCA_946479785.1 uncultured Nitrospira sp.
TGGGGGTTAGGCCGACACCATCGAGTGCGAACCCGTTATAAACCGAATAAACCGACGACATCTTTTGAGTTAACTTAACATCACGAGGAGGTTCTGTCATGAGCACAGCTGCGAAGGAGAAGAAGAACGTGGCCAAGGGCTTTCAGCCCCTGGGCGACCGCGTGTTCGTCACCTACACAGAAGAGTTGGAACGGACTGCCGGCGGGATTTATGTGCCGGATTCGGCCAAGGAAAAGCCGCAGCGGGGTATCGTCCAAGCCGTCGGCAAGAAGGTCGAGAACGTGAAAGTCGGCGACCAGGTTCTGTTTGACAAGTATTCAGGCAGCAAGCTCCGGATCGAGGATGAAGAATGCTTGATCCTCAAAGAAGAAGACGTCCTCGGTATCTTCACCAGCTAATCTCGACAAAAAGAACACTCACTAAGATAGTAAGGGAGGAATCACATGGCTAAGCAACTTCTGTATAGTGAGGCAGCCCGGGCATCCATCCTGAGAGGGGTGAATCAGCTCGCGGATGCCGTGAAGGCGACTCTCGGTCCCAAGGGCCGCAATGCGATTTTAGACAAGAAATTCGGTGCACCGACCATCACGAAGGACGGCGTGACTGTCGCGAAAGAAATCGAGCTCAAGAACCCCTATGAGAACATGGGCGCCCAGCTCGTCCGCGAAGTCGCCAGTAAGACGAGTGACACGGCCGGTGACGGTACGACCACCGCCACCGTTCTAGCCCAAGCCATCTATCGCGAAGGCGCGAAGAACATCACCGCCGGCGCGAACCCGATGGAAATTCAGCGGGGCATCAACAAGGCCGTTGAAGCCGTCGTCGCCGAGCTGAAAAAGCTGAGCAAGCCCTGCCAAAACAAGACCGAGATCTCTCAAGTCGGTACGATTTCCGCTAACAACGACAAGACGATCGGCGACCTCATTGCGGAAGCGATGGAGAAGGTCGGCAAGGACGGAGTCATTACGGTCGAAGAAGCCAAGTCGATGACCACCTCACTGGATGTCGTCGAGGGCATGCAGTTCGATCGTGGCTACATCTCTCCCTACTTTGTCACCAACGCCGAACGGATGGAATGTTCAGTCGAAGAGCCGCTCATCCTGATCAATGAAAAGAAGGTCAGCAGCATGAAGGACCTCCTCCCGATTCTCGAGCAAGTGGCCAAGATGGGTAAGCCGCTCGTGATCATCGCGGAAGAAGTCGAAGGCGAAGCGCTGGCGACCCTCGTGGTCAACAAGCTGCGCGGCACCTTGAACGTGGCAGCCGTGAAAGCCCCAGGTTTCGGTGATCGCCGGAAGGCCATGCTGGAGGACATCGCGATCCTCACGGGCGGCCAGGTGATCTCAGAAGACCTCGGCATCAAGCTCGAAAACGTGAAGCTCACCGACCTCGGCCGCGCCAAACGCATCACGATCGACAAGGACAACAGCACGATCGTCGAAGGCTACGGCGACCCGAAGAAGATCGAAGCCCGGGTGAAGCAGATCAAGGCCCAGATTGAAGAGACGACTTCCGACTACGATCGCGAGAAGCTGCAAGAGCGGCTGGCGAAGATCGTTGGCGGCGTGGCCGTCATCAACGTCGGTGCGGCAACCGAAACCGAAATGAAGGAAAAGAAAGCTCGCGTCGAGGACGCACTCCACGCCACCAAGGCAGCGGTGGAAGAAGGCATCGTCCCCGGAGGCGGAACGGCCTACCTGCGCTGTATCAAGGCGTTGGACGGAATCAAGGATGTCCCGGCGGAACAGAAAGTCGGTCTGGACATCGTGCGTCGCTCGCTGGAAGAACCAATCCGGCAGATCGTCGCCAACGCCGGAGGCGAGGCCTCTGTCGTGGTCGGCAAGGTGCGCGAGGACAAGAACTCCAATGCCGGCTATAACGCGGCGACAGATGAGTATGTGGACATGATCAAGGCCGGCATCATCGACCCGACCAAGGTCTCGCGCTGCGCATTGCAGAACGCGGCCAGCGTCGCGGGCTTGATGCTCACGACCGAAGTCATGATCACCGAGATCCCCGAAGAAAAGAAGGAACCGGCCGGCGGCGGTGGACACAGCCACGGCATGGAAGGGATGTACTAAGCATTAGCTGAGAGCAATTTGCGATCAGCAACGAAGGGCCCAGCGGCGATCCCGCTGGGCCCTTCGTATTTCTAGCCAGACAGGGGCAGGTCAATCTCTGTGTTGAAACAGGCTCGAGCACTTGTTACGCGGGAAGAGTGCCTGCCCCCTTCTCTCCATTCCTTACGGCAAAAGCTGGGGCAACGCACTCACCAGCGCACGTTCCAGTTTCGGTTTCGCTTCTTCGGGCGTCAGGCGAATCTGCCTCGCCCAAAGGACAAGCCGATTCTCTTGCCACAACATGTTATCTGTTTCTTGTAGTTGCTGTCCCTTATCCAGTGCGGTCGACCGTCCGCCCGCGACAATACCGCCGGCCGTACTTGCCCCAGTCGCAGTCACTTGCCGGTCTTTTTGTGCCCCTGAAATCGTATGTGTCACAGTACCCTTTTTCCGTTGGGCAATGCGGACATCCATAATAATGTTGTACTCAATAACTTGGGAGTTATTGGCCATTAAAGTGCCAAGCGGCGACACTGCCTGGTGCCCTCCTAGCGGAGCAGCTGCCCTACCGATACCACCAGAGAGACCACCTAAACCTGCTGATGTATTTTTACCTCCGTCTAGCGATGGGTTCTCACCAAAAAAACGGAGCGTGTAAAAGACATGAAAATTCGCCTGGTCCGGATCGTCAATTATCTTATACCCCTGAGCGACAAGGCCTTCCCGCAACTGGTTACGCAAATCGTAGCTTTGCTCTTGGGTGACATTCTTATAGGAGATCCATGCCGTACGATCCTCGAGCTTAACAGGGGTGGCATCAGGTATGGGGCCTGCCCACCACTGTCCCGTTTGCAACTGGGCATTACGGTCTCCCATCATCTGACCCATGTCCCGACAAGCACTCAGGCTTCCAGTGAATATCACTAGACTGAGCAGTAGCATGAGGTTGTTGTATCTTCGCATCTCACCCTGCTTTTTCGTGTTTGGAGGCCCCCCGACGCCGCATGAACCGGGACTGGATACATCATTCATCACAAACCTCCTTGTTGGATATGAAAGCCCGCTGAACCTCATGTCATTTCTGTCACGATGCACGATTTCGCCATGTCATCTCTCTGCGGCATGCGAAGGCCGTTGTATGAAGGAGCCACATTGACAGGCCGTTTCTGCCCGACGAAGAAAGGGAGCGACTAAAGAAAGCAGGACTGAAAAAGGGATCAACGATGAAGGTATCCGTGACTGATCGCAAAAGGAATCTTGGCCCGGAAGAGGGAGGCTGACCGTTGGTGTGAGGCGATGCACAATTACCTCTCTCAGCTTCTCACCCGAGAAGTTACAACGGTCATCAGTTGTGAAGAGCGTTTCGCGGAGCACTTTATCTGTAAGTCCTCTTTCTACACAATAGGGCCTAATGGCCTTACCCAATGGTGAATTAAAATACATCTATTTCGCTGGGACTCGCTAACGCTTATACATATGAGCAATCGCTGCACCAGAGCACGCGCCAAGAGATGCATTGAGTCTTTTGAGTGCGTAGATCCATCTCTTGTTACGATGAGCCAACGATATAGCAGACCATCACTTGTCCAATGGATCCAAGCGCTTACACCTAGCAACGTTTATTATTTTTCCTGAGAGGATGAGACGCTGTTTTACTTGGATCACGTTGCGTTCTGTTGCGCTTCCTCGAAGCGAACAGTAGAGTTCAGCAACAGGGAGAAGACGAAGAAGCCACAGCATGAGGCATTATTGACGCTCACTGGTGAGCAGCGTCTCCAAGTCCCCTGTGTGGATCTGGATGCGACGCACCTGATCCGAAATTCGGAAAGAAACGCTCATGATTGTCGAAGTCGAGTCCAACGAGAATTGCGAAGCAAGCTTTTTTGCGCGCTTCAAGGAAGCCGGCCCCGCTCGACCGGTCACGCAGGTCCGTCTCTTTGACCGCAATCCCACCGGCGAATGGTACTGGGTTACAGGTTGGAGCGACGATCCAACCACGCCTGTCTGTCCCGCCCATGCTCAACTCGTCGAAGACTCCGGAGCAGGGCTGGCTCACCTCGTCTTTGGTGGAATTTTCGGGCTGCGCTTCAAGCCCATCAATATCGATGAGCCCTGGAGTCTCGACAGCCCGCATCAATGGGGAGAAGCCTACCTCTCGCTCGCCAGCGAGCGCGACATCCATTACGGTTAGCCTCCAGCACCTTGCTCACGGCAGAACGCCCGCCTCACCTCGATCAGAAGCACTTAGGATTCCCACCGCACCGCCAGCAAAGAATGCGAAACAATTTGAGGCTAAAACCTACGTGTCTATACTAGATAAGCTATCCCGATCGAGGCTCGATCTATTTTTCAATGCTTATCACAGAATCCCCGATATTCGATCGCGTCCTGAGGACCCTGCAGAAGAGGGCTCACCTGCTGATCGCCTGCTGCACGGCGGTCATCTTCACCGTCGATTTTTACTTTCCTATCGGCTTTGCTCCGTGGCTTCCCTATTTTGTCCTGGCATTTGCACTATCGCGCCTGTCTCAACCGAGAACCTTGGTGTTCGCAACCGCGCTCTGGTCCCTTGCCATCATGGGAGAGCCGCTGCTTCACTCCGAAGCCGGAAACCTCTTGGTTGAAGGCGTGTTCAACCGGACATTGGGAATGATCACGCTCTGGATTCTGACCGGCCTCCTTTGGGCCGATATGGTCGCACGACACGACAAACAGGCCAGTGAATCCAGGCTCAAAGCCATTGTGCAGGGAGCGTTGGATGCCGTGGTCACCATGGACCGGACCGGCCATGTGGTCGAGTGGAACCCGCGGGCGGAGATGATATTCGGATACTCCAGAGACGAAGCCGTCGGCCGGTTGCTCACTGAACTGATCATTCCCGTACACTTTCGCGAGGCTCATGCCAAGGGCATGCAGCGGTTTTTGTCGACCGGCGAACAAGAGATTCTTGGTCGGCGCATTGAAATCACGGCGCTTCGGAAGAACGGCACAGAGTTTCCGGTCGAGTTGACCGTCATTCCATTGCACCTGGGCCAACAGGTGCTGTTTTCTTCGTTTATTCGAGACATCAGCGAGCGCAAAGAAAGCGAGAGCGCGTTACGGCAGACCGCGACATTCATCGAGTCCCTCTTCGACCACCTTCCGAACATGGTGTTTGTCAAAGACGCGCAGGACCTCCGCTTCGTACGGTTCAACAAGGCCGGCGAAGAACTGGTCGGCCATTCCCGCTCCGAACTCCTGGGCAAGAACGACTACGATTTCTTTCCCAGGGAGGAAGCCGACTTCTTTACGAATAAGGACCGGGAGACACTAGCCAACGGCCGCTTGACGGATATTCCCGAAGAAACCATTCAGACGAAGAGCAAGGGCATGAGGATCCTCCATACGAAAAAGATTCCCATATGCGACTCGAGCGGCGCACCACAGTATCTCCTGGGCATTTCAGAGGACGTGACTGAACGCAAGGAAGCGGAAGCGGCTTTAGTGCGCGCCCGCTTGGCGGCGGAAGAGGCCAACAAGGCGAAGAGCGATTTTCTGGCCAACATGAGCCATGAAATGCGCACACCGCTGAACGCGATCATGGGGATTGCGGATTTTCTGACCCATACCAGACTGTCGCCGGAACAGTTGTCCTTGGTCCAACGCTGCATGAAAGCCAGCGATGGTCTGCTCCGGTTGATTGATGATCTGCTGTTGGCGTCAAAAGCCGAATCTGGAACGCTGGAATTGGTGCCCGAACCTTTCGTCCTGCGCGACCTCGTGACGGAATGCACCAATCTGATGCTGACGCAAGCACGGGAGAAAGGACTGGCATTGACCGCTCACCTTGACCCCAGCCTCCCCATCAGACTCGTGGGAGACGCCCATCGCCTGCAGCAAATCTTGCTCAATCTGATCAGAAACGCGATCAAGTTCACCAACACGGGAAGCATCGAGGTACGCGTCACATCATCTCCGGACAATCCGGAAGAGGGCCACATCCGCTTTGCCGTCGCCGATACGGGAATCGGCATCTCACCGGAATTGCGTGAGCGGATTTTCGAGCGCTTCACCCAGGCCGATTCCCGCTCCAACAGGGAATATGGCGGCGTGGGACTCGGGCTGTCTATTTGCAAACAGCTGGTCGAGCTCATGGGAGGCCGCATCTGGGTGACCGGCGGCCAGGGCCAGGGCAGTACTTTTTCGTTCACGGTTCCTCTGAAAGCCGCAGCCGGCTCCCCGACTCTTCGCCACGGAGATCAGAGCACACAGGGAGTCCGGGCAGCGAACAGACCGGCCGGGATCGGAGCAACCGATCGGGGGTTGAAAATTCTCCTGGCCGAGGATTTTATCGAGTCGCAGGACGTGATGCGATTGTATCTCCGCGAGACGGCCCATCAGCTCGACTGCGTCACCAACGGAGCCGACGCAGCTATCTGCTTCAAGGCCGGCATGTACGATCTGGTGTTCATGGATTTGCAGATGCCTCAAATGGACGGCTATACAGCAACCAGAGAGATCCGCGCGTGGGAAAACAAAGTCGGACGCCAGCGCACACCCATTATTGCCTTGACGGCCAATGGCCTCAGCGAGGCGAAGCACGCAAGCCAGGCCGCCGGCTGCGACGATTTTCTCACCAAGCCGATTAAGATGGAAACCATCCTACAGGCAATCCGGCAGCATGGATACGGCAGCGCAAACGCCGCGGCGGGCACACAAGCCGCTCCGGACGGCAGTCCATCACTCGACCTGGCATTGGCCCAGCTGAAACCGAAATTCTTCCGCAACCGCCGTCACGATGTATCGCTCCTCCGGACAGCCATCACGGAACACAACTTCTCCCAGATCGAGACCATCGGCCATCGCATCAAAGGCCTGGCCGGCTCATATGGCCTGCACGAGATCGGCGACATCGGTGGGAGCATCGAACAGGCGGCGCTGAAGCGAGACCTCGACCGCGTCACTTTTGAAGTGTCGAGATTGCTCAATGCCCTCCGCGCTGCGGAAGAGAGCGGTTCGACCGGTCCTGAAAGCCACGCTGCATGAACCATCACAAGGAGATCTCATGAGCATTCTGATCGTCGATGATTTTGAAGAACAACGTGAATTGCTGGGATTGACGCTGAAGCAGGCCGGCTATCGCTCGCTGATATTTGCCGACTCGGCAAGGGACGCCTTGAAGCGCCTCGGTATCGGAGGTTCCGCTTCAGCCGACCGGATCGACATTGTTCTCATGGACCTTCACATGCCCGACATGGACGGGCTTGAGGCATGCCGTCGAATCAGGGAAGAGGAGCGGCTGCAACATCTGCCCGTGATCGTCGTGACCGGAAGAACGGATGCTTCCAACCTCACGGCAGCCTATACGGCCGGCGCCACGGATTACATCCGCAAACCGGTCATCCCCGCCGAATTGGTCGCCCGCGTGTCAATGGCCATGAGCCTGAAAGAGGAATTCGACAATCGGACGGAGCGAGAACAAAACCTCGCAGAACAGACAAAGCAATTGGACCGGACCGTGCAGGAACTCAAGACGCTTCGCGGCACCATTTGCCTGTGCGCCAAATGCAAACGTGTCAAAAACGCAGGAATCTGGCAGCGCCTTGAAGACTTCTTAGAGGAAAAGCTCAATGCCAAGATCACATCAGGCGTGTGTAACCGATGCACGAGCGAGACGGCAGGCCCAGGCGGTGGTCGCTGACAGACCGGTGTCCGCTGCTCGAT
>CAMLHQ010000120.1 GCA_946479785.1 uncultured Nitrospira sp.
GAGAGGACGGGCGGCCGGAAGGAACCATCGGATAATCCGCCGCGGCTGTCGCCGGACGATTGAGGCTGGACTTTCATAGTTTGACCTAGCAGCCTAGGCCTTCCTGCGCGGAGCGGTTTCGAGCGCCTCGGGAAGGGACCTTGATTCAACGATTCCAATTCATTCAGTGACGCGCGGACGGCTCGCGCAATCATCCAAGCCAGTGTGAGCCCCGGAGTCCAATACACGGCATCCCGCATTTGCTCGGCAAGATGAGAGGGCAGATTGACTGTCAGGCGAACCATGCGGGGTTTGACTTCCGTCTCTCGCAGAATCTGCTTCCCGTTGACGTGGAGGTGGAGCGTATTCTCCCCGGTGGTACGGCGTGTCGTTATCGACATAGGTTTTCTCCTCATCATGTTGGAGTTGCTTCGATGGGCAGGGCAGCTGGCGATAACGAGAACGATCGATTCGTCCATGTCGGTTGAAAGGTCGCGTGCCCACTGAAGACAAGCACGCGACCTTGATGGCAGAGATGCGGGGCGACGGCATCGCTCCGGATGGGCACGATCCGGAGGTCACTCCACGCTGGGGACAGGCATATGCCTTTTATCGTGGGCTTCCATCGGCGCCGCCTCTCGCCAATCGATTTCAAGCTGACGGTCATCATCGCTGTCACGGGTTGAACCTCACATTGCCACACCTCAGCAACCTCCATACCAGGCGCCTGCGCATCAGCGTTACAGCGAGGAAGAATGCAAAGTGATGGATCTGTTGAGGATTGAGAGATTCGAAGACAATCGGCTTCTACGGAAGGCAGCTCGATGATCGGCAGAGCAGTATCAGAAGTAATACCGAGGTTATCCGCTGAGATACATTGGAGAAAGGACTAAAGAGGCAAGGCAACCAAAAAAGGACAGAGCAGGCTATTGGTGCAAGTGCTTCATCGCTGCTGCGCAGAGGATGATGAAGAATCCCATCCACAATGCAGCGCGTTGAAAGGGGATGACTTCGTACGACTCGCCCTCTTCTGCTTCATCGTCGGATTTGAAGATTACGGTATAAAGGAAGAGGGTGACGAGGCAGAGAACAAGGAACAACTTGATGAAAAAGACGGTGAGGTATTTCGCGTGGTGCTGAACCCCGGAACCGGTTTGTGACGTCAGGACTTGGTTGACATAATGAAGGTTGATTCCCCCTGTAAACAACAGCACGACGAGTAGAATGCCGGCCACCTTCTTGTAGTGCTGATAAAAGACATCAGTGATCGGCTTAATCTGTTCCTTTGCCACGGCCTTCTGTAGCCCCGGCGTGACAGCCATGACCAAAAACGCAAGGCCGCCGATCCAAATGACCGCGGACAGCAGATGAAACCAATGGTTTATGATCGGGATGAGTGTATTGAGATCGGTAACAATGCTTTGAAGAGCGTCCATCGTGACTAGTCCTGCAGGCTGAGGGCCGAGTGCTGAGTGACGCTCATCGCCGCTAAGTTTTGAAGACCGGCGCGTCGTTGCCGAATCGCTTCTTGCGCAATTCTTCCATCAGCTCGATCGTGACCGTCGAAATGCCGTTCTCGCGGGCATGCTTTTCGACACCCTTCTTCACCATCGCGCGGAGAAAATAGGGGATGCGGCTCAGTCGCAAGGACGAAGCTTCATCCCACTCGACTTCAGATTCTTCCTGAACGTTGAAGGCGACTTTGATCCTGGCGCCGCCTTTCGGGGTATAGAGGCACCACTGATCTTCATCCAGCCAATCGCCGTGGTCCACATAGGGACGGGCGCGACAGCCGCCGCAGATGTCGGTATATTCACAGTCTCCGCACTTGCCCTTGAGTTGGGGGTAGCGGAAGGAATTGAAGATGTCCGATTTTTCCCAGAGGTCTACAAAACTGTTTTCGCGAATGTTGCCGGCTGAGAGCGGCATGTAGGGACAGGGCGTCAGTTCACCGTTCGGCGTCACCCGGGCGTAATTCGTACCGGCGAGGCAACCGCCGCCCATATAGCCTGTCGCTTTCGTAATCGGCGAATTCGGGTCTTTCTCATAGGCCAGTCGCTTGAAGTGCGGCGCGCAGCGGGCGCGGACCAGCATGCCTTTGTAATTGTCCTGGCAGTTGACGAGGTAACCGAGCACTTCTTCGTACTGCGCCGGTGTGATGTCGGTCAGTTCTTCGCCGCGGCCTGTGCAGACCATGAAGAAGACGTTCAAGACGCGCGCGCCGAGGCCATGAGACCATTCCACGACGGCGGGAAGCTCCTGATAATTCATCGGCTGGGCGCTGAAATGCACTTGGAACTGCAGTCCGTTGCGTTTGCTGGCTTCGATACCGGCCACGGCTGCTTCCCAGGCTCCAGGTACACCGCGGAAGGAGTTATGCTTGGCCGGATCAAGTGAGTCGATGCTGATGCCGACGCCCATGACACCGATCTCGACCAGGGTCCTGGCCATCTGATCATCGATCAACATGCCGTTTGTCCCGAAGACGACCATGAAACCGAGCGTCACGGCATGGCGGGCCACGTCGAGGATGTCCGGTCGTACCAGCGGTTCACCGCCGGTAATGACAAGAAGGCAGCCCTTGTTGACTTCGGCGATCTGATCAATGAGACGGAAACATTCTTCGGTCGAAAGTTCATCATCGCCGCCCGCTGCTTTGGTAGTCGCATCGAGGTAGCAATGGTCGCACTTGAGATTACAGCGCTTGGTCAGGTTAAGCGCGACAAGGTAGGGCTTGAAGTCGTCGACCGTCCGTCCGTCGTACGGACCTTCGCCCTGCGGAGCAGGCGTAAAGAACTGCGTGATCTGCTGTTGAAACGATCCGAGCGCTCCCGGTAAAGACGGGATGTTCAGGATCGGCAGCGATTTTCCCATCAGTGACTGGCCCCGGACTTGGCTTTGCCGGTGAGGTTGGCGATCATGTCTTTGAGGTTGCCGGTCTTCATGGCCTCTTCCATGTAGCCCTTGGCCTGCTCGATCCCTTCGTTGGCCACTTCCAACGTGATGAGGGTGGTGCCGATCTTGTCTGCATGCTTGATGATCAGCGCCTTCGTGCAGTCCCGCATGAATCCTTCCGGTGCACGATCCAGCCTCGCTTGGGCATCGGTGGTCCAGGTATAGGGGGGGGCTTCGGCCTGGTCGTTGCCATTTCCATTGCCGTTCTCGTGGGTGCCGTTGCCGTTGGCGGCTGCCAACTTCACTTCGGCTTCTGCGGATGTTCCGGCTCCCTTGTTCGCGAAAATCGGCTGATAGTCTTCTGAAGCGGCCTCTTTGATCATGGGGGCGGCATATTCCAGCGTGATCGTGGTCATTCCGAGTTTGCGCGCGGTCTTTTCGATCTTGGCTTTGGCGCGGCGGCGCTGGAATCCGGCCGGCACGGCACGGATCGCTTCCTTCGCGTCCTTCGTCCACTGCATCGGCACATCGTCGTAGGCCAGATCGGTTTCAACCCCGCCTTCCGCCTTCGCGGCTGCTTCAAAGATGCTCTTGTCGACCTGTTTGAACCGGGCCCCTTCCGCACCGCACACCGGGCACTTCACCGGCGTGTCGCCCTTGCCGATGTACCCGCAGCCGTCGCAGACGAAGTAATTCTGGGTCATCCGATCCAGGTAGGCCTGAGTGCCTGCACTGACGGTCGGTTTTTCTTCCACGATTTCGGTCATCATGCCGCTGAGCGTCGAGCCCATGAGGTCCTTCGCCACGGAGTCGTCCGCTTGCATCTTGTCCCGATTGATGCCGGCGGCCTCCAAGCTGCCTCCCAGTGCGCGCATCGCGTCCATCGCGCCCTTAGGGAGAATGTGGCCAACGGCCGCATCCACGACCGTGTTGCTGATGATCGTATGGCCCTTTTCGATCGCATACCGGTGGATCGCCGTTTTCGCGACGCCGCGCGCGAAGACGGGAATCTTCTCCATCCGGCGAAGCGCCTCTTCCGTCCAGGCGATAGTGTATTCGGCTTGTGTATCAATGGGCGGCACGTACTTGCGATTGGAAACGAGCACATTGCATGGCGCACTGCGCAGCAGGTTTTCGGTGTTGCTGCCGATGTCCATGTCCTCGTCGCTATGCACACCGATGCGGCCGACAATCAGGAGGGCCGGGACATCCTTGCGGACGTATTGAATAATCTTTTCGAAGGCCTTGCCATCCAATAACGTCGTTTTGACGTCCGTTTGCTCGGCCTGGGCGATTTCGCGGGAGATATCCAAGTGCGACTGATAGATCTTGGCCAAGCCGCTGTCGATGATTTCTTCGTGGAGTTTTTCCTGCTCCTTAAAGCGGAAGACCTTGCCCGCTTCTTCATTCAAGACGCCGGAAATGCTGTGGAATGCGGCGTAGTGGAAGTAGGGATCAAAGGCTGAGATCGCCTCGACCGGCATGTTCAATGCCTTGCCGAGCTGGAGCCCGGTCATCAATCCGCCGAACGAGTAGGGGCTGCCGTCCACCGCCACGACGATCTTGCCACCATTGAAGGGCTGAGTGTTCTTGATGATCAGCATGTCGGAGTTGCGGACGCGGCGTACAACGCGCTCGGTGTTGCTGCCGATCACACTGTCCTTGACCGCCCCGACGCCCAAGGCACCCATGATGACTAAGTCATACGCATTGGTATTGATGTCTTCGGCCAGAACTTTCCAATTGCGTCCTTCGAGCGAACGCCGTTCAATCGGTAAGTTGGCCTCATTGCACTTTTTATCGACGTAATCGAGGTAGGAGTCCGTGATGATCTGAAGTCCGCGGGTAATCAGCGAATCGTGGATCTGACGTTGCCGGTCGAGTTCCTTCTCGTCGTGGTATTCCTCGGGTAGGCCCGCCTCCATCTGCTTGAAACGTTTATCGTGCATTTTGGCCGCATAGACATGGCTGCCCACGATCTTGGAGCCGAACAGTTTGGCCATATGGACGCCGACGTCCACCGCGGTGTTCGAATGGTCGGAATTGTCGACCGGAATATAGATAGTCTTATACATCGAGATGCCTCCTCCAGGCGCTCTCCGGACCAGGGCAAACTGGTGTAATTGTCAAAAAATCCAACCGGTTGACAGACTAACCCAGTCTCAAAGAGGGCGCATGATAGCACTGGCCAGAAGTCGAATGCAAGGAGTTGAGCGGCAGTGGTCAAGGGGTACTGGTCATGGCGGAAAACAGAGCGAAGCACCAGCCAATGACCGACGACCGATGGTCAATGAGTCGGCTAACCAGCTGAAGTGGCGTGAGATTCAGGCCGATGTCGTGGTGATGCTGACGTAGAAGGCCGTCGCGATCTAAGAATTTCTTCGAGCGAAAGGAGCGCATCCCGTCCTGAGTTACCTTCAATCCCTCGGCTCAGGCTCTTGTCGGCATAGGAATCTTGGGGCTTAGTCGTTTGAGAGAGGGATCCTGTCCATTTTCTGGGGTCTCGGCTGCCTTCTTTTCGTTCCCACGCTCGGAGACAAGCCTTCGCAATGAACTTGTTGAGGGGTGCGGGGTTGTAGAGGAGTTTCCGAATGCTGGAGGGGGTCAACATTAGCGGGTTGTAGCCGGCTGAAAGGTAACCTTCTTCAAGAAGGCGTTGTTCGAGATCGGTGTTGGGCTGGATGCCGAGAAAAAACATCAACGGAAAGACACGCTCTTCGCCGAGGATGGACGCGACTTTTTTATATGATTCCACGCTTTGCAGCAGAGACTCTTCCGTCTCTTTCGGACTATTGAGTGAGTAGTTCAAGATGACCTTGCCCTTGAAGCCAGCCTCGGCCAGGTAGCGACAGCCATCATAGAGCCGCTCCAGCTTGAACCCCATATGGAGATTATTGAGGATCTCCTGCGAGCCGGAGGTGATGGCCACTTCAAGATCGCCGACACCGGACCGAACCATCAGCTTCGCCAACTCAGGTGTAATCAAGGAGGTCCTGATGTAGCCGGACCACTCGATCTCCATCTTTTCGCTGACGATCCGTTCCAGGATTTCCGTGCATTGAGGATAGGCCTCCTTGCCGGTAATGAACTGCGCGTCGGTAAACCAGAAGCGCCGGGCACCCCACTGATGGTAATGCTGGGCGATATCTTTGACGACCATTTCGGCCGGCCGATAGCGCACACGTTTGCCTTCAATATAGGGATAGAGACAAAAGGCGCAGTCATAGGGGCAGCCGCGCTTCGACTGCACGCCGATCGATTCACTTATGTATTCGCGATATTGCGGGAAAATCGAGGTGAGATAGGGCAGATCCACCGTCAGCGCGTCAAGCAGCGCCGGGGAACCCTGACGGCCTTTCCTGATCTGTTGCCCTTCTTTCATGATGTAGCGCTCGTCTTCAATCGACCGGCCCTCGATCACTTTTAAGATCGCATCTTCACCTTCTCCCAAGAGACCAATGGTCCCTTCCGGTAGTTTCTCGATGAGTTGGTCCGCGAAGGCTGTGAAGGCCCCGCCTCCGATCATGATCTGCGCCTTGGGAAATTCCTTTCGGATCAACCAGGGGTAGGACAGGATCGTATAGATGTGGCTGTAGTAGCGGTAGAGCTGCTTCAGTCCCGCGAATGAAGCAGCGATCCGCTTGATGGGATTGCTCGCGAAATAAAAATTGAACGCATGCTCCAGAGAGGAATCGCCCTCGTGGGGCGAAAAGATTTGAATATCGCGCCACGAGAAGCAGACCAGGTCCGGTTTGAAGTCGGTCGCGACATCTCGTATCGCCTGGCTCCGTTGCGAAACTGGATACAACGACAGATCGAGAATACGCTGGCGCACGTCCGGCTTGCGCCGATGGATGAAGTCCGCCAAGTAGGTCACCCCGATGGGATAGACGGTCTTGCAGGGGAGGAAGATGTAGAGAATGGAGTTCATCGTACGTTCACTTCACTGCGACGTGGATGGCGACAATGCCGCCGGTGAGATTCTTATACCTGACGTCGCGGAAGCCGGCCTCGCGGAGGACTTGGCAGAGCCGTTCCTGATCAGGAAACGTGCGGATCGAGGCAGGCAAATATTCGTACACGCCCGTGGTGTCGTGGGCGACTTTCGTGCCGATCCAGGGCAGCAGCCTGAACGAATACCAGTCATAGAGCGCGCGGAGCCAGCCAAAGACAGGACGGGAAAATTCCAGGCAGACGAACGTGCCGCCCGGCTTCATCACGCGGCGGATCTCGCCGATGGCCTGAGCGAGGTTCCCGACATTGCGCATGCAGAAGCCGGTCGTGACGGCATCGAACGTATTGTCGTCGAATCCGAGATGCTCCGCGTTGGCTTGCAGGCAGGTGATCTTACCGGTCAGACCCTTGCTATCGACCTTCTTCAACCCTTCGGCCAGCATCGCGTGATTCAGATCTGAAGCGATTACCCGTCCCTTGGCCCCCATATGAGGCTCCACTAACAGCGCAAGGTCCGCGGTGCCAGCTCCGACATCGAGCGCCATGCCCTGTTCAACCACCGGAACCAATGCAGCGGTGATGTTCTTCCAACGGTAGTGAAGACCAAAGCTCAACAGGGTATTGTTCAGATCATACACGCCGGCGATGGCAGTGAACATCCGCTGCACCGCCTGTTCACGTGCGGAGCCCGACCACGTCGAAATTGCGCGGGCTTGGGCATCCTGCGTTCGCTGCTCAGTCACAGATTCCCTCATTAAGAGCATGGGCATGGGTGGTAGCACCCGCTTTCTCGCTTTGTCAAGGCAACGAGGCCTGATGTTATAATCTCCTTTCT
>CAMLHQ010000121.1 GCA_946479785.1 uncultured Nitrospira sp.
ATCGACATGTTGCAGAGCGTCATGCGGCCTTCCATGCTGAGTGCGCGAATCACGGAGCCCGTATATTCGATCACGTAGCCTGTGCCTCCCGCCGTGCCGATCTTGCCGATGATTGCGATAATGACGTCCTTCGCCGAGCACCGGTCGGAGAGCACACCATCGACTCTGATCTCCATCGTCTTGGGCCGTTTCTGCACCAAACATTGCGTCGCCAGGACATGCTCGACTTCGCTGGTTCCGATGCCGAAGGCCAGCGCACCAAAGGCGCCGTGCGTAGAGGTATGGGAGTCGCCGCAGACGATCGTCGTGCCAGGAAGCGTGAAGCCCTGCTCCGGACCAATCACATGGACGATTCCTTGTCGGATGTCGCTCATGTTGAAGAGAGTAATGCCGAAGTCACGGCAGTTATTCTCCAGCGTTTGGATCTGGATCGCGCTGACGTGATCCGCGATGCCTAACCGTCGGTCCGTTGTCGGCACATTGTGGTCCGGGACGGCCAACGTCGCGCCAGGCCGTCGTGGACGACGCCCGGCGAGTTTGAGGCCTTCGAAGGCCTGCGGGGAGGTGACTTCATGGACCAACTGACGATCGATATAGAGCAAGGTTGTCCCGTCCGGCTCTGCTCGAACCACGTGCGAGTCCCAAATTTTGTCGAAGAGAGTCTTGCCTGCCATAGTGTTCCTGTCTCGTCCTCTCGAGGAATGCCATTATACAGAGACTCCCCATGGGGTTTACAAGAGTGCTCGTCTTGCTCTCCCGGTAAGGGACGTGTTACCACCGGTCTGCCGCAAGACGAAAGGCTGGGCATGACAGGAGCTGTCTGGATGGATCCCCGGGTAGTGGAATGGAGCCAACAGCTATTGAACAGCTACCACCATTGGATCGGTCGTGACCTGATCGAGCGGGTCGGTGAGCCGGAATTCCAATCTTGCGCGTTGTTCGAATCGCCGCTCGTCGTGGTCTCCCATGGCAACGAAGCCGATCCGATCCTAAATTATGGGAATCGGACGACTCTGGATCTATGGGAGATGACGTGGGAGCAACTGACCAAGACGCCGTCTCGCTTAACGGCTGAACCGGTCAATCGAGCCGAACGCGAATGGATGTTGGAGCAGGCTCGGGCACGTGGCTACATCGACACATATCGGGGGGTACGCATTTCAGGAACCGGCCGGAGGTTTCTCGTGGAAAACGCGCTGATCTGGAATGTGCTCGATTCTCGTGGTCAGCCGGTTGGACAGGCTGCGACCTTTTCACAGTGGGCGTGGTTGGCCTGATTTCTGGTCAAGTTGGAGAATGGGGCTTCAGCAATAACACCTTTTCCCATCATCAGGTCCCGGGGCAGGATGCCTGCCAGCGTGCATGGTGCAAGGTTCGCCACCGCTCTTCGCCGGCCTCGATGCTATCGACCTTGAACCGCACCAGCGTATACCTGCGCCTGCGCACCATGGAAACGGGAATGACTTTGAGGGTGATGCCGTGAAGCTCAAGGAGGCTCCCGACCAGTGAGCCGCTCGGAGCCTCTTTCAAGAGGACGCTGACGCCGGAAAACGACATGTCCTGCACTCGGCCCTTCAGGACGGCGCAATGGGCTTTGACCAGGCAGAAGTACCCGCCGTCAAACCGAATCATGTTGCGCCGATTCCATCGGAGACAACCCCAAGGAGCGACCAGTGCTTGTCCGAGGGATTGAAGGCTGCTGCCAATGCCTGGTTGAAAACGGTAGGTGTCTTCCCAATAATCGGAATCCCCGTAAATCTTGTCGACCAAGGCTTTCCTGGTCGTTTCGGCCAGTTCGTCGAACTGTAATCCAATCTTGACTTCTCCGGACGGCAACGGGTCCTGCCGGATGACCTGGGCCGTCACTTTGAGCAGCGCTCCCGTCGAAGAGGTCAGCGCCAGTCTCACGGACTGTTGCAACGTCAGGACCGGCCTCGGCACGATGGCGCCGGCGCCCTGTTCGTCCAGATCCGTAATGTGTGCCGAGAGATCTTCACCGTCAACGAAGAGTCCCCCGGCAAAGTCTCGCTCAAGCCGGAATCCTCTGCGTCCCTGCGCCTGCTCGCTGGCTACGAACATGGCCACTGTGAGTAGGAGGAAATTCGCGCTTCCCCAGAACAGGCTTATCGGCAGCCCCGGATCGCCTTGGGCTAGCCACCAGTGACGAACTCCCAGCGTCAACCCGACTGCCAAGAGGGCGTACGTGATCAAATGCGGCCAAGCCAGCGCCAATTCGGTTGCCGTGTTTTTCATCACCCGCTGGCCTTTGGGCGTGATCTCAAACGACCGCTCTTTGCGGGGAGCGGCGAGGGCCTTTACGGCCACCAGGCTCAAGGCGAAACACATAGCGGTCTCATAGACATCCGACCAGAACGGATTGCGTGAGCCTCGGCTGACCGGTCGCATGACAAGGGCAGAGGCGAGAAAAAACGAGAAGAAATAATTCGTGAGCGACAGCACATCGGCCCTCAGTGGCGGCGTGCTGAACAACAAACTCGACAGCGGCGCAATGAGACAGATCAAGCGCGGCACACCGAAGAAGAAATAGAAAATGGAACCGAAGTAGTCGATTCGTTGCGCGAAGGTCAACCCGCGCTTGGTCAGGGGATTGTCTCGGAGCAGCATTTGGATGCAGCCCATCGCCCAACGTTTCCGCTGCTTCAGATAGCCCTCGAATGTCTCGGGCATCAGCCCCGCGGACAGGACCTTATTCAAATAGCAGGACTTGTAGCCCCGGGCATGGAGATTCATGCTGGTGTGAATGTCTTCCGTAATGGTCTGGGTCTGGAATCCGCCGATCTGCATAAGCGGTTTGCGGCGAAAGAGCCCTCCGCTGCCGGCGAAGAAGGCGCTGTTATGTCGATCGCGTCCCGCTTGCAAGGACCGGAAGAAGAGTGCCTGCTCATTCTTAACCCGTTCGCCGACACGCAAGTTCCGCTGGAACACGTCGGGATTATAGAAATGGTGAGGGGTCTGAACGATGGCGACTTTCGGGTCATCGAAGAACCCGACCGTGTCTTTCAAGAAGGTTCGCGTCGGGATATGGTCCACATCGAAGACCGCGATCACTTCTCCATCAGTCAGCCGCAACGCATGGTTGAGATTGCCGGCTTTCGCGTGGCGGGGCCGATCGGGGCGAGCAATGTACTCGCATCCGAGCATGGCCGCCAGCTTTCTCGTCTTCGGGTTATGGCCGTCGTCAAGCACGTAGACGGTGAACCGGTCCTTCGGATACTCCTGCGACAAGCAGCCGATGAGAGTCTGCCGGAGGATCGACAAGGGTTCGTCGACGACTGTGACCATGATGTCCACAGTGGGATAGGTCGTAAGAGGTGCGGGCCGCCGGTCAGTGGGAGACCAGGACTGATAGGTGAAGAAGCAAAATTGGCAGAGTCCGTAGAGTTCAGCGAGGTAGACGATCGAGCCGATAAGCAAGCTCGCTAAATCGTCTGTCGGGATGGTGTAGAGGATGCGCCAGAGCATGTAGCGGGCATAGAGAAAGAGGCTGAGCGCCAAGACCCACCGCCGGCCGCGGTCCTGTTTCAGCAAGAGTCCAATGGCGAAGAGCAGGAGACCGGAAATGCCTAAGGCAATCGGGGTACTGAAAAAGGTGTTTACGTAGGTCATCGAGCATCCCTCTGCACCGGCTCAGCTCATATCCGCGGCTTTCCAAAGCCTATGTCCTGACGGAAAAGCTGCCTAGCCCTACAGCAGAGGGCTCTCTTTGGAGGGGGATGCTCACGAAGTCTTTGTAAAACGGAACCTTGGCTGAAAAAATTGGGAGAGGGGTTTCTCCCTCAGAAGGTGGGCCAGACTGAAAAATCTCCGTCTGTTCTTGGTAGAGACCTCAATGAGGTGAATTGATGAACAGCGCGTTCAATCCGGCAGCCGTTGGAATCGCGGGCGGGGAAGGCCTTCTACGACGACCGTTTCCAGAAACATGGCGGCGGGCCGGATCCAGAGGCCTCTTTCGCCATGTAGGGCGCGGTACACGACGAATATCTCCTCCGTTTCCGAGTGCTTCGCCACACCAATGACTTCATAGTCGTTGCCTTTATAGTGACGATAGCGACCGGGCTGGACCATCGTGTATTCTTCCGGCGTTCCCGCTATATATACATACGACAAAATGGCAGGGTCAACGATGCCCAAACAACATGTCTTTGTCATCGGTGTTCTGCTGTGGTCCCTTCTGGCCTGTCAACAGCAGCAGACCTGGGAGTCGGCCATGGCGTCGGGACAGGAAGCAGTGCGGCAGGGCAACTACGCGGAAGCCGAGCGCATCTTTCAAGTGGCGGTACGGAAGGCCGAAGAATTCGGCCGCGAAGACCGTCGCGTTGCCGTCAGCCTATCCCAACTCGCCCAGGTGTATGCGGGGCAGGGCAAGCATGTGGAGGCGGAACCGGTCTATCTGCAGGCGTTGAAGATCTACCAAGCCGTCCATGGCGAGAACCATGCGGATGTCGCGGCCACCCTCAACAATCTGGGCGTGCTTCATCGCATGTACGGACAGTACGCCGAGGCTGAGCCGCTGCTCACGAGGGCACTGGCGATCAAAGAGAAACTCGTGGGGCCTGACCATCCCGACGTGGCACTGAGTGTCGCGAACCTGGGTCAATTGTGGGTTGCGCAGGGCCAGCCGGAAAAAGCCGAGCCCTTCTATCGTCGGGCGTTGGCGATCAGACAAAAAGTCCTGGGGGCGGCCCACCCTGAAGTGGCTAAAACGCTTGAAGACTTGGCCAACGTCTTGCGCAAGCTCGGTCGGAACAACGAGGCGGTTGCCCTGGATCTGCAGGCTCGCGAGATTCGCGCCAAGCGGAGTTGAACCACTCCTGCCTTCCGTTGTAGCGTATCCGTATGCCCGAGTTGAATCAACCGCTCACGATCAATTGGCGCATGAATGCGCTGGTGGCGCGCTTCGTCGGCATCGTGGCGATCGCCCTCGGCTTCATATTCGGCATTCATGGACTGGACGAACCGGGGTCACGGTGGCTGCAGACGGCTCTCGGTTTATTGGTGACGGGAATGCTGGCACAAGGGTATGCCCTGTATTGCTCGATCAAGCGCATGCAGCAACTTCACGATCGACCTAAGACATGACGCCTGCCGGCTGGACGTTTCGCGTTCGCTCGATTTCGCTCACAATAATTATTGCCGGGCTTGTGGCGGCCTGCGGCGGTCCCTGGAGGGACAGCTATTTCAAGAAGGGCGTCAACCGCCTCACGGAGGAGGAGATCTCGGAGAAAATGGGGCCGCCCCATACGGCGAAGACGCCCGCGCTGGGCGGTGATACGATCTGGACCTATCGCGTGCCGTACAGCGACAAGGACTTGAATCCTATGGATCTGTCCGGCATTACCAATGCGGCGAACGAAGCCGCATCGTTGATCGGGAAGGGCGCACAGGATGGCCCCAAACCCACCCTCTATTGCTTTCGGTATACATTGACCTTCAACGAACAGAAAATCCTTAAACAGTGGAAGAGGGATGAATGCGTGCCCGGCACACGCGATACATTGCACGGCGATTAAGCGTATCGCCTTGGCCGGCCTAACCCATGCCCATGTGGCTCCCCCAAGTCGATAGCTCGATCGTGCTCGACAGCATCAAGTCGCTCTTATTGCTGCTGTCGGTGATCATTGCCCGCACGCTCATTGTCCGGTCGATCTCGAGGAACTCCGCGCTGACGATGGAGGCCAAGCGCCGGTGGGTGGTGTCGGTACGCAATACGATGGTGTTCGTGTTTCTCCTCGGGCTGGTCGTGATTTGGGCGCACGAACTGGAAGCCTTCGCCGTCTCCCTCGTCGCGCTGGCGGCCGCGCTGGTCTTAGCCACGAAGGAACTTATTCTCTGCTGGAGCGGAGCGGCGCTACGCGTCGGCGGGAAAGTCTACTCGGTAGGGGACCGTATTCAGATCGGCGGACATCGCGGCGTCGTGCTGGACCACGATATTTTCACGACCAAACTGTTGGAAATCGGGCCGGGACAATCCTCGCATCTCTATACGGGTCGGGTGACGGTGTTTCCCAACAGCCTACTGTTCACCAGCGCACTGATCAAAGAGAACCCAAGTCAGGAGTACGGACTGTATACGCTGACCGTGCCGCTCAAGGCCGATGACGAGTGGAAGGGCGCCGAGCAGCGGTTGCTTGGGGCGGCGAAGGCCGAGTGCGCGCCGTTTATGGATGAAGCCAGCCGCCAAATGAAGCTCTTGGAACAGCTACACCTGCACGAAGCGCCCTCTCCGGAGCCGCGCATTACCATTCAACTGACCGAATCGGGACTACCCTTGCTCGTGCTGCGCTTTCCTGCTCCTGACCGTGGTCGGTCGCGTATCGAACAGTCGATTCTGCGCCGGTATCTCACGTCGCAGCCAATTTCTTCACCTTGACAGCGATTGACAGTCATGCGACGCTGAGCCGCTCGAAATTGCCAATCTCTTAACCCGTTGCAATACCATGAAGGAGGAGGTGCATTATGCAGAAACTGTTGATCGTAGCCTTTGCCGCTCTATGCGTGGTCGGTGCGAGCTCGCTCGCGTTGGCCGATGACGCCATGAAGGGCGAGATGGACAAAATGAAATCCGACATCCAGTCCGAGAAGGATTCGATGAAAGCCGACATGAAGGCGAAGAAAGCAGAGATGAAGGGCAAGATGAAGGAACACAAGGAGAACATCAAGGCCAAGCGGCATGAGATGAAAGAAAAGGTGAAGGCCCACAAAGACGAAATGAAGGGCAAGGCCGAAGAGCAGAAGGCCGCCGCAAGCTCGGCTGTGCAGGACATGAAGGCCTCAGTCCCGGCCGTTCCCGCCGCGCCGCCAGCTCCGGCTACACCATAAATTTCGACGCGCATACCGGTTGCAAGGCCCGAGCAGACCATTCCCCCTCGGGCCTTGTGCTCTGACGCTTTGAAAGCCATCTGGCGATCACGCCGTGGCATTTGTTCGCGTCGCGCTGGTTGATGGCTTCGCGACTATGAAAATCGCCACTTACAACGTCAATTCGTTGCGCAAACGCCTGCCAATCGTGCTGACTT
>CAMLHQ010000122.1 GCA_946479785.1 uncultured Nitrospira sp.
AAAAAAGCTTCTGTCCGTCGCCATGAACCGCGCCAACATAGGCGCAATGAGTTTGGTCGAAGCCAAGCATATCGCTCGGTATCTCGGTTCTCATGATGAACACGTAATAGGAGCGCTAACTGGCGGCTCTATTGAGCAGTTTCTCTGGAATGATTCCGTCATGAAGCAAGGCACGCTTTAGCATCGAAATATCACGGCCGTTGTTCACCGCGATTGCGCCGGCAATTTTATCGTGACTATCGAGGAAGATTGCCGTCCAATTGTTCGTTTCAGGATCGTCCAGCACGACACTGCGGTCAGCATTTTGCAGCACTCCTAACGACTGAATGTTGTGTCCAAACTGGTCCGACCATAGCCACGGCGGCTCCGCATAATGCGAGTCAATCCCTGCCATGGATTTCGCCGCGACCAGCGATTGGCCCGAGGCCACCTTCCAGGACTCAAGTCGCTGACGAAACGCGCCGCCTAAGACGGGGTGTGACGTCACCTCTCCCGCAGCGAAGATCGCCGGATCAGATGTCTGGCAGCGATCATCCACGACAATACCATCATCGACGTCCAGCCCCGCGTCCGATGCAAGTTGGGTGTTGGGTTGAACCCCGATCCCGACAACGACTGCGTCGACATCTGCGAATGCATTCCAGCGCAATCGCAACGAACCATCATCCTGATGATGAATTGAATCGATCTTTGAGCCAAATTCGAACTGGACTCCGTTCAGGCGATGCAATTTCTCAGCCCAACGGCTCAGGATAGCAGGCATGCCGCGAGATAGTATCCGATCCGTCATCTCAAACAGAAAAACCTCGCAGGCCATCGCTCGAGCGGCGGCAGCAACCTCTAACCCAATGAACCCGCCGCCGATCACAGCAATTCGACGCGATTCCCGAAGCACGGATTTCAAGCGAACCGCGTCTTCAAGCGTTCGCAGATAGAGAATTTTCGAGCTTTGCCCGACGCTATCCGGCAATTTTCTCGCCCGCGATCCGGTCGCGAGGAGTAGCCGATCGTAAGCATAAGCATTTCCGCAAGCGGTTAGAATTTCGGAGCGGTTTCGATCGATCTGCGTCGCGGTTTGTCCGGGATGATACGAAATACCGTTCTCATGATAGGTCTCCGCGTTTGCCAGATAGCGCGGTGCGCCCTCGCCAAGGACTTCTTTGGACAGCGGCGGGCGATCATACGGCAGGCCGAGTTCGTCTCCGAGAATATCGATCTTGGCTTGTGGCGCCAACTCGCGAAGATGCACGGCGGCTGTGTGCCCCGCGAGGCCTGCTCCGACAATCACAAAACGCATTTTAGCGCTCCCTGTAGGGGAAGGGCACATTCCGCACGCCCGTCCTCCTTATCCGCCGTTGACAGGCGCCGAGCACTCTCACATCCAATACCTTCAGCCGAAGGCTAGTTGGCAAATTCCGCTGATGTTCATCTGCGACGCACTGGCTAGACGCTGTAGAAGTCGAGCGCAGTGGCCATTTGATCGTTCGTAAGGGAAATCTTTTTGAATCCGATCAGCCAAGCCTCTCCAAGACGGCGCAGCCGAAATTCAAGGCGTCCGAAGTTGGTATGGCTTTTACAAGCGCGCGGATCGTACGTATGAACCGTGAAGCAGGCATTTCCCTCGATCGAATCCGTCGAGGCCGCATCGACCATGATGTTCGTATAGGAATGAACCGTGCGCGGAAGCGGCATCGCCGTGATGGACTTTCGCGACTGTATCCTGTCAATTCGGTCACTCAGCCCATATGAGTTCTCATGATATATCATTGAAAGCTCGCTATTCGGATTGGACGTCGTCTCGTACTCGTCCTTCCAGGCCGGCACCCAGAAAATCGCATCGTCAGCGTAGAGCTTGACCCAATCGCGGAATTTCTTCTGATCCAGAAGTCTTGCCTCCGTGAAGAGAACGCGAGTAGCAATCTTCAGGTAATCATCCTCTGACATGTCGCTAACCTAGCCTTCCGAAGGATCACGAGTCATAAGGCGCAGCCATTCCCGGTAACCGGAATGAAAGCATGTCTCATCGCCGAACAGGGGCGCTCCATAGGTCCACCGATCAGGTGAAACCTGCAATTCGGAAGAGTAGTTGAGTGCCTCGCCGGACTTCGGCCTCAAGCCTCGCGCATACCCCTGCGTAGGACCAGCGAAACGAGCTCCGTAGCCGGTCTGGCAAAGCTCGTACATGACGTTGTCGTCGGACGTCGCAAGACCGCTCGGATTGAAGAAATCCTCATACAGACGGATGCGAACGCGGCGCGCCTCGTCACTTTCACCAACTGGGGCAAGACAGTGAGACGTAATCTCCGTCTTGTCCGGAGCCAATGGCCGCCACGTCCGCAACTGCAGCGTGCCGATATCAACGATCTGCAGGTTAGGATAAATCGTGAGATTGCGCTGACGAAACATCCACTTGAGCTTGTCCTCCCGAGTCTGCCCCTGAACCGTCGACAGAAGTTTGCCATCCTGATTGAGAGGACGAAGCTTATAAACCCTTGACGCGTGAATGGACCACATCATCGCGTGCCCCCTCGCCAGGCTGAAGCTTCCTTGCGCGTCGGGGTCGGTTTCTGTCGGATTCCACGGCTTTACTTCTAGCGGTCCTCTCCGCACTTCGCGCTTCTTGAGAACGTCGATATACGAACTGTGCGTTGAAGCGAAGTGGTAATAATCAAGCCCGTTCTCGAACTGAAGCTTCCAATTGGCGTCGAACGTGTAGCTTACGTTTCCGTCAACGAACTCCAGCCCTTCGACGCCCTGATCGACAACGAGATCGATAAACTCGCGCGCGTCACCAAGATGCTCCTCTAGCGTCGGCACGTCGGGCGACACGCTTGCAAACAGAAGCCCTCGATAGCTTGCAATCTTGGGAACAGGCTTGAGGCCATGATCATCCGCAAGAAAGGACGGCGGATACTGGCCATCCTTGTCATCGGTTATCGAAACATTCTTGCCGGCACTATCGTACGACCACCCATGATAGCGACAAACATGGAATTTCTGATTGCCCTTCTTAAAGGGGCAAACGATCGCCCCGCGGTGGCGACAGGTGTTAAAGAAGCATCGAATTTCTCCAGTCCCGTCCTTTGTAATCAGGACGGGGTGGCGCCCGATGTACGTCGTCACGAAGTCATTCGGCTTGCGTAACTGACTTTCCAGCCCGACGAAAACCCAAGTCCCTTCGAAAACGTGAGTAAGTTCGCGCTCAAAAATATCCTGATCGGTGAACACCGTCCGATCTACCCGAAATATTCCGTCATCGGGTCGATCGTCCAACAGCTTCGAAACCATTTCGGGTGTGATTGGCCCACCTCTGACACCACCGTCGCTCGGCCTCACAGGGCTGGGTACTTTCGACCTGAAGCTGGTCAATTCGACCTCCTCTATTTTTCTTGTAGCAAAGCGGAGCGGCTATTTCGGGCGAGATGGGGGCGTCACACAAAATGGGCGACATCGTCGCCCCCCTTGCCGTTAAGTTAGGATGACGCGTCAGGATTAGAGGGTGCCGAGGTAACATCGATTTCCACAGCATCACCGGCGACACGAACAGGATAGGTTGCCAGGGCCGTTTCTGCTGGTGAGGTCAACGCCGCGCCAGTTCGAACATCGAAGCGGGCGCCATGAAGCGGGCACTCGATCTCGTAACCATCGAGCCAACCGTCGGACAGAAGTGCATAGGCATGAGTACAAACGTCAGATGTGGCAAAATACTCTTCGCCGCAGCGGTAGAGCGCAACTTTGCATCCGTTGATATTGAGCTGCTGAATGCTGTCATCCGATACATCTTTCGTAAGAGCGGCTTTTACCCAGCTAGTCATTGAGTCGGCGCTCCCTTTTGGATTGTTGCGAACTTCAGTTCTTTCCGAACATATTCTTCCAGGCCTCGGTGCCAGGCTTCGCTTCCCATTGTTTGCTGTCGGACAACGTATTTATGCCCACCCTAACCCCCGGACGGTCTTTGATCGCCTGGTACCATCGATCAATGTTCGGGTACTCCGACAAGTCACGTCGATGCAGCTTTCGCGTGCGAACCCAAGGGAATGTGCTGATGTCAGCGATGGAATACTCGCCGGCGAGATATTCAGATTCGCCAAGGCGCTTCTCGAGAATGTTGTATATTCGACCAACTTCCCGATCATAACGTTCGATCGCGTAATCGATCTTCTCAGTCGCATACACCATGAAGTGGTGCGCTTGGCCCAGCATTGGACCCATCGTCGTATTCTGAAATACAAGCCACTTTAGCGTGTCGTAGCGCTTTTCAGGATCCTGAGAGAGAAATCTACCGGACTTTTCCGCGAGATAGATAAGAACGACCGCGGATTCAAAAACTGCATATGGCTTGTTGTGCGGGCCATCGTGATCCACGATGGCCGGCACTTTGTTGTTTGGATTGATCTTCAGAAATTCCGGATGAAACTGCTCACCTGCCGTTATATCAACCGGAATTACGCGATACTCCAAGTCCAACTCTGCCAGCATTATAGCTGCTTTATACCCGTTCGGGGTTGGCCAGAAGTATAGATCAATCATCGCAGAGGACTCCTATCCGACGATCTTGAGCCCTGCTGGCTTGTCAACGATCAGCCCAGGGTTCAACATCCACTTCGGGTCCAGTTCGGTCTTGGCGGCTGCCAGCACACGGCGGAACAACGGATCGACTTCCTTGTCGTACCAAGGACGGAACGATTTTCCGACAGCATGGTGGTGCGTGATGGTTGCGCCGAGTTCGATTAGCGCGTCCGACGCAACGTCGTGGAGCATCTTATAGGCTTCAAGGCTGTTGGCGTGCGTCGAAGGAGCCATGATCGAATAGTAAGGAGCCGGGCCGTCCGGATACAGGAAGGAGAACCTGCGGCAGACGATGCCGCCGCCAAGATTTTCCTTCTGGGCCTTCCGGATGCGACGCATGATCTCGGTATCGACTTCTTCGAACCGATCCCAAGTGTAGGCAGTTTCGAACGTGAAGCTGACGATTCCCATCGCTGCGCGCGTATGCATCAACCGGGGCAGATATCTGAACTGGTGCCGCCAGTTACCCTGCGGCCCGCTACGGCTGGTCTCCAGCGCGTTGTCCGCAGTTCCCGCCTGTTGCTTCACGACGCCACCGAAGTCCTTGCAGATTTCGAGACTACGCTCCAGCCACGCGTCCACCGGATGGTCGGCGGATTCGAAGCCCAGCAACAGGACCGAATCGGTGCCGTCTCCAGCGCCGTAGAATTTGGCGTCCTGCTCGTCCAGATAGCGACAGTTCGCCGGGAACAGTCCTGCTTGGGTGATCTGACGGACGGCCTTGGCACCCTGATAGAACGTCTTGAAGGAGATCGACGCATTCGCACGGAATTTCACACGCCCCTGTAGACGCATCCATGCATCGGTGATGATGCCCAGCGAGCCCTCAGACCCGATGAACAGCCGATCCGGATTGGGTCCCGCACCCGAGCCTGGCAGGCGGCGGTTCTGGATCGTTCCCGCCGGGGTGACCACGCGCAGGCTTTCCACCATGTCGTCAATATGCGTGAGATGGGTCGCATAGTGACCGGACGAGCGGGTTGCGATCCAACCGCCCAGCGATGAGAATTCCCACGATTGCGGAATATGGCGCAAGGTGAGGCCATGCGGCTTCAGTTGTTCTTCCAGAGCCGGACCGAGAATGCCCGCCTGGATCCGCGCGCAGCGCGACACGGGGTCGACTTCGAGAATCTTGTTGAGGTTGCCCAAGTCGATTACGACGACCCCGGGAAAGGCGTCGCGCTCGGGACCCCAGAAGCCGCCGGTGACGCTCGATCCGCCGCCATACGGGATGCATGCATAACTATTTTCCCCGCACCAGTCGAAGATGGCAGCGATGTCTTCTTCGTCGCGCGGATAGGCCACGACGTCCGGAGCCTTCTTGAAATCGCGCCGGTAGATAAGGGTCATGTCCTTGAAACCCTTACCGTACGTATGAACAATTCTGTCCCATTTTTCCGAGGTACAGAAATCCTCCAGCGTTCGCGGGATCTTTATGCGCGACGCATAAAGTTCAATCTCGTCCAGAGTCGGGTCTGACAGAATTTCGATGTCTTTAATTCCAAGCCGCTGCTCCACGCGGTCTCGCATGGTTCGGATTTCGTCCTTGGAATTATCTTCACCTTCATATCCCCACGACCAGAACTTCCTTCGCTGGCCGTAGTAGCCACTCTTTTCCTTCGCCACAGCGCTTCTCCTTCGAGATTTTCGACGTAAATCAACCATCCAGGTGCGCATGCGTTTTGGTAGACATCGCGATCTGGTTCGACCAAATTGGCATATCCAATTCGGTCGGTCAATGGTTCTCGGAGTAGATAAGCACCCCGGAGCTACGCCACCGCGACAACATTCGCCTTGACACCGCCGCCAAGAGCACGCTTGAATGGTATTACCAGATTGGATGTGCCAGATTGCAACTGATCTGCAAATAGAGAACTCACCTCATTTTTTGATGAGCGGGCGTTCAGCGACCTTTTTCACATAGAGAGGGACAAGAACGTGGTGCTGTCGGACCAAGCCAATCTGCATGGTGAGCGCGCCCTCCAATGGACCGCGTCATGCTGAGATATCTAGTTCGTCGCCTTGTCGCGCTCGTGCCGACCTTCCTGCTAGCGAGCGTTATTGTGTTCTCGGCCATTCGCCTGATACCGGGAGACACGATCGACATGATGAGGTCCCAGAACGACATCTCGGCGAGCGTCAAGACCCGCGAAGATCTTATCAAGGCACTCGGGCTCGATCAGCCGGTCCTTGTACAATATTGGCACTGGATCAGCTCAATTGTGCTCCACGGAGATTTCGGTCGCTCGCTTTGGACGGGAGAGAGCGTCACTAGCCTCGTCGCTGAACGCATACCGACTACCCTCTATTTAGGGGTGCTGGCCATGATCTTCGCCCTCTTGATCGCGCTGCCGGTCGGCATCATCTCGGCGATCCGGCAAAACAAGCCGGTCGATTATCTCGGCCGGCTCATT
>CAMLHQ010000123.1 GCA_946479785.1 uncultured Nitrospira sp.
TGCAAGTACGATTGAGAGAGGCGACTTCCGATCGCCGAAGATTACACGGGAACACGGCTCGTTGCAGGTCGAGTGATTCCACGAGTAACGCCGGTAACTCCGCGACTCCGGCGCCCACATAGAGACTGCGCCCGCCCGGTTTCAACCGCTTGAGCAAGGCTTCCCCAACCAGGCTGCCGAGACGGCGACAAGGCTCCCGTTTGACGTGCCAGAATTCGTCCCCGCCTTCATAGCAGTACACCCGCGCGAGCGATCGATACTCTAGGCGACGAAACATCCTAGCGATAGCCCGACGTGCAAACTGACTGATTCGCCTTGGCTGTTTCATCTGCTGCCCAATCCGGCAAGGTCCTCGATGCAGCCCATGACGATCTCAATGACGCCTTCAAGAAAATCGAGGTCCAACGTGTCGATCGTATCGGTCGGTTGATGGTAATGCGGGTTTCTGAAATTGGCTGTGTCCGTCAACATGACGGCGGAATACCCCTCATCCCAGAAGGCTGCGTGGTCGCTCCGACGGACATCCGGAAGAGTTTCGCCACGAGAGGGAACGGACAGGGCGACGGTTGGAAGTTGCGGCGAGACTCGCCTGGCGCCACGTTCGATGGCCGCCACGAGATTTCTTGAGGCCTCGTTCCCGATGATGCCGAGAAAATTCCCCACCGCCGGGACCGGAATCGGCACTCCGGGGGGCGTCCGCTGTGAGCCTGCCTCGTGACTGGCATATCCGACACATTCAAGGATCATGGCGCCGACTGGTGATTGACCAGTTTTCTTGAGCCGTGCTACGAAGGCTTGGCTCCCCAAGAGTCCATGCTCCTCAAGGCAGAAAGCCACGAGCCACACAGGACGCGCCACCGTCGCGCGCTTGAGTCGGTTAGCTACCTCGAGCAACACCACCAATGCGCTGGCATTGTCATCCGCGCCAGGAGACGCCATGACCGTATCGTAATGCGCGCCAATGAGCAGCGGAGCCTGCTTATCCCTGACGCCTCGCCCAGCTGGATGCTTGATGGCAAGGATATTACGATAGACCTTTCCCCATGCTCGAAAGGCCTGGTGCGTCGTCGTCCATCCATATTCCGAAAATTGCGCCGTTAGGTACTGTGCGGCTTTGGTGAGAGACTCTGGAGCACTGTGAGGATGACGTTCACCGACCAACGACTGAAGATGGCGGGTGATGCTGATCCGTCGGTTCGACAAGGGTGGCAACCAGAACGCAGCGCTACGCGGTGATTTCTGTCCCGATGCCCTTGCGCGTAAACACCTCGAGAAGAATGGCGTGCGGCATGCGTCCATCAATGATGTGGGCCTTGCCGACACCTTGTTCAAGCGCATCCAAGCAGGCGTGCACTTTGGGTAACATGCCTTCGGTGATCGTACCTTTCTTGACCATGCGCTGAACGTCTTTGCGAGAGACGGTGGACAGATGGCGCCCCTTGGCATCGCGGATGCCTTTGATATCCGTCATCATGACCAACTTCTCCGCCCGCAAGGCTCCGGCGATTGCTCCAGCTACGAGATCGGCGTTGATATTATAGGTGTTGCCTTCTCGGTCGGTCCCGATAGGGGCGATCACCGGAATATAATGGTCGCCTTGAAGCTTGAATAAGAGGCTGGGATCGACCTTTTCGATATCGCCGACGAACCCAAAGTCGCTCTCTGCATCCTCTTCGTCGAGATCCCGCTCCAAGCTTTCGGCCCAGGCCTTTGCCGTCAACGGTTTGCTGAGGATCAATCCGCCGTCCTTTCCGCTGAGCCCGACCGCGCTCCCTCCGTGGCGGTTGATGAGATCCGTGATCTCCATGTTGATTTTTCCTGCGAGCACCATCTCCACAATTTCCATCGTGGCTTCATTGGTCACGCGCACGCCATGCAGGAATTTCGATTCGATCCCGAGCCGATCGAGCATCTCGTCGATTTGCGGCCCGCCGCCGTGAATGATGACGGGATTGAGTCCAACGTACTTCAAGAGGACGATGTCCTGCGCGAACCGTTCCTTTAATGACGATTCCGTCATGGCATTGCCGCCGTACTTGATCACGATGGTCTTGCCGCGAAACGTGCGGATATAGGGCAGGGCCTCGATCAACACGTTGGCTTTTCGGATGAGTTTATTCATCGTCGACTCCTCAAAGGATGGTCTGGCTCACAGACAGGCCCGACAATAACACGACTCGCCATTTCAGCACAGAGGAAATCGCAGCGGACTTCACCGCTTCCCGTCTTTGGCTGTGCGGTCGGCGGTCGTTCGGCCCGCCCTCGGATGAGCCTTGTCGTACACCGCCAATAACTGGTCGGTCGCGACATGCGTGTACTTCTGCGTTGTGCTGAGCGAGGCGTGCCCCAGCATCTCCTGGATCGCGCGCAGGTCTGCGCCTTCATCGAGCAAATGGGTCGCAAATGAGTGGCGCAACGTGTGAGGGCTCACGGAGCCGCCCGCCAAGCGGCTGGAATACCGGGCGACAATGCGGGCGACACTCCTCGTCGTCAGTCGCCCGCCACGGCTGTTATAAAATAACGCCTGAGACGTGAAACGTGAAACGTGACGAGAAAGGCTTGCGCGATAGGACCGGATTGCGTCCAGCGCGAGATCGCCGATCGGGACGATTCGCTCCTTTCGCCCCTTTCCTTGCAAGCGAACGAGCCCCTCTGACTGGCGAACATCGTCGACGTTGATCGCCACGAGCTCACTGACCCGTGCCCCCGTCGAATACAGTGTTTCGAGCAGCGCGCGGTCCCGCAGCGATCCTGTCGTTCGCCCATTCGGGAACGTCATCAAGGCATCGGCATCGTCCTTCGTCAAGACACGGGGAAGATGTTTGGGCTGTTTCGGAGTCCGCAGATCTTCGACAGGATTGCGGTGTACCAGACCCTGCCGCGTGAGATAGCGATAGAAACTTCGGATCGAAGCCAGCTTTCTCGCCAACGACGTCCGCTTCTCTCCCTTGCGGTCGAGCCATTGGAGATAGGCGCGGACTGAATCGGACGAGAGAGCGGCGGGATCAACCGGGCGTTCGGCCAAACGGCTCGATAAGAGAAACCCCCCCAGCTGGCGGAGGTCCGACGCATAATTCCGCATCGTTTCCACTGAAGCTCCCTGTTCCACCCTGAGAAACGTTATGAAAGCCCTGATTGCCTCATCCATGCGTCATGGTCCTCGAGCGCACGCTGCGAGATGAGCTGTCGCTTGCGTTCTTTATCCCTGACGCGAGAGGCCAGGGGCGGGAAGAGCCCAAAGTTCGTATTCATCGGCTGAAAATGACGAGGCTCTGTCGTAGTAATGTACGAGAGGAGACAGCCGTGAGCCGTCGTTGAAGGCGGTGTGACCAGCGGCAATCCCGCGAGCGCGCGCGCGGTGTTGATGCCGGCCAACCCTCCCATCGCCGCCGAATCCGTGTATCCTTCTACGCCGACCAGCTGCCCGGCAAAGAAGAGCGTATCGCGCGCCTTGAACTGCAGCGTGTTGCGCAAGAGCTGCGGTGAATTGATGAACGTGTTGCGGTGCAAGCTCCCATATCGAAGAAACTCCGCCTGTGCGAGGCCGGGAATCATGCGAAACACCCGCTTTTGCTCGCCGTAGGTCAGTTTGGTCTGAAAACCGACCATGTTGTAACACGAACGGTGGACATTTTCCGTCCGAAGCTGCACGACGGCATAGGGCCTGGCGCCGGTCCTAGGATCTTCTAGGCCAACCGGTTTCAGCGGACCGAACTGCATCGTCTGCCTGCCGCGTTCTGCCATCACTTCGATCGGCAAGCAGGCCTCGAAATACGGCGTCTTTTCGAATTCCTTCGGTTGGACCTTCTCGGCGGCGAGCAAGGCTTCATAGAACTGGCTATATGTCGCCTCGTCCATCGGGCAGTTCAGGTAGTCGTCTCCACCCTTGTCGTAGCGCGACGCGCGAAAGGCGATGTCCATATCGATGGAGTCTGCATCGACAATCGGTGAGATGGCATCGTAAAAATAGAGATGATTCGAATGAGTCAACCGCAAGATGGCTTGAGAGAGTTTGTCGGAAGTCAGGGGCCCGGTAGCAATAACGCAGAGACAATCGATCGGGATATCCGTGATTTCTTCGCGAAGAATGCGGATGTTAGGATGACTCTCAAGTGCCTGAGTGATCTTGAAAGAAAACTGCTCACGATCCACGGCGAGTGCGGATCCGGCCGGCACCCGCACCTCATCCGCAACTCGAATGATCAACGAGTTGAGACGGCGCATTTCCTCTTTCAGGATCCCAGGAGCGTTCAGCAGATCGACGGAGCCAAGTGAATTGGAGCAGACCAGTTCGGCCAACCCGCCAGTCTTATGCGCCTGAGTCATTTCCTTCGGACGCATTTCATAGAGGGTGACCCTCGCTCCCCGATTGGCCGCCTGCCACGCGGCCTCAGACCCAGCTAGACCACCACCGATAATGACGACATCATCACGCATCTAAGAGGAACTCCAGGAGGAACTTGTGAGCAGGAGAGGCATTGTAAAAATCGTATTTTAGGGAAGTCAAGGCAGACTGACTTTCCACAATGTTCAATCTCCCTGTTAGGCAATGAATGCGAGCGCCGTTGGAATCTAACATGTAGCTGTTCCCATTCCCGTCCAGATTGCACCTCGCCGAAGCCCCGTGCTAGACTTTCGCCGGTTGGGCGATTAGCTCAGTGGCAGAGCGCTTCCTTCACACGGAAGAGGCCACAGGTTCGATACCTGTATCGCCCACCATCCCATTAAATTTCCTCAACATTTCCCTTTGTATACCCTGAGTTTCGACTCCTGTTCAAACCAGTCGTTTTCTGGACAGAATTCGGAACGTCGGCTACACTTCACATCAGTGAGCTTAGTCACCGATCCGGAAGTGAATCAGCTAAGCGAGGTAACCAATGAAGACTAGTTCGTTTGCCGTCGGAATCGTTCTCATTATCAGCCTCGTCGGTTGCGCCAGCAATCGCCAGCAAACCGTCGATGCGGGAGGCTATGTCGCCCCGACCAGTATCTACACTGTGATGGACAGCACGGCCCTGGTCTATACCGACGTGGCCGCCGGCTCCCCACTGTATGATAATCCTTTTCGCTGGTTAGGCTTCCTGCTGCACCCTGTCGGACAGGCGCTCGATTATGGTGTAAACCGGCCGATCTATTCGCTCGCGAGCCACATGCCGTATCTCTTCGGCTATACCAGCGAAGATGCAATGCTGAATAGCCAGCGTCCGTAGTTTCACGATAATCGTCGCAGCTCCTCATTAACGCGCCCGCTTTCCCCGAGGAAGCGGGCGTTGTTATGTTGAGCCTGGCAAACCTCTCCCCATTTCTGTATTCTCATTTGTATCATGGCAGCCACCCACGGTTTGCGACAGCAGGGCCATAGACGCTCGTGTAGGAGACTCATCGGCCTGCTGAGCCTCGCTCTACTGCTCAGCGCCTGCGAAACTCCCAATCCACGGCAACAGAATCTGCCTCCATCTGAAACCGACCTGGTGCTGCTCAAGCCAGGAACGCTCTGTCAGAGCACGACGGATTTTCTTCAGCAACACCCGCAATCCACGCTCACGGTGAAAACCTGGGGCACGGGACAGGAATTCATGATCCCGGCCGATCGAAGCCCGTCCCATGGTGACGAATCCTATTTTTTCGACGAAGATGGGACGCTCGTCGGGACGCTCTTCACGTTTTCGTCCGGTCTCGACTTGGCCCCGTATTCGGTGCTCCGCCACACCTTGACTCTCCTTAAACCCACGCTGGAGTTCTATCTGAACGTCGCGAACTTTGCGGGGAAGTCCAACATGGACTCCAGTTCACTCTATGAAACCGGAGACGAGAAAACGACGACGCAATATCTTGTGATCAGTGCACGTGAGCGTCCGACGCTGCTCCAAGCCTCCGTCACCATTGATCCCTATGTCCGGCTGTTCTCTCCCTACCGACGCGAATTCTTGAATCGCCTGCGACAGCCGAGCGGCACCAACCCTGGGCAGCAGGTAGACAGCCAAGGGGCCGAAGACAAAGAGCCCTTCCCCTCACTCCAGCAATTCGCCAGAGGCCAGATGGCGCAACTCTCCTATTGCGGCGCCCAGCATTACGAGATTGCGGCCGACGCCTACCAGAAAGCCATTGCCAGCGGATTTGCCAACAAAGTCTGGCTGGCCGAAGCCCACCACAAGTACGGGCAGTCGTTATTCGGGCAGGGGCAATTCGAGAAGGCGAAAGCGGAAATGCTCCAGTCATTGGCCATCAGGCCCAACACGCCGGAGATTCTGAACAATCTCGGTTCCGCTCAGCTGAAGCTGGGCGAGAAAGCGGCGGCATTGGCTTCGTTTGAAAAGGCCGTCATCCTGCGTCCGAACTATGCCATTGCTCGCTTCAATCTGGCCGAATCGATTGAACTCACGAATCCCAAACGCGCCGTCAGCGAGTACGATACCTACCTCGCTCTGGTCGAAGGTATCCCGGAGGAAGCCGACAGAATCGCGCTGTCCCAGCAACGCATCAAGCAGCTCAAGCATCAATAGGGCGGCATCCGAAAGGAGAACCGGTCAAAACGGTTCGGGATGAGACTACCGGCGGATTTTTTCTTCTTGTTCCTGAAGCGTCTTGCAGGCGATGCAGAGCGTCGTCACGGGCCGGGCCTTCAAGCGCTGATAGGGGATCTCTTCTTCGCAGCGTTCACAGATACCATAGACATTCTTCTTTAACCGGTCCAGCGCCTCATCGATCTTCTTGAGCAACTTCTGCTCCCGTTCCTTGATCCGCATCGAGAAGTTTTGGTCGACTTCGGCCGAAGCCTGGTCGCTCACGTCGGGAAAGGCTTCTGGCCCTTCGCGCTTCGTGATTCCTTCCCCGGCTTCTTCGAGAATCGCTTGACGCTGTTTTTGAAGTTCGCGCCTAATGGCGCTGTATTTTCCGCCCGCGGTCGGAGTTCTGGTAGCGCGTTTCGTCGCAAGAGAACTCGTCGAGGTACGTTTCGTGCGCTTGA
>CAMLHQ010000124.1 GCA_946479785.1 uncultured Nitrospira sp.
AAAGCCACTCTTCGCACCCGCCCGGCCCCGGCGCGCCAAGACGCGTCCTTCACCGACCAACGTTCTCGCATCGCTCGGAGGCTCAACGTACAACGAGAGGTACGCTTCGCTCTTCGCTCACTGCGGCCGCTCGCGGAACGAAGCGTCTCGGCGCTTCGGGGTGGGAGGGTGAGAATGGACGGCCTTTTGAACACCCTGCGAGTGCGCTATGGCAGTGAAGGATTGTTCGCAACCTATTAGCGCTTAGTGGCCTGAAAGGCCAGCAGCGGGAGGAGTGACACCTTCGGGAATTGTGACCGTGGCTTGATTGGACAGGAGCTGATAGCCGAACCTGGTCAAGACCGGTTGGAAAGATTGGGCTTCAGTCGGCAGCGAAGACGTTAAGCTGTCCGGCACGATAATCATCGTGCGGCCCCCTTGTGAGAGGCGGGTACGGAGCAGCTCCTGTTCGTTCCCCCTGACGAAGAAGACTTTTTGCTTCGCATAAAAGACCAGAGAAGGTCTGGATGGTCCAAACATGATGAGCTGGTCTTCGTGCGACAGGTTCAGTCCCGCTACATAGGCGAGTTCCTGTGGCGGTGAAATGAAATAGCGGTTGAGGCCCGGCATTACCAACTGAATGATGATCAACACCAGCAGTGCGAGCGATGCGCCAGCCGCCCAGAACGCTCCTGCCCGTCTCGATTCCTGCAATCCTAGGTAGCCGACCAACGTCATACCAATTAAGAGTACCGTGGAAGCCACATAGGGACCGCTTCCCAAGTCGAAGGATGTCGCCAAGGGAAACTCCTTCACCAATGTTCCGGCAAATGAATGGTAGAGAGACGGCAACGACGCGAGACCGATCGCCAGAAGATAGCCGATGGCCATCAGCGTATGGATCGATGCTCTGAGGCCTTTCATCTCGGGATGGAGGAGGCTGCGGTGCCAGTAGGACGCGGTCAGCAGCGCCGCGGCAGGAAACAGCGGGCCGATGTAGTGTGGGAGTCTGGTCGATGACAGCGTAAAAAACAGGAAGATCCCCAACAGCCACAGCGCTGCAAACCATTCCAACTCTGGAGACATTTCGTCCTGCATTACCCTCGGGTTTGAGTCCTTAGTGCTCGTTTGAGTCTTTGCCTTTCGCCAGGTTCGATAGGCCTGGTACCAGGCACATGGCAGCCAACCGCTCCAAGGGAAGAAACCGAGCAGGAGGACTGGAACATAAAAGAGGATGGTGAAGCCGTGGCCTTCCATTGGATTGAAAAATCGTCCGACTGTATTGGCCTCTGCCGATGCGGCATACTTCGTCCCATGGAGCGACCACATCATGACGTACCACGGGAGAGCCAGGGCGGCGAAAAGGATGGTGCCGGCTAGCGGAGCGCCCTGACGCCAGAATCGGCGCCATTGACTGGTGACAGTCAAATACAGCGAGATCGTCACGAGCGGAACGAGAAATCCCACCGGTCCCTTTGTCAGCGTCGCCAGGGCCATGCCTACGTAGACCATCCATCGCCACCAACGCTCTCGGTCGTGGCCGTGGAATCCGAGCCAAAAACTGAACAGCGACAATGTCGTGAGAAAGATCAGCACGCTGTCGGTCAGGGCCATGCGGCTCAATCCGATCATTTCGAGATTGAGCAGTAACATGAGGGCGGCGAACAAGCCGACGACCGCTCCGCAGAACCGGCTGACGAATAGATATTGAAGCACAATCGACCCAAGACCGAAGATGGCCGACGGGAGCCGAGCGGAAAATTCGTCGACGCCGAACAAGCTGTAGGCAATGCCCATCAGCCAATACACCAGCGCGGGCTTGGCAAACCGGGGCTCGTAGTTGAACGTGGGGCTTACCCAATCGCCGGTTTCGAACATCTCGCGACCGGCTTCGGCGTTGCGTCCTTCGTCCCGGTCGGTGAGCCCCATCGAGCCCAGTCCGAGAAAAAGCAGGAGACCGGCCAACAGGATCAGGAGAGTCAGGTTGAGGAGGTGTGTAGAAGTCGGTTTACGCGATGGCAGCATGGGAGGTATCGCGAGGCATGGGCCCGATTTCGCGACCGGCGCTCTTCCCTGCTTTACCGGCGGCTGTGAATCGAGCGTGTCGCGTAAATCGATCTGTTCTGGGATTCGTAGTAGGTGCGCGAGAGCATATCGCCCAGTAAGCCCATTGAAAGGAATTGGACGCCGCTCAAGATCAGGACGACGGCGACCATCAGCAGCGGGCCATGCTCCGTCATGATCGTTTCGCCGAACAACAGTTTTTTCACCAACAGAAAAAACCCGATGCCGCTGCCGAGCATCGTGCCGAGCAGACCAAAGAGGCCGAAGAAGTGCAAGGGTTTGGTGGAGTAGTCGAGCATGAATTTGATGCTCAGCAGGTCCAACAAGACCCGAATGGTTCGCCCTAACCCATACTTGGATGTTCCGCTTTCCCGTGGAGACAGCCGGACCGGCACTTCCACGACCGTGGCTCCGGACCAGCTGGCCAGGGCGGGAATGAACCGGTGCAGCTCCCCATAGAGAGGAATGTTTTGAATGACGTCTCGACGATAGGCCTTGAATGTGCAGCCGAAGTCATGCAGCGGCACGCGGGATATCCATGCCATGATACGGTTGGCGATGAAGCTGGGCAGCTTACGGGTCACGTCATCGTTGCGGTTTTTTCTCCATCCGCTGGCGATGTCGTAGCCTTCGCGTAGTTTGTCAACTAATGCCGGAATGTCGGCAGGGTCGTACTGTAAGTCGCCATCCAGTGCAATGACGATATCGCCGCGAGCGAAATCGAACCCGGCCTTCAGGGCGGCAGTCTGCCCGAAATTTTTTCTGAGCTGCAGCACATGGACGTTCGAGTCTTGCTCGTAGATCCCCGTGAGCAGCTTGAGCGTGTGATCCTGGCTTCCGTCATCAACAAAAATCAGTTCGTAAGGCGCTCCAAGCCGCTGCATCACATCGCTCAATTTCGCATGGAGGGGCGCGACGCTCCCTTCTTCATTGAAGAACGGCACAACCACGGAATATGTGATCTTCCCTTCATTCATACATGGCCTACTTGGATGTCTCGATAGGTGCCGAGTGTGAGACCGAGCCGAGCGGCCAATGCCGTGATGGCCGGTTGTGTGAGCGCATCGACTTCGATCTGGCGTTGGCCGTGGAGTCGCGTCGGGACCGCCTCCAGGGCCCGGTCGGGATAACCGGGATGACACATGAGTTCGCTGGTTCCCTCAGGGACGCTTCGGAGGATCATTTCCAGAGTATTCACGTCGAGCAATCCGGTCTGAGTGATCCCATAGCAATGCGCTGGACAGCCCAGGCCTGCCCTCCACGCCCTAGCGCGCTGACCGACTGCGAGTAAGGCCAGAGCACGAGCGACGGCGAACTGGCGCAAGAAGCGAACCGGCGACGGCGTCTTGAGGACGCTGGTCAGATTGACCATCCGTTCGGCGGAACAGCGAATGCCGCGGATGCCGTATTCTAGGGCGAGTTTCACCGTGATAGCAAATATTGAGGGCCATGTCTGAACGTGCTGATGACCGTCGAGATGGGTCGGCATGATTTCAGCAGCCAGAACGTGTTCGATCTGCGCACGGAACTCCCGCTCAATATGCGCGAGTTGAGCGGTTCCTGCAAGCAACTGTTGCACGAGTTGCGGCGGTTTGGCCGCGAACGACTGCGCTGCATTGATCAGACTTGGAATCTCCGAGGGAGGTGCGATCGGCCGTCCGTCGGTAAGGTTGAGATGAATGCCCACTCCAAGAGCAGGCGAGTGGCGCGCCAATGCAACGGCCGACTGAAACGCCACGCCGTTCGCGAGCAGGCTGGTACTTGTCACCAGTCCCCGACGGTGCGCATCGAGAATGCCCTGGTTCACCCCTTCCGTGAGTCCGAAATCATCGGCATTGACGATTAACAGCTTCATCGAGCGTGGTGTATCTCGTTCGGCAGGATCCAGTCCGTTGCATCACTCTACAAGGCGGTGCGAGAGCACGTGCTGTCCTGCGGTTTGTGACCGACGGTCAAGGCTTTCCGTGAGGGCCGACCATAGAGGCCGGGGAACGCTCGGCGGAAGGCGGCACATTGACCATCGGTTCATTCGCCACCAGACTGTATCCGTAGCGTTCGAGGAGGACGGGATAGCTCACCGCCTCACCCGGCAACTTGGAGCGCAGCCTGGTCGGCAGCAAAATCATGGTCCTGCCGGGTTGCTTTAAATAGGGAGTCATCCGTTCTTCCTGTCCAGCATGGACGATGACGGCTTTTCGCTTGGCGTAAAAAATAAGTGACGGTCTGAATGATTCGTAGCAAATGAACTGGTCTTCCGGTTTCAGATTGAGTCCGGCAATGTACGCCAGTTGTTGCGGGGGGGCGACGAAATAGGTGGCGAACTGCGGCAGCCCGAATTTCAGTCCCACGAAAAGCGTGAGACCGATGGTTGCGCCGGCGGCCCACACGGCGCCATACCGGCGCTTTTCCGAAAGCCCGAAGTAGCCCACCAGGGCTGATCCCACGACCAGAATCGCTCCGCATGCGATTGGACTGGGACCGAGATCGACCTGATGGGCCATGGGAAATTCTCTGGCGATCTTGTCGACGAACTTGGCGTAGAGCAGGGGCGCAGAAGCCAGAGCAAGTCCCATCAGATATCCCGTGATCATGATGGTATGAATGGCCCCGCGGAACCAGCTGGTCATCGGCCGGTCCATGGAGCGCTTCCAGTAACAGGCGACAAGGATAGACGCGGCAGGGAACAGCGGACCGATGTAGTGAAGCAGCCGCGTGCTCGACAGGCTGAAGAACACAAATACCACCACCACCCAGATGCCGGCGAAGAACTCCAGGTCATCACCTCTGTCAACGGTCGCTGCTGCAGCCGCGCCGCGATGGTCCCACCACGTTTTGAACGTGTCATAGAGTGCCGCAGGAAGAAAGCCGCTCCAGGGGAAAAAACCGATCAACAACACCGGTAGGTAGAAGAAAACCGTGCCGCCGTGGCCTTCGAGCGTAGCAAAAAACCGTCCCGCCATTTCAGGATACGCGGCGTTCCAATATTGCGAGCCGTGGAGCATCGACATGGCAATGTACCAAGGCAGTGCCAGCGACAGGCTGACGAGCGTCCCCAGAATCGGGAACCCCTGGTGCCAAAATTGGCTCACCTTTCGAGTAAGCAGGATGTATGAAGCCGCAACGAGGAGAGGCACGAGCACGCCGATGGGACCCTTCGTCAATACTCCCAACCCGATTCCCACATAAAACAACCACAGCAGGGAGCGTTGCGTCCCTTGGCCATTGAGTCCGAACCAGAGCGCGAACAGGGAGAGCGTCGTAAAAAAGATCAAGGCACTGTCATGAATGACCATGTGGCCGATGGCGAGAATCTCGACGTTGAGCACCAGCATCACCGCACCGAGAAATCCCACGGCTGTTCCGCGTGCGCGGCTCAGGAAGAGATATTGGAGCAGTGCGAGCATGACGCCGAACGATGCCGCCGGCAGGCGGGCCGCGAATTCGTTGACGCCGAACACTCGGTAGGACAGGCTGATCAGCCAATAATTGAAGATGGGTTTCTTCCAGCGGGGTTCGTAATGAAACGTCGGACTGATCCAATCCCCGCTTTCGAGCATCTCCCTGGCGGCCTCGGCGTTGTTGCCCTCGTCGACATCCGTGAGCCCTAGCGTGCCCAGCTCAAGAAAAAACAGCGTGCCGGCCAACATGAGTAATGCTGCGATGTGCTGCCATGGTTTCATCGTTTGGTCGGTGATCAGGAGAGGGGCTTCCCGTTGTTCGAAATCCGCTTGAGCATCATCAGGTTTCGGAGGTAGACCAAGGTGCCGACAGTCTGGCCGACGATAAACACCGGGTCTTTCCGGTAGACGGCATAGACGAGGGTGATCAATCCCCCGATCAAGCTCATGTACCAGAATGCCACTGGCACATGGCTTTCCGCTCTTTGCTCCGACGCAATCCATTGAATGAGCCATCGACCGAAAAAAAGGCCTTGACCCAGGAATCCAACGGCAAGCCAGATGGTTTCGGTGACATTCATGATAGAGAAGTCATTCGTTGCGGAATCTGTAGTGTAGGCAACGGCTTTGCATCCACCGCACCGCGAACAGATCATAGAGACTCCTGAACAGGCGATCGCGGATGCCATACTTCGAGGCCCCGTATATGCGTGGATGGTGGCGAACAGGCACTTCCGTGACCGTGAATCCGTGCATCAGTGCGAGCGCGGGAAAGAACCGGTGCATGCCGCTAAACATCGGGAGCCGATCGACAACGCGTCGCCGAAACAGCTTGAGCGAGCAGCCCGTGTCATGGATGCGATCGCCGGTGACGGCACTGCGCACTATATTGGCGACTTGAGCTGAAACTTTTCGAAGCAGGCCGTCGTGCCGATCGGTCCGCCATCCGCAGATGAGATCGTAGTCCTTGGTATAGGCGAGCAGGGTGCCGATATCGGCCGGATCGTTCTGGAGATCGCCGTCCATCGTGGCGATTAACGCGCCGGTCGACCGTTTGAATCCTGCGTCGAGTCCCGCGGATTGCCCATAGTGGCGATCGAAATGCAGGGCGCTCACCGGCGCATATTCAGCGGCCAACCGGTCGATCACCTCGCTGCTGCCGTCACGGCTTCCGTCATCGACAAGGATGATCTCAAACGGAGCGGTCTTCGATTCCTCCCTGGTTTGCAATTCCTTCATCAGCTGTTCGGTCAACGATATGAGAGTATCACGTTCATCCTTAATGGGGATGACCACCGAGATCCATGGCTGTGGCGGGTGAGTCATGAAGAGCTGAAACGCCCGGCGCTTGAGCAGTATGGAAGAATCAAAGGGCTATTCTACAGAAGGTCCGAAGGAGATTCAAACCGGACGCGCTCACTCGAGCGTGACACGCCGATCCACATACGAACGGAACGTCGGATCA
>CAMLHQ010000125.1 GCA_946479785.1 uncultured Nitrospira sp.
AACACCCTCTGGATGATCCGCGATATTCAGTCACTCCATAGTGCACGAGGGGAATGGTTTTTCGACAGCCTGCCAGGTCGCATGTTAGGATGCCGGCCCCATGGACTGGTTGCTCTCCACGGTTCAACAATACGTTTCCACTGACACGTTGATCTGGCTCACTGTGCTGTCGATGGTCTTTTTTATCGGTACGCTGATCGCGATCCCGTTCATCCTGGTGCGGCTGCCGGCAGACTATTTTGACGTCCGCGTCCCGCGCCCCTGGATGAAAGATCACCATCCCGTCCTTCGGCTCGTCGGCCACATCGTGAAAAACGCCGTTGGCGCCATTTTCCTCTTCGCCGGATTTTTGATGCTGTTTCTGCCAGGCCAAGGCGTCCTGACCATGCTCATCGGAATCTCAATGCTGGATTTTCCGGGCAAGCGGAAAGTGGAGGCGAAACTGATCGGCCAGCCGACCGTGTTAAGCGTGGTCAATAGCATGCGCCAGAAATTCAACAAACCGCCGCTCCTCCTTGCACCGGATCAATAACGTCAATGCCGCCGTCAACAGCCTCCAGCCGACCGACCCTCTACTTGATCGATGCGAGCGCTTACATCTATCGCGCCTTCTTTGCCCTACCGGCATTGAACAATTCGAAAGGCCTTCAGACCAATGCGGTCTACGGGTTTACCACCACGTTGCTGAAGATCATCCGCGAGCACCAGCCTGACGGTCTGGCCGTTGCCTTCGACGAAAAGGGCCCCACCCTTCGCCATGAAGAATACAAGGCGTACAAGGCGCAGCGTCCGCCGATGCCGGAGGGTATGAGCGTCCAGATTCCCTATGTCCATCGCGTGGTCGAAGCTCTGAACATTCCCGCTCTCAGGCAGGCGGGCTACGAGGCCGACGATCTGATCGGGACCTTGGCCTGTCAGGCGGAGCGGGCCGGCTATGATGTTGTCATCGTCACCGGTGACAAGGACATGTTTCAACTCCTGACGCCGCACATCCGCATCTACGATCCGGTCAAAGGCAAATGGTTCGGGGAAGCGGAATGCCGCGAGAGGTTCGGTGTCGAACCGGGGCGTGTCGTGGAAGTGATGGGCCTGATGGGCGACAGCACCGACAACATTCCCGGTGTGAAAGGCATCGGCGAGAAAACTGCCATAAAACTAATCGCGCAGTTCGGCACGATCGACGAGTTGTTGCGCCATGTCGATGAAGTCACGCCGGCGCGGATCAAGGCCTTGTTGATCGAGCAGGCGGACAACGCTCGCCTCAGCAGGAAGCTCGCGACCATCGAGACCCAGAGCCCGGTGGAGTTTCACCCCGAGTTGTATCGGATCAATCCGCCTCATCAAGATAAGTTGACTGATCTCCTGCGCGAACTCGAATTCACCACTTTGCTGAAGAACCTCTGCCCTTCTCCGAAGCCGAATGAGGGCAAGGCGCAGGACACGACCATCATCGAAGATGAAGCAGCCGCGCAGCGCTTCGTCGATGGCTTGCCGAAAGGCGGTTCCCTCGGAATCCAGTGCCTTCTGGCCGGCAGGCCGGGCCTGGATGCGAAAGTGCTCGGCCTGGCCGTTTCAACCGGCGGGAAGACCGCCTTCATTCCGCTGGACGTCCGCACGTTCATGCGGCCCATCACGACGCTCTTGCACGATCCAAATAGACCCAAGATCGTGCACGACCTCAAAGCAACGCTGCTGGCGTTCCATCGCATCGGATTGACGCTCGCCGGTCCCTTCGTCGATACGATGATTGCGGACTATCTGCTCAATCCCAACCGGCGGGATCATCAACTAGAGACCATTGCGATAGAGATGTTGGGCGAACGGCTCGCGAGGGGGAAACAGGCGAAGGTGGAACCGCAATCGCTGTTCGAAGTGGATCATGGTTCGCGGGACGAAGCGGCGGAAGCGGCAGCCGCGTTAGCCCGCCTTGGGCCGGTGCTCACGGAGCGCCTGTTTGAACAAGGCAGCATGAAACTCTTTACCGACGTCGAAATGCCTCTTGTGCCGATATTGGCTGAGATCGAGGGGAACGGATTCCTGCTGGACGTCGAAGGGCTGCATGCGCTGAGCAAGGAACTGGAACGAGAGCTTGACCGCATCACGGAGAGGATCGCCGGGTTGGCGGGCGGCGAGTTCAACATCAATTCGCCGAAACAGCTCGCGACGGTGCTCTTCGAGAAGCTCGGACTCAAGCCGGTCCGCAAGACGAAGACGGGTTATTCCACGGATGAGGACACGCTCACCCAACTGGCTGCTCAACACGAGTTGCCGTCACAGATTCTGAACTGCCGGAGTCTCAGCAAACTCAAGTCGACCTATGTCGATGCACTGCCAGAGTTGGTCAGGCCGGAGACCAAGCGCCTACACACTTCGCTCAATCAAACCGTGGCGGCAACGGGACGACTTTCTTCCACCGAGCCGAACCTCCAAAATATCCCGGTCAAAGGCGACTATGGCTTGCGTATCCGCGAAGCCTTCATCGCGCCGAAGGGGCATGAATTACTCTGTGCCGACTACAGCCAGATCGAGCCGCGCATCCTCGCACATTTGTCGCAAGATCCTCGGCTGCTCGCCGTGTTTTCCAAGGGCGAAGATATTCACATGGCGACGGCAATGGAAATTTTTAGCCTGCCGTCGAGTCAAATTACGAAAGACATGCGGCGGGCCGCCAAGACCGTCGTCTTCGGCATCGTCTATGGCATCAGCCCGTTCGGCCTTTCGCAAAACATCGGTGTTCCGCAGGCGGAGGCCAAGAAGTATATCGACACATTTTTTGAACGGTTCCCAGCAGTCCGGGCGCTCATGGACCGGAACATCGCCGAAGGAAAAGAAAAAGGGTACACCACGACCATACTCGGACGTCGGCGGCCGATCCCCGAATTGCAGAGCGTCGATCCGGTGCAGCGTGGCTTCGGCGAGCGGATGGCGGTGAATAGCCCGATCCAAGGCTCGGCAGCGGACCTGATCAAAGTCGCCATGATCAACGTCCACAAGACATTGCACGACGAGTTGCCGCACGCGAGGATGATCCTCCAAGTCCATGACGAGTTAATCTTTGAGGTGCCGGAAAAGGATTTGGAGGAGACGAAGCAGCTTGTGAAGCGGGAGATGGAAGGTGTGGGCAGGCAGCTCGGTCTGTCGGTTCCTCTGAAGGTCGATTTAGGCGTCGGCAAAAACTGGCGGGTGGCGCATCCATAGGGCGACGCGTGCCTCTCGCTCAGCGAGAAAGGGCAAGACAAGGTTAACCAAGGCGCCTCGTTCCTAGGTCGGGAATTGGAATCACATGAAGGATAAGGAACAACAACATATTGACTACTCGCGCGACGTGCTTCATGCGGCTGAAGTAACGCGGCGTGGGTTCATGGTGTCAACGCTGGCGATGGGCTTTGCTCTGGCTGCACGCCCGGTCTGGGCCGAGACAATCGTCACGGATGCGTCAGGTTTGACGGCTGGTGATGTCATGATTCCAGTCGGCGACGGCGACATTCCAGCCTATCGTGCAATGCCGTCACAAGGACGCTTGTTTCCGGTCGTTCTGGTCGTCCAGGAAATCTTCGGCGTCCACGAACACATTAAAGACGTGTGTCGCCGACTGGCCAAGCTGGGGTATATGGCCGTCGCACCAGAGCTCTATGCGCGGCAGGGCAATGTCTCCAGGCTGTCCGACATCGATGAGATCCGCAAAGTCGTGTCGAAAGTGCCAGATGCGCAGGTCATGGCCGATCTCGATGCAGCCGTGGCATGGGTCAAGGCTTCAGAGCAAGGCAATGTTGAGAAGCTCGGTATCACGGGATTTTGCTGGGGTGGGCGGATTGTCTGGCTGTATGCTGGGCACAGTGCCCAACTTAAAGCCGGCGTTGCCTGGTATGGACGACTCGTCGGCAAGGCAAGCGAACTTCAACCCACGCACCCGATAGGCATTGCAGCGAGCTTGAAAGCTCCGGTGCTCGGTCTTTATGGCGGAAACGATCAAGGCATCCCCCTTGAGACGGTTGATCAAATGCGGACGGAACTGAAGGCGGCTAATAGTCCGTCTAGTATTATCGTGTATCCAGATGCTCCTCACGCCTTCTATGCCGATTATCGAGCGAGCTACCGCAAGGAGCCGGCGGAGGATGGATGGCGTCGGCTGCAGACCTGGTTCAAGAAGCATGACGTGGCATAGGGCGAACTTCTTTATGGGCAATCTCGTGAGCCGCAAAGTGCTTAAGGGATGAGCGAGTTAGTGCATTGCATTTGTGTGCCCTACCACCACGCAGATACATGCCAGCCCCGGCTTCAAAATTAAGGACCCTTCCCTTAACAAATAGTCGCGAAATGGATGAATAGGGCACGGGACTCGAGATGCGGATGAATTACCGCATCTCGTCCCAGATCCATGCGGCTCAACAGCCGCAGCTTGGAGAAAGATACCTACCTCATCAAATGGCAGAACACAGTAAGTCTCGTATTTTAAAAAAGAATTGAGATTGAGACAGATGCCTATCAAGGCGGCGCTGTGCGGTATATCTCTTGCTGTCTCTAAGCCGACATCGGCTTATGACTTTCAAGATAATGTTCTCGCTTGGAAGAGAGCAGAACCGGAGGAAAACCGTGCAGCCCAGGAAACTTCTTCAGATTTGTTCTTTAAGCATTGCCTTGTTCGTTCCCCATAACGAGGCAATGGCCATCACGATTTCGATTGACCCGCTCAACACCTATCTGTTCACCAATAATGACCCTTGGTCAGGCAATGGTTCGGTTCCGGGCACGACGCCAATTGCGCTCGGTGCGTTGGGCATCAACGGAGGAGACCTCATACAACTTGAGGAGCTAGGCGCTTGGTATGATGGTCATGCTGGGTATGGTCCGGGTGTAGACGTATCGGCCATGGACACTGTTAAGGAGATGATCGGAGTGTTCAGCAGTAGCGATACACTCCTGGCGCCAAATATCCTCGATCGGGTCCCGGACGCTCTTGATGCGGGGGTCCACATCGTTACCTGGAATACCTTGTTTGGTAACATGCCGACGGACATTCCCTATGACTTTGGGATCACGAACACGTTTCTTTATGTTCCTGTTGGAGCCAATTATCTCTTCGTCGCCGCTCATGATATCTACTACAGTGACAACTCCGATCCAAACGGAGATTTCGCTGTCCGAATCACTCGGATAGACTCTGTGCCGGAACCGTCGACACTTCTGCTCCTTGCCCCAGTATTCATGACGCTCGGCTTTCTTTCACGGACAAGAAAGTATTTGAATAGGCACGATTAAGGACGCCTTTCATCCCGGTACACCACCGTTGACTGCCCCGAGCAGGTCCCCCGACCGCTTTTCCTGGGCCGCACGCCAACCCAACACCCCGGCTTGAGCCTTCCCGCGACACGTGATACGGTCACAATTTCTATCCCTCAGACAATCCGCCTATGAGAGAGCGCTGCAACCGGGTTGTTCAAGTCAAGCGCTTCGGTGGTCCCGACGGGCTGGAGGTGGTCGACGCTCCCCTGCCGACCGCCGGCCGCGGCGAGGTGCGGGTCCGCGTGCTCGCCTCGGGCCTGGAGTACACCGATGTGGTGATCCGGCGCCACCTCTACCCCCAAACGATGCGCCGCCAGCCGCCATTCGTGCTCGGCTATGACGTCGTCGGGGAAATCGATCAGCTCGGTGAGGGCGTGAGCGGCTTTCAGCTTGGCGACCGCGTGGCCGATATGACGGTACTCGGGTCGAACGCCTCCTATCGCACGCTCCGCTCTGACCGCCTGACCCGCGTGCCGGCAGGCGTCGACGCGGCGGAGGCGGCTGCGTTGATCTTGAGCTGGACGACCGCATACCAGCTCCTTCACCGCGCGGCCCGGGTGCAGCGAGGACAGCGCGTGCTCGTGCAGGGAGCCGCCGGCGCCGTCGGTCAGGCGCTGCTCGTGCTCGGCAGGCTGGCCGGCCTGGAGCTGTGGGGCACCGCGCGCGGGGCGCACGCGGCGCTGATCAGCGAACTCGGCGCCACGCCGATCGACTACCAACGCGAAGACTTCACGCGCGTCCTGCCGGGCGGGTTCGACGTCGTCTTCGACGGCATCGCCGAGGACGGCTATCGCCGATCGTTCGCGGCGCTCAAGCGCCGCGGCCTGCTCTGCGCCTATGGCTACTCGGCGGGCGTGCAGGCGAAGCGTCGCATGCTCACCATGTTGATGTGGATAGCGCGCCTGTATCTATGGAGGTGGTTGCCTGGTGGCAAGCGTGCCCGCTTCTACTCGATCAACGTGATGCGGGCGCGACATCCCGGCTGGTTCCGGCAGGACCTAGAGCGGCTCTTTGGCCTATT
>CAMLHQ010000126.1 GCA_946479785.1 uncultured Nitrospira sp.
CGCCGGCGTAACGATGCGTACCGTGTCGCCTTCCAGCAATGCGGCACTCGGGTTGTTCACGACGCGGTCGCTCCCGGAAAGCCCTTCGGCCACTTCCACCGCGTTGTCCATGAGTTTGCTCACAGCGATGGGTTTCAAATGCACGCGGTCATCGTCCGTGACGACCGCCACTTGCGTGCCGTGCTCCTGGAACACCAACGCGGTGGACGGAATCGTGAATGCTTGCCGATCGATCGGCGCCGTGAGATGGACTTCGGCGTAGGAGCCGGGCCAGAGGGCTCTGTCCTCGTTGTCGATTGTGAAGACGGTGACCGCGGTACGCGTGCTCACATCGAATCCCCGGGCGACGGTCAGGAATTTCCCGGTGAAATGGCGATTGGGCAATTGCGGCACGGTCACGTCGGCGGTCAGACCGGGCTGGAGAAAAGGGCCGAACGACGCCGGCACGCTCACAAAGAGGCGCATCACATGGACGTCGGCCACCGTAAAGAGGTTGTTTCTCGCATTGGGGGTGTTGAGATTGCCTTCCTTACTGACCAAATCACCGACGTTGATATTGCGCTGGGTCACCACGCCGTCAAAGGGGGCGACGATCGTTTTGAACCGAATGAATGCCTCGATGTTCCCGACCTTTTGCTCCGCGGCCTTGACCATCGCGGCCTGGACTTTCAGGTTTTGTTCCTGCACCGTGATTGACTGCTCGGAAACCGCATGATTTGGGCGCAGCGCCACCCAGCGCTTGGCCGTCACCTCGGCGAGTTTATACCTGGCGCGCTCCGAGTCTAGATCCGCCTTGGCCTGCTGATATTCGGCGTCGAGATCCGGCGCATTGATTTCGGCAAGGACGTCGCCTTTCTTGACCTGGTCTCCGTAGTCCCTGTACCACATTTTCACATAGCCCGTGACACGCGCGTACATCGGTGCCTCGTACCAGCCCACCACATTGCCGGGAAGCGTAATGGTCTCGGTAGACGGCACTGGCTTTGGAGAGACGATGGCAACAGTGGGAACCGCGCTTTCGAGCGTCTGCTCGCGCAGCAAAGCGGCGTCGCTTCTGCTCTCATAAATTCGATAGCCGAGATAGAGCAGGACCAAGGAGATGACGGACAGTGCCACCACTTTTCCACTGAAACGTTGCATCATGAAGGACGCTCCTGTTGGCGAGCCGTTGGCCGGGTATAGAAGATGGTGTACACGCAGGGCACGAAAAACAGGGTGAACAATGTGGCGACGAGTAAGCCGCCGATGACGGCACGACCCAGCGGCGCATTCGCGGAATACCCCGTCGCCATGGGGACCATCCCGATGATCATGGCCGAGGCGGTCATGAGCACCGGACGGAAGCGGGTCGTTCCGGCTTCGATCGCGGCCCGCAGTGCGTCGCCGTGCTCCTGGAGCCGCTCGCGGGCATAGGACACGACGAGGATTGAATTGGCGGTTGCCGTGCCCATGGTCATGATCGCGCCCGTCAGGGCAGGCTCCGACAGCCGCGTATGGGTCAGGAACAACGACCACGCGATGCCCGCCAAGGCACCCGGCAAGGCTGTAATGATGATGAAGGGATCCAGCCAGGATTGGAAGTTGACGACGATCAGCAGATAGACCAGCGCGACCGCGACGACAAGTCCGACGATCAACTCGAAATAGGCGTCGTGCATCAGCGAGGCCTGGCCATGGATTTCGATCGCCGCGCTGCGGGGCAACTCGTCCTTCATGCTCTCGGTAACCTTTTCCACATCCGCCAGCACACCGCCGAGATCGCGTCCTTCGGCGGAGACATAGATGTTGAAGAGCGGCATAATGTTCCCGTGCGTGACCACGCCCGGTGTTCCCTCCGCTGAAATCTTGGCCAAATTGCCGAGGAGCTGCACATCATTGTCAGAAGAATTGTCCGAGGACTCGACCGGGACGGTCTTGAGGCTATTAACGCTGTTGATCTGCGGCTGCGGCGTATAGACATTGATCAGGTACGACATGCCGGTACTGGGATCGAGCCAATAGATCTGGTCGACCTGTTGGCTCCCGGCGGTCGTCATGAGCAGATTGTCGGCCATTTCCTTCAGCGTCCTGTTGACACCGAGTCCGAACGTGCGGTTGCCTTCGACCATGAGCGTCGGCGTGCGCATCGTCTGCTGGATCACCACGTCCGTGGCGCCGGGGATCTCGCGAAACTTGCCCAGCAATTTGCGGGCGTACTCGTAGTTGGGGTACACGTCCGGGCCATTGATCTGCACGTCGATCGGCGCAGGCGCGCCGAAATTGAGAATTTTTGCGGTCAGATCGGACGGCTGGAACGTGAATTCGGTTCCCGGATACCGCTCAATCAAGCCCTTGCGGAGAATGCGGCGGTAGTCCCACACCGGCGACTTTTCATCCTTCAAGAGGATCGTCAAGTCGCAATCCTGGGAGCCGATCGTCGGCGTCGGAATGAAGGCGAGGTTGTGCGGTCCGACCGGCAGGCCGCAATTACTGACGACGTTTACGACTTCACCGGGCAGCAACTCCTCAATGCTGTGGGAGACAAGAGTGGCAATGCGTCCTGACACCTCGATGCGCGTCCCGAGCGGCGCCCGCATATGCATCGTAATGATCCCCGACCTGATCTCGGGGAAATAATCGCGTCCGAGGAAGAAAAAGAGGGAAAGGGAGCCCAATGCGATGGCCAGAGCGATCATAACGACAGCGCGGCGGCGGGCGATCACCTGTTCTAGCAGCGCACCGTAGCGCTCGCGGAACTGATTAAAGCGGCGCTCGAATCCCTTTTGAAAGCGGATGAAGACGTTCCGAGACGGTTGCGCACTGGGCAACCCGTGAGGCTCATGCGGCTTCGACATGGTGGCTCCTCATCATATATTTCGCCATGGTCGGTACCAGCGTGCGTGATAGGAGGAAGGAGGCGAGCATCGCGATGATGATCGCCTCCGCCATGGGCTTGAACAGGTAGCCGGCGACACCGCCGAGTTCAAAGAGCGGGAGCCAAACGATCGCGATGCACAGGGTGGCGACGAGCGTCGGGACGACGATCTGATTGGCGGCGTCGATGATGGCCGTCTCCAGCGGCTTGCCCATTTCGATATGGCGATCGATATTCTCGATCATCACGGTCGCGTCGTCGACCAGAATGCCGACGGCCAGCGCTAACCCACCCAAGGTCATGACGTTGATCGTCTCTTCGAGCAGATGCAGGCCGATGATGGCGGTCAGAATGGAGAGCGGGATCGAGGTCCAGACGATGACCGTGGCTCGCCATGAGCCGAGCAGCAACAGCACAATGAGGCCGACCAGCGCACCAGCCATGAGCATTTCATGCAGGACGTCCGAGATCGAATCCTTCACGAAGGTCGAGGCGTCGTCGAGGAGCTTGATCTCCACGCCCTCCGGAGAGATTTGCTCGGCGCGCGGGATCATCTTCTTGATGCCATCGACCACGTCGAGGGTCGAGGCCTCCGTGCTCTTCATCGCGACGAGGATGACGGTCTGTTTGCCCTTCACCAGCACCGCGTTCTGTTGCACCCGGCCCATGAGCTTTATCGTGGCGACGTCGCGCAGATAGATGAATGCATTGCCTACCCGCTTAATCGGGATGTTCGCGAAATCATCGATCTTCAACGGTGACGCGTTCGTCAGGACGATCCAGTCGGTTGACTTGATTTTGATGTCGCCGGCCGGCAGTACGAGGTATTGCTTCATGAGGACATCGTGAATGTCCGACGGAGTGAGTTGACGGGCGAGCAATTTCTGCTGATCGAGGTTGACCATGACCTGCATGTCCTGGCCTCCGTATGGGTGCGGCAGGACTATCCCCGGTACCGTCACGAGCAGGGGGCGGATTCGCATATAGACGAGATTATAGAGCTCCGCGGGCGTCATATTATCGGAGCTGATTTGGAGCATGGCCACCGGGATGGAGGATGGGGCGAGACGCATGACCATGGGCGGGGAAATATCGGGCGGCAGCGCCTTGACGACGTTCTGCGCAATGCCCACGATATCCGCTTCGGCCCTCCCCACGTCGACTCCGTCCTGGAGATAAATATTGGTGATGCTGCTGCCGAAGTAGGAGTGGCTATGGATGTACTTGATGCCTTCCACCGTCGAGGTCAAAAAGCGTTCGAATAAATACGTGATGCGCCCTTCCACCTGTTGCGGCAGCAGACCGGAGTAGATCCAGACCACGGAGGTGACGGGAATCGTGATATTCGGGAAGATGTCGGTCGGCATGTGGAGCACCGTCTTGGTGCCTAACAGCACGATAAGGATGGACATGACGACGAAGGTGTATGGCCTGCGCAGGGCAATGAGGACGATCTGGTTCATGTGCAAAGTCCGCTAAAAGTGGTTTGATTTTTTGTCATTCGCATTCCGCTTGGATTAAAATCGCCTCTGATCAAGACGATTCCTAAGACGTATGTAGCAAAGTGCTTACCAACCGTCGTATTCACTCTACATGCGGGTCGGCGATGGCAGGATGTGCGCAATTTATCGGCACAATCTGGTCGGCAGCGCTGTCTAAATCAAAGCATGGAAAAAACGGATTCAGCGATTGCGCACTGAGCGCGGCGTGCGGAATCACACGGTTTTGCCATTACGCGTGAGCGATGCGGTTGGAAGGTGATAGAGAATTCGTTAGAAATGTGGCGTTGGGATGGTTTTCTACAGGCCATCGAATGAATACTACAATTGGTATTGATCTTGCTGTTTCTCCAATCATGATCTGCTCGAGTAACAATTCTTCAGGTAAGACCCTCTAGGGTCAGAAAGTGAAGCACCATGGCTGGAATTCTGACATTCGGCATGGCGATGGCTATCATAAGCGGACTCGCGGGCGTTGTTGCAACCGGAGACTATGCTCAGGCTGAAACCTTGACGGTCGGGGCGGCCCACAGCTTGAAAGCTCCATTCGAAGAAATCGTGCCGTTATTCGAAAAGGAATACGGTGTGACGGTACACGTGCTGTACGGTCCGTCGCAAACACTTCGGAAACAAATCGAAGAGGGAGCAGCGATTGATGTGTTTCTTCCTGAGGGAATCGACGATGTTAAGAAATTGGAAAGCAAGGGACTCACGCTCAACGGAGGACCTCGAATTTATGCGCAGACCTCTCTTGTGTTGGTGATGTCCATGGCCTCTCCGCTAACATCTGTCTCCTTTCGCGATGTGCCACCGAGACGAACAGCTCGCATGGCGCTGGGGGATCCTCGAACGTCGGCATTGGGACAAATTACGGCGATGTCTCTGAGGAAGCTCGATTACAAGAGCCGTTACCACCTTCTCCACGCAGACCATACTGACGCTGTAGTGAATCTGGTTCTTTCCGGAGTTGCCGATGTAGGCATCGTCTATCGGGTCGATGCGATCAACAGCGGGCAAGTTCGCATCATCGATGAAGCCCCAGCCGGAAAGCAGACGTCGGTTCAATTTGGCCAAGCGGTGGTATGGACCTGTCGTGACGAATCTTTGAAGGCGGCGGAAGAGTTCTTTGATTTTATCATGAGCCCACGAATACAGATGCTCCTGATCAAGTACGGGTTTGATTCCATGCCGTCGAATGGGTGACCCGGCGCTCAAGCTCACGCATGAGTGGGCAATAGCATCCATCGAGGTAGGACAGATCCGCAGAACCTGCTTATGTACAGGATTCTCATTGTTGAAGATCATCCACTCTTTCGGAGCGCGATCAAGCATCTCCTCACGCAGACTCTAGGGAAATTGGTGATCAGTGAGGCTGGAGAGGCCCAGCAGGCTCTCCATCTGGTCCGAACTCAATCCTTGGATATGGCTATTCTCGATATCAGTCTGTCGGGTCGAAGCGGAACGGAACTGCTTCAGGACCTCAAGCGGCTGAGTCCGCGGTTACGCATCTTGGTCATGAGTATATTTCCAGAGGAACAGTACGCAGTGCGAGTCTTTCAGAAAGGAGGGGATGGATATCTCAGGAAGAATGCCCACCCCGAAGAAGTTGTCCGCGCGGTAAAGACAATCCTAGCCGGGCAAGAATATGTCAGTGAAACTGTTGCGCAACAGTTGGCACTAGAGGCCAAGTCGGATATCACCAAGTTCCCTCATGAAACGCTCTCAGGCCGAGAGTCTCAGGTGTTCCAGCTCTTGGTGGAAGGTAAGGGGGTCACCGAAATCGCCGGGACACTCAAGCTCAATGTGACGACGGTCAGCACCTACCGGGCCAGAATCCTTGAGAAAACCAATGTCAAGACGAACGCGGATCTCGTTCGATACGCCATGCATCACAACCTGGTTCAGTGATGCTGTTCGTCGATAGGTGT
>CAMLHQ010000127.1 GCA_946479785.1 uncultured Nitrospira sp.
CACCAACGGAGGGAGCTGGCTCTTTCAGGATGCGTGTGTTCTGCCGGAGGATGTCTGCAATAACGGCCAGCACTTTTTCGATATCGGCTTGATACGAGACAACGACGGTCAGATGGAGTTGGCGGATGGTGCCGAAGTTGTGCAGGATTTCCCCTATGATCTTGCGGTTCGGAATCACGATGCGAGACTGGTCCGGATGCTTCAGGATCGTCGAGAAGATGTCGATTGTCATGACGTCACCGTGGACGCCGAGGATCGAGACATGTTCGCCCACGCGATACGGTTTAGTAAAAATGATCGAGAGGCCGGCCATGACGTTGCTGAGCACACCTTGAAGGGCCAGGCCGATTCCGACACCCGCGACGCCGATGCCCGCAACAAGAGGGGCGATGGGTACGCCTAACGCATCGAGGGCAATGACGGCCGTGAAGAGCAGAACCACGATCTTGACAACGCGAACGAGCAGGAGCCGAACGGGCGGCTCCAACGTATGACGCTCGAGTTGCTGCTGCGCAAGGTTTCCGGTCCAGCGCGCCGCGATGACTCCGGCTACAAAGATGCCGATGGCGACGAGAGCCTGCAATCCATACTGCACCGCATATTGAGTGATAACGTCCATCACAGCCATGTGAGTACTCCTATCGTCCGAGCAATCCCTTTAAGAGGTCTTCACCCTGCTGCTTGAGGTCTTCAGGCTTCGTAGTTCCCTCCAGGAGCCCCTTTACTGCCTCTTTCGCTTTCTCTTGAACTTGCTCTTGGACCTTCCCCGTGAGACCTTTGGCATCGAGCCCGTACGACGGGTTCTGCACCGTCCCCGTGAGGAGGAGCGGCAATCTCAGCCGTCCGTCTTTCAAGGCCAACTTCGCCACCGGTGATGAGCCAGCGATTTTCTGGCTCAATGCCTGAGAGAGATTCATATTTATGGCGAGGTTCAGAGTTTGATCAAACCCGACTGTCCCATTGCCGGTCGCCTGAAAATCATGACTGTCCATCAAGAGCTTCTGTACGTTGACGATGCCTTGCTTGATCATGAAGTCGGTCTCGACAGTCGAGAAAGCCGTCGCTTTGGCCTGATCGAGCGAGATGCCGACAACCTGTAGCAACGCGACCGCTTCTCCAATGAGATTCACTCCGTCGATCTTTCCGTCTTTGACTTCGAGATGCCCCGGTCCTTCCAGCGCTTTCGTCAGATCAGGCATGGAGAAGCCTCGTCCTGCCACGGCGACGTCTGCCGCTGCCGTTCCGCTCATCGTCAACTTGCTGTCCGGACTAAGAGCCGCGAGCGCCGGTCCGAGTTGTAATTCTTGAATCGTGACCTTGCCGTTGAAGGGCGGCGCAGGGGAACCCATCGACATTCCGCCCTGTGCTTTCGCCTGTCCGTTGAATAATTGGAAGGAAAGGTTGGAGAGCCGAGCTTCTTGTCCTTTGAGATCGGCGTTCACTTCAAGATTTTTCACGTCGACGGGTTTCTTCAAACCTGTGTCGACAGGGAGGTCTGTCGTATTCACGGATGGTGAGGTGATCGTCACCTTGGCATGGCCGCCCAAGACCGTGCCCTTGACGTTCAGCGACGAGTTGCCCATCAGCACATGAAGGCCAAGATCCGTCACATCCGCCAACTCCAACGCAGAAACTCCCTGCTTGAGCGGATAGGAGGTCTTTGTGACGACTTGGAGGTCTTTGATCTCGACCGGCTTGGTCAATGGCAGCGCCCTGGGTAAGTCGGCCGTGCTGATCGATGGAGATGACAGCGTTGCGTCCAGTTTTCCACCGACCAGTGCGCCTTTTAATGCGAGCGCGATCTTGCCTAACCCCACCGTAAAGTCGAACTGCTTCACTTCGGGGATCTGAACGAGTGGTCCGAAGCTGCCGTCAAGTTTCACTGGTAGATTGTACGGCTGTAGGGTCGCATCTACGTGAACTGTCGGCGTCTGGCCGAGATGAACGGACTTCAGCAGAAGGTCTAGATTCTGGACCTGATATTCCGTTGCGGGAGTGATTGAGAGGTCACGATAGGTCAGTGTCCCGCCATCGATTGAGAGGCGATCGACGGCCAGTAGCGCAAGGGCTTGCAGCGGGTCACCCTGTTGTGGTGGCCGAGACTCCGGCTGAGGCGCCTCCGGTTGAGCTGCCGTTTTTGGCCCGAGCGTCGAGAGGTTCATGACTCCGGCCTGGTTCTTGATGACGGAGATGAACGGATCGCGCAAGGTGATTTCTTCGACTTCGACTTGACCGCCGAGCAAAGGCATGAGTTTCACGCCCACGTCGAGCGAACTTAATGAGGCGAAGGGCCCGGTGCTGAATGAGGGATCATCAAGAACGGTAAAGCCGGCAATGCGAGCTCCGATCCGCGGCCAGATCGTCAGCCTGATGCCTTGCAATTGGATCTTGCGGTTGAGCGCTTCTTCGATGAGGGGCTTGTACTGATCTTGATAGGAAGCGAGATCCACGAGAAATGGAAGCGAGAGAAGCCCTCCGATGAGCAGCACCAGGATGACGATCACTCCGATCACGATCTTCATTGCCGCACCTCCGCGTCTCGGCAGTATAGAAAAGCCGTGCGACGTGGTCAAACGCGCGCCTTGCCGCTCATGGGAGCGCATGCTAAGATTCGCTCTTCGACAATCGTCGCGGAGAGGTGCGAGAGTGGACGAATCGACATGCTTGGAAAGCATGCGTCTCGGCAACGGGACCGTGGGTTCGAATCCCACCCTCTCCGCCATACCGAGCTTGCTCGACCCGGAGCCCCACTAATTGTGGCGACGGGATGAATACCTTACGTGCTAGGGGCTGGGCCCTGTGCAACAGAACCCTGTGAACCCCGCCAGGTCCGGAAGGAAGCAACGGTAAGCAATCAGTTCTGGGTGCCGCAGGATCACCTGGCCCCGCTTAGCAGGATGCTGAAAACGGTTCCCAACTTCGTACTCGGTCGGTTGCCCCACTCGACGTACCGAACAACGTACGCCTCGTGGTTCTCCCTCCCTGCGGCCTCGTTGGGATACCGTTTTGAGCATCCTGTGGTGTAAAAGAAGTCACGACCATCATCTAAATGGATTACCAAGTCTCTGCGAGAAAATACCGGCCCGGGACGTTCGACGATGTGATCGGCCAGCCGCATGTCGTGCAGACGCTCGTCAATTCCATCACGACCAAGCGCATTGCCCACGCGTACTTGTTTTCCGGTACGCGTGGTGTCGGGAAAACCACTGTTGCACGGATTCTTGCGAAGGCGCTCAACTGCGAGCAGGGGCCGACCGGAACGCCCTGCGCAACCTGCGTCAATTGTCAGGAGATTGCTCAGGGGACATCCGTCGATGTGGTCGAGATTGACGGCGCCTCCAATACCAGCGTGGACGATGTCCGTGAAATCCGCGAGAACGTCAAGTTCATGCCGTTCAAAGGCACGTACCGCGTCTATATCATCGACGAAGTTCACATGCTCTCGAATTCGGCCTTCAATGCATTGCTCAAGACGCTGGAAGAGCCGCCCCCCCATGTGGTGTTCATCTTCGCGACAACGGAGATTCACAAAATTCCGGCGACGATTCTGTCCCGTTGTCAGCATTACAATTTCCGCCGGATTGCCAAGACTGAAATCGTCGAGCGCCTGCGGCACGTGGCGAAACAAGACGGGATCACGATCGAAGATCGAAGCCTCGCGGCTTTGGCCAGGGCCAGCGAAGGCAGCATGCGGGACGGGTTGAGCCTGCTCGATCAGGCCGTAGCATTCGGCGGCAAGACGATCGTTCACGCAGATCTCGAAGCGTTGTTGGGGGCAATACCTCAAGAATTGCTGCGAACCATGATTCAGGCGATCACCACCCAGGACAGCGCGGCGGCGTTACGGGTGCTGGCACAGTTGCTGGATCAGGGGCATGACCTGCGGGCCTACTGCGGTGATGTCGTCGAGTGTCTACGCAATATGCTCGTCGTCTCTGTCACATCGTCGCAAGAATGGCCAGGGCTGATCGAGGCCTCTTCTGACGATCTCTCGCAACTGGTGGCGGACAAGGGTTCGTTGACGCCGGAGCAGATTCAACAGATCTTTGCGCTGTTTACCCAGGCTGAAGACGCTCTTCGCCTCAGCGCCCATCCCAGATTTGTGCTGGAAACGGCAGCAGTGAAAGCCACGCGACTCCTGCGACAGGAGGCGAGAAAAGACGATCAGCCGGTTCGGGCCGCGTCATCGGAACGTCCGCCGCAACCGGCCGTTCCTCGATCCGACAAAGGGACGAGTTCGGAGCGTCCTGCCACTCCCACCAATCCCGCCACGCCTCTACGATCGACGGCTGCTCCGTCACCAGCGTCCTCTTCGTCCAGTCCTGCGGTCAAGGCAGGCGGAGAAACCATGACACGACCCGTACGATCAGCCACCGTAGAGCCGACAAAGCCACCCAGCCAGTCATCGCCAGCCGCTTCTCGTGCGCCGCAACCGGTCGCCTTGCATTGGGAGCAGTTTCAAGAAGAAGTCGGTCACGCGTTTCCGAACATCGCCCCCTTTCTCGAAATGGGACGGCTGGTCGCGATGGAGGGAAATCTCCTGACGATCGGATTTGCGAAGCAGGCGACCGTTGCGCGTGGGATGCTGGAGAAGGCCGACAATATCCAAGCGCTGGTGTCGTTGTGCGAGCGTCTGAGCGGCCAGCCGGTCCGGATCCGCATCGTCGAGTTGACGGAGGCAGACCCGCCTGGTCCGACTATGGCGCAGATGAGAGCAGCCAAAGAGCAGGAACAGAAACTGGTGCTCTTTGAACGAGCGAAAGCCCATCCGGTCGTCAAGCAGGCGCTGGAAATCTTCGGGGCGGAACTCGCCGACGTCAGGACCGTCTCGAATCAAAAAGAGGTGCAGGAATGAAAAACCCTTTGGGCAACATGGCGAATATCATGAAGCAGGCGCAGGCGATGCAGGCGCAAATGGCCAAACTGCAAGAACAGGCTGCCACCCAAACGGTCACGGGCACGGCCGGCGGGGGAGTGGTGACGGTGACGGCGAACGGTGCGATGGAGATTGTGAACATCCTCATTGATCCCGAAGCCCTCAAAAGCGGTGATCCTGAAATGCTGCAGGATGTCGTCATGGCAGCCTCGAACGATGCCTTGAAGAAAGCCCGCCAGATGATGGCCGACCAAATGAAATCCGTCACGGGCGGCATGAACATCCCTGGTCTCTTCTAGCGAGTCGTCGTCGATGGCTGTTGATCAACAGGGGTTGCTCGCGCGTCTTGTTCGAGAGTTGGTCCGCCTTCCCGGCATCGGGCAAAAGACGGCACAGCGATTGGCGTTTCATGTCTTGAAGGCCGATCGGGAGGATGCATTGCGGTTGGCGGAGGCAATTCGCGCCGTCAAAGACGGTTTGTCGTTTTGTCGTCAATGCCGGAACATTGCCGAGGGGGATCTCTGCGAATATTGTTTGGATCCGAAAAGGGATCAGACCAAGATTTTTGTGGTGGAAGAACCGAGCACACTTTACGCCGTCGAGCGTGCGGGCGCCTATCGCGGCCTGTATCATGTATTGCTCGGTGCGCTATCGCCTCTGGATGGGATCGGGCCGTCCGATATTCGAGCGGAGGAGCTCGTCGATCGCGTCAAGCTCGGCGGGATCCAGGAAGTCATTCTGGCTACTAATCCTACAATCGAGGGCGAAGCCACCGCCATTTACTTGACGAATCAGTTAAAGCCGCTCGGTGTCCGTGTGTCCCGGATTGCCTATGGCATTCCGGTGGGCATGGACATCGAATATGCCGATGAAGTGACGCTCCTCAAGTCTATTGAAGGCCGCCGCGATTTATAGCGGTATGACCTTTCTATTTTGAACCTCCCGCGAGTCATGTTTCGAACAAAAGTGGGAGTGAATCCTTGCTCCTTGGCCATTGACCACCTTTCCGACCCCCTGCTATAGTTTCACCCTTATTTCGCGGGTCACCTTGTTCGAACCGGAGAGAAATGAAAGCACGGGCCGCAGTCAAGCGCACGAAACGTACCGCGACG
>CAMLHQ010000128.1 GCA_946479785.1 uncultured Nitrospira sp.
TACGCCCAGTAAATCCGAACAACGCTTGCCACCTTCGTATTACCGCGGCTGCTGGCACGAAGTTAGCCGTGGCTGCTTCTGGAGGTACCGTCCGAATGGGTTACCCCATCCCATCTTCCCTCCCGAAAGGGGTTTACAATCCGAAGACCTTCATCCCCCACGCGGCGTCGCTGCGTCAGGCTTTCGCCCATTGCGCAATATTCCTCACTGCTGCCTCCCGTAGGAGTCTGGCCCGTGTCGCAGTGCCAGTGTGGCTGATCGTCCTCTCAGACCAGCTACCCGTCGAAGCCTTGGTGAGCCGTTACCTCACCAACAAGCTGATAGGGCATGAGCCCATCCAAGAGCGCGATACCCACGGTATCGCTTTCCTTCCCGAACCGCAGTCCGGGAAGCGTACGCGGTATTAGCTAACCTTTCGGCTAGTTATTCCCCACTCGAGGGTAGGTTACCCATGTAGTCCTCACCCGTTCGCCACTGTACATGTGTATTGCTACACATTCTCGTTCGACTTGCATGTATTAGGCGCGCCGCCAGCGTTCGTTCTGAGCCAGGATCAAACTCTCATATAGGTGTTGCTTAAATTGGACCAAGGGCCACCACTTCAATACACCTTACACCTTGCTCAACGTCCTCTATTCAGTTGTCAAAGAGCGATAAAACTCATCACGCGAGCCGCGCACTATACAACCGGCGCGACAGCATGTCAAGGGACGTGCTCGGAGCTATTCGCTTCGGGTAGTTTCCCTTTGGAACCGCACCGTGACTCGCCGTCAGGCGCGGTCAACAGGCAGGAATCACTCACACGTAAACAGGCGACAAGATAACAAGGCCGAGGTAGAGAGTCAAGGGGAAAGAACTCTCTACTTCGACCAGAAAAACGCTGAAAGAGGAGCATATCGAGACAGCTCGGTTCTCTAAATCACGAACATTGCGGCAAGCTTAAAACCTGTATGATAATGGTTGAGTAGCTTGGCGCGATTGTCCGGAGTCCACATGCACTTTTCACGTCGAACCCTACTGAAAGCCACTGGCCTTGGAGCGCTGATTGGCATGACCGGCGGCTGCGACGCCGTCGGTGGTGTGTTCGGCCGCATGTTCGCCGTTCCGCCGCGCGACACCACGTACTTCACATCCAATTCAAAGTTCTACGTCGTGAACTACGCCGACAGCGCCGTATCCATGTCGCGCGAAGTCAACATTGAACAATGGAAACTGAACATCAAAGGGGAAGTCAAACAGCCGATGTCGCTGAGCTGGCGGGACATTTTGAATCGTGATTCCTACGATCAAGTGTCCACCTTAATGTGCATCGATACGCTGCCGGGTGGCGACAGCTTAGGCAACGCGACGTGGCGGGGCATTTCTCTCAGGAAACTTTTGCAAGAAGCCGGTGCAGACGAAGAGACGGCGCGCGACGTGATCTTTCGCGGCATCGACGGATACGACGACAGCATTCCGTTCAAGCGGGCAATGCAGGATGACGTCATGATCGCCTTCTTGATGAACGGCGAAAAGCTGCCGAAGGAACATGGCTTCCCCGTCAGACTCATCGTGCCGGGGCTTTATGGCATCAAGAATGTGAAGTGGATCGTCGAAATCGAAGTCTATCCCGGCGACTATCTCGGCTATTGGCAGCGCAAAGGCTGGACGGACGATGGCACGATCAAGATCTTTTCTCGCATCGATTCGCCGGGCCATTACCAACCACTTCGCGGGCCTGAACAACAGTTCCGCGGCATCGCGTTTGGCGGACCACATAGTATCAGCAAGGTGGAGTTGAGTTTCGATGCAGGCCGCACGTGGAACGAATGTCAGATCGAACCGCCCATGTCGCCCTATTCTTGGGTCATCTGGAACTACAGCTGGAAGCCGCCCAAACAGGGCAAGTTCCAAACGGTCGTGCGAGCCACAGATACGAAGGGTCAACTCCAGATCGCTGAACTCGTCCGCCCGCAGCCGGCGGGAGCCAGCGGGTATCACACCATCGTCGCAGAAGTAGAGACCTTGCAGGATCGCCTATGATTAGGAAGCTCGGTTCCGGCCAATATCGTCTCTATTCCCGGAAGAAGAATCCCAAAACAGGGAAGCGTCGAAATCTCGGGACCTTCAAGACGCGTGCGGCAGCGGAGAAGCATGAGCGGGCCGTGCAATATTTCAAACGGCACTAGCCAACCCTTAAGCCACGCTTCGTCGCACTTAGCCGACTGACATCACCATTCAAATTTGCCCGCCCTGTTGACCCGAGAGTCCCCCAACTCCCTCCATTAGGGTGCTTTCTTACAGCTTGATAGATGGGGTACCATCCCCCACGTTAACCCTTGAGAACGCACGCATGGGCGAGCCAACGTTTACCGATCCGATCGCGCAAGAATATTATCGGCAAGGCGAGACTGAGTTGGAGACGACACAGTCGGCCGAGGCCGTACTGCGAAAGGCCGAAGCATTCGGACAAAAAGACGCACGAGCGGAGATCATGCAGTCAGCCTTCTATTTTTTAGCCGGTGCACACTTTTTGGAGAATCGAGATTCCGGTAAATCTGCGCAGGCCTACCACAAGGCCGGCCAACAACTTGACCGGCTCGCACAGTACACTCAAGCCGGGCGCGCCTATTCCAACGCGGGACGATTGGCCGAACGGGCGGCACTGAAGGCAGGAGAAGATTCAACGAAACATGACCTCCAGCATTTCGCCGTACGTTCCTATTCACGAGCAAATCATTGTTTTGCGGAGGCGGGTGAACTGGAATGGTCCGAGGCAGAATATCTGAACGAACGCAATGCCCGCGTCGCCTGGGCCAAAATGCAGGGCAAACATCCTTGGGCTCAGCTGGCGTGGAAGGCGACAAGTAATTATGGCACCAGCTTCTCGCGGTGGGGTCTCTGGGTGCTGGGCACCATCGGCTTCTTCAGTGTGTTGTACGAACTCTTCTTCCAGTTACACTGGCTGCAACCCATCGAGTCCGGCGCTTCCGCCGTCTGGATTCCTTTTTGGTCTGGAATCTACTATTCCATCAATGTGACGGCGGCCTTGGGACTGGTCGACTACCAACCGACTCATGTCCTGAGCCAAGGCGTCGTCATCGTGAACGTCCTCATGGGCTACATTCTGCTCGGCATCGGAATCGGCATTATCGGCCGCATGATTCGCCTCCGGTAGTCTTTTCTCTTATCCTTCTGCTGGCACGGATCGGTGCCAAAACGCTCTGGGGTTTGAGCCTGTCAGGATGTCAGGAGAGAATGCCCGTCGCCGCCACCTCCCCGGTGACAAGGTGACGGCGAAGACCCTTTAGCTTGAACAGGCGGCTAACGGCGAAGCAGTCCGGCAATTGAGATACGATACTCACAGGGTCGGACGGGAGTCAGCGAGAGCTTCCCGATCCGACTCAGGCGGTCGACTGACATAAATACCTGCGCCCAGCCGATCCCGGTCAGCGACGAAAGACCTTCCATGGTTTGTGCTCCCTGTCTCTTGAGCACAAACAGCATCTTGCGATCCACCGAAGAGAGAGTGGCGGTTGATTGGGCTTGAATTCTCATGGTCCCCTCCGTCCAACAGAAAGGTGAGAAGCAATGTGGTGGGTACTTACGTTGTTGAGCGTAAGTATGAACCTATCTTTCTGGCTTGCAACGAATTCATGAATTCGTGCACAGGCGAGCTGACGTCATCATCGCCTTCGTGGGCGGGGAAGAGGCGCTCTTTGCTGCCGCCAGCCTGCTAACAATTGATTGCATTCCTGTGTCGTCAACGTCCGCCATTGACCGGACTGGAGCTCACCCAGCGCCATCGCCCCGATGGCGACGCGAACCAACCGTAACGTGGGATGCCCGACGGCTGCGGTCATGCGTCTGACTTGCCGATTCATCCCCTCATGCAGAGTGATCTCAAGCCAGGCCGTCGGTACGATCTTGCGGACCCTGATCGGCACAGGACGTACCGGCAATGCCGGTTCTCCCGAGAGCAGCCTCACTTCGGCAGGTCTGGTACGTGCACCGCTCAATATGACACCCCGCCGCAACTCACCCAACGCTTCCTCCCCGGGAACTCGTTCAACCTGAACCCAATAGACTTTCGGCAATTTATGTTTGGGATCGGTGATGCGATGTGCCAGTGCTCCGTCTGACGTCAGAATCATCAACCCTTCGCTGTCCCGGTCAAGACGTCCCGCGGCATAGACGCCTGGTAGATCGATGTAGTCCGCGAGCGTTGGCCGTCCTTCAGGATCGGTAAAACACGGCAACACATCGTAGGGCTTATTGAAGATGATCGTGTGGGGCTTGCGCATGGACATGGAGCAAGGAGCAGCTTGGCAGGCCCCCCAAGAGAGGTCAAGGGAGCGACGGACGAGACAGCGGTTCGGCAATAAGATTCCAGCCCCGCTGAGCTTCTTGTTTCTCCTCAATATGGCTGGTATCGGCCAATGCAAACACGACTGTAGGATCGTAGGCTCTCACCTACGCAGCGATCCCTGTCCGTGACTGTACGTAGTTTCCTTTTCCCACTCAAAAGAGTTCAAAAGAGGGAATTCCACTAGTGTTGACCATTGGTACGATAGTGCGAAGCATGCGGCACCACAATTGCTCCCACATCATTCAGCTGCCTCGCTCAGCGCGAGTTTTTTGGATGCTGTGTCAGCGGCACCCATGTTTTTTTAAACCAAGGAGGGCTTAATTATGATTCGCTTCACTCACATGATCGTACTCGCTGCATTCTTAGCCGTTGGATTTGGCGCTCCGATGTGCTTTGCCAGCGAGCCGACTCCAGCCGAGCAGAAGGACAAGAAGGACGTGAACGGCGGGAAGGCCGACGACGACAGCAAGAAAAAGGACGAAAAGAAGGGCACGGATGGGAAGTAGCCCGTTGCGGGAGCGCGGCTTCGGCCGCGTTCCCGCGTTATTCCCCCACGCTGAAAACGACAAAACCGACTGTCCCGTCTGCTCCACCGCCATATGGCATAGCACTCACTGTACGCAGCTGCATACAGATTACTTCCTCGCTATCCTCAATGGTTGATACGATCCTGCCCCCTCCTGAACCGTAGTGCGCTCAAGTCATTGAGAAACCCGACATCTTCGAGTATTCTCAGTTCGTTTCATTACACTTCATGTCGGCACCGACTTTGCTGTATGTGACTGAGTTCTCATACATTCACACCTTCATGAGGAGGGAGGGCCTATGACACTACACAATAAACGTCACTGCCTGTTCATCAAGCAAACCTGCTTGATTGCGTCCATGATCATCATGGGATCCGGCTGCGTCTCAACCGACACGCATAATAAGGCGTTGAGCGAACTGGAAGCGGCCAAGAAGTTATCGTCCCAGCAAGCCGCGGAGCTGGAGGCGCTTAAAAAGAAGTCCCAGGCTCAGACTGCCGACCTTCAGCAGCAGTTGGCTGGTCTGCAACAGAACTTCGACCAGGAATCGAGCCAGCGTAAGGCCGCTGAACAGCAGGCCGCATCGTTGGCACAGGAACGTGCAGCTCTAGAGGTGCGCTCCGGAGAATTACAATCCAAGCTCGATAACCTGGAACAGGAAAAGGGGCGACTCAACAGTGAATTGGGTACGGTGCAGGGACAAATCAAAGATCTCGGGGAGAAAATGGCGAGCGGGAATGCCTCTGCTCAGGAAGAAATCATGAAGCTGCAGAGACATGCGACCGAACTAGAAGCCAACGCAGCCAGAATCGCTCAAGAACGAGAACAGCTCCGCAGGGAACAATCCCAACTCTCAGCCAGTCTCGACCAGGAACGCCAACGGCTCAAGGCCGAGGCGGAGGAAAAAGCCCG
>CAMLHQ010000129.1 GCA_946479785.1 uncultured Nitrospira sp.
ATACCGTCAACGTCATCCAAGCCGGCAATCCTCCCGGACAGCCGGTTGAAGTGGCGCTGGAAGCGGGTAAGACGGTGTCGTTCCAGATGCCGGAGAAGATCTTGAACGCACCGAATCAATACCTCAACGGCGGGACGCACACGACCGGCAGCGGATTTAACTTCCGCGCGGAACCGTTTGCCCAACGCCTGTCGAACAATCCGGATACGTCGAAACTGTTCAGCAGTGCGATCCATGGTGATCCTGATACGCCGTTGTTGCGTGCGTATACCGGTGACACGATGGTCTTCCGCCTGCTGCATCAGTTGATGAACGAATCGCACGTCTGGACGATCGCCGGCCATACCTTCCTCACGGAACGGTACGCGGCGGATGCCAATCGGAAGAACTCGATTCACGTCGGGATCGCCGAGCGGTATGACCTCGTGACGAAAGCGGGCGGGTTCCAGGGCATGCCGGGAGACTACATCCACTTCAACGGCCGAACCTCTCACTTCGCCGAAGGTGGATGGGGTATCGTGCGCGTCCTCGACAAGGAAACGGCGGACCTTAAACCGCTGCCGAAGGGAACCAATCCGCTCGGGATTCCAGCGACTCCCAGCGGCGTCTGCCCGGCCGATGCGCCGGTCAAGAACTTCAACGTGGTGGCGTTGGATCGCCCGCTGAAGCTTCATCCGAAGGCGCCGGATGTGATCGAAGTCGATTTCGAACGCAAGATCGAGCTGACCGTTCCGGAAGGCAAGATCTTCGCGCTTGAAGAGGAAGCGACGACCGTGGCGGGCAATGTCATGCCGAATCCGCTGACGCTGCGCGTCAACCTCGGCGACTGCATCAAGGTGAGTCTGAAGAACAAGATGAAGGCCAGCCGGGCGTCGTTCTTTGCACCCGGATTAGCCTTCGATCCAAAAGACAGTCAGGGCCTGAACGTCGGCAACAATGGCGGCGATCAGACCATCGCACCGGGCGAAAGCCGAAACTACACCTATTACGCCCATCCGGCGAACAAGGAGACGACGTCGTTGGTGTGGGACGGCGGCAACGTCGTCGTCAATCCCCGTAACGGGTTGTATGGCGCGATCATCGTCGGCCCGAAGGGATCGCAGTACCGTGACCCTGTCACCGGTGCGGATCTCTCGCAAAAGAATGCGTGGAGAGCGGACGTCATCGTCGATGCCAGTTTGCCGGAGAACGTCGGCAAGCGGAACTATCGCGATGTGGCGCTGTTCTTCCAGGACGAGGACAACATCATCGGAACGTCGTTCATGCCCTATGTGCAGAACGTGGCCGGTGTGACCTCGGTCAACTACCGCGCCGAACCGTACAAGTATCGTGAAGAGCAAGGCTGCTCGTTGGGTAAGATTTTCCAGCCCTGCGTCGTGGACAAGCCTGAAGATCCGGCCACGCCTCTGATCGAGGCGCATGCCGGTGATCCGATCCGCATCCATGTGATCGGGGCCAACAGCGAGCAAAACGGGATGTTCGGAGTTGAAGGCCACGAGTGGCCGATCGAACCCTACATGCCTGGCGCCGATATGATCAGCGTGGTGGAGTATGCCGGTTCAGAAGTCCTCGATGTCTTCATCCGTGGCGGGGCGGGTGGACCGTACCGTCAGTCAGGAGACTTCGTGTGGTCGAACAACCGGCTACCCTATGCACAGTCCGGCCAATGGGGCTACCTCCGTGTATTGCCCGCGGGCGATTCACGGATCCAACCGTTGGGCGCAGCCGGCATGGGCGCCAAGCGGGCGGACGCGCAGCCTGAGCCGCAAGCCATTCCGACCGCAATGAAGTAGGCGGGGTGGACATGGCGTAGTTCGTTCGATGGGGGAGCTGCCTGTAACACGTAGCTCCCCCATCTGTGTTTGAAGTGCCCACAAATCAGCATTAACCAGAGGAGGGAGGCCGGAGTGAACAAGACGGAGAGAGTCATTGCCGCCTGCTTGATCGTTGCCTGTCTGGGCGGTCCTACCTATGCCTATGAGGAAATCGCTGTGTCCAATGGAGGCACCCTGTCCGGCACCATCACGCTGGTGGGCGAGGTCCCGAAGCCCAAGGGATACAACCTGACGACGTTACCCGATCAGATCTACTGCGGACGCATTTCCGATGGACGAGGCTGGCGGGTGTTGCAGCCGTTCAAGGTCGACGCTAACGGCGGGTTTCGCGACGTGGTGATTTACATCGACGAGATCGAAAAGGGGAAGCCGTTTGATTTCAAAGCTCCGAGGATCGAGGCCATTGATTGTTCCTTCAAACCGTTCATGAACGTCGTGTGGGACCGGCATGAGGTCGAAGTCGTCAACATGGACCCGGCGATGCACGACATTCAGGCGTACGAGACGTCCCACTTGGGGCCCCGCGTGCTCTTCAACATTCCCTTGCCGATGAATCCGCAGCATCCGCGGGATATTAAGGATGGGAGCGAGGCAGCCCGTTACCACAAGCATCTGGCCGGGACGCCGATGAAGCAGGATGTGTACATGACCAAAGGTCGCCGCGTGTTCGTCATGCAATGCGGTTTCCATGCCTACATGGAGAGCTGGGGCCTGGCTGTTGAGAATCCGTATTATGCCATCAGCGATGCGAACGGCCGGTTCACGATCGACCAGATTCCTCCCGGCAGCTATCGCGTGACGGTCTGGCATCCCTTCATCGGCGGTGCCAAAGAATATGACGTCACGGTGGAATCCGATGGGCAGACGCGGCTGGACGTGAAGATCGATGCTCCGATTGGTCGCCTCTATGCCAATCAGATGGTCGAGAATCCCTACGTCCGATATACCGTCACGGAGGATATCCAGAGTCAGATCGTGCCCACGTTGGAGAAACAAACGTACTGAGAACTGACCGACATAAGGAGACCGATGATGGACCGCGACGAGATTCGGACCTGGCGAAGATGTGAGCTGGTAGTCAACGTATTGTTGATCGCCGTCGCGCTGCTTACCCTGGCGAGGGTAGCCTGGGGTCTGGATACGCAGGACATCGTCGTCGAATGGACGCCGGAGGGTAAGAAGCTGGCAATGCAGCGCGTCGCCGAGTGGCCGGCGAAAGAAGAAATGGCTCTGGTGCCGGCCGGCCCCTTTCTGATGGGCAGCGACAAAAAGGTGGACCGCAACGCGTATAAGGCCGAAATGCCGCAACGCACAGTGTATCTCGACAGCTTTGAAATCGATAAGTACGAAGTAACGGCGTTGCACTATTTGAAATTCGTGTTGGACACAGGTCGCTTGCCGCAACTTGATTGGCGCTACGACGGGGGGAATTTTCAAGACACGATGGCCCACCATCCCATCATGCACGTCAGCTGGTACGACGCCGACGTCTATTGTCGTTGGGCCGGCAAGCGGTTGCCGACTGAGGCGGAGTGGGAGAAGGCTGCTCGAGGCGACGACGGGCGAATCAATCCCTGGGGGAATCAAATTGCCGGGCTGAGCCGGGCGAATTTCGGCCGGTCCGGACTGTCGGGCCCTGTGCGAGACCGGCCGGAGCGGCTGTTGCTCTATCCACCGCTCATTTCCGTCGACAAGTATGAAAATGCCGTCAGTCCCTACGGCGTCCATCAACAAATCGGCAACGTCGCCGAATGGGTCGCGGATTGGTACGACGTGGACTATTACAAAGTGGCGCCGGACCGTAATCCTCAAGGACCGGAACAGGGCAAGCACCGGGCATTCCGCGGAGCCGGCTGGATCGACAGCAGTACCACTGCGCGTGCGGCACAGCGCAACGGGGCGGATCCCAACACCAAGATGAATTGGCTGGGCTTTCGGTGCGCCCGATCAAAGCAGCCGTCCGTCGTGATCGGCCAAGCGCCGAGCGGTCCTGAACATGAAGGCGCCGGGTCTCACGTGCTCGATTAACCCATCTCGAAGCGTGGACAAGATGTTTAGATTACTTCACAAGCTGATGTCTCGGGTCGGCGAGCGCAACTCAGCTGATCGCTCGAAGGAAGGGCCGTGCTCCTCGACGAATAACCATGAGGAGAGACATCATGCAGGTATGGAGGAGCATTGGAGTGCGGCTTGTCGCCGCTGCGATCGCCGCGGGTCTCGCTGTTTGTGGTGTATTGCCGGCTTCGGCTGAAGAGACGACAAGGTCAGGAAACCGAGTGTTCTTTCGTGGCGGTTTTGCTGCCCTCAACAGCGATCGTGGAGGTGAATTATTCACCGACGGTCACAATGCGGTTGGAGCCGGGACAAACAATGACACTTCCGGGTATTACGTCGGTGCGGGGACAGATCTCATGCTGACGAGGGACGTGTGGGGCATGCTGGAAAAGGTGGGGATTCTCGGTGAAATCGGTGTCGAGTATAAGCGATGGAGTTCTAAAACTGTGGCGAACTCAGATACCACTGGAGTGACAGGGGTAAGCAACGGCGGGCTGAATAAAGTGCAAGTTACAATGCTTACCGTGGACGTGGCCCCAAAAGTAAAGTTCAGGCAGGGTACGGATTTTCAACCATGGGTGATCCCCGTCGGGCTGGATTTTCACGTCATTAGCCCTCCTTCGAACCAGACCAATTATCTGGACATTGGGGTGCAATTCGGGGCCGGGACCGAGTATCGGATTTGGAAAGAGCTGTGGCTTGGTGTGGATGGACGATACCACTTGGCATCAGGAGCGACGAATACGGTGAACAACTACGGCACTGTCGGCGGGTATGTGGGAATCGGATTCTGAAGGGCCGACGTTGGCTTGAATGGCGCGTAAACTTGATGGCGAACATGACCAATACGACTAACAGTTGCGGCCAGGTGGGACCCTACGTGGGGATCAGTTTCTAACGCGTTCATCACGCATCCTCTTTCTTTGTGAGGTCCGATGCATCTCGTGGTCCACATTCCTTATGGGGCCGACGAAGAAAGCTCGAGCGTGCTGAGCTTGGCTCGACAGGCGCCGAGCTTCACCATGGAATGGGTCAATGACCAGAAGATGGCGATCGCGATTTTTTCCTCGTTGCCGGCGGGCATCGACGCAGCAGTTCGGCTTGTGGGCGAAGCGGTCCGCCTCGCCGGTGCCTGGGCCAGCATGGATGCCAAGCCCGTTTCAAGCTTGGCCAAACTCTGGCAGCGGCTGGCCTGTTATCGGGACAGCTTGGACGCCGAAGATCCGCTTCAGTACTGCCGGAAGAAATCCGCATTGTTCAATACGCTCGTCGGTTGCGAAGAACATCGCTGCCCCGTCCCCTGTCAGTTCATCTGTAGGCCCTGCATGAGGATGGAACAGGAAGGCACTGGGGTGGCGATAGCCGATCGATTCACTGTCGCCGCACAATTGGCTGAGATCGATTGGTGCCCTAGACTCCGTTCCCCAGCGGAGAAACAAACGGACAATGTCGCGCCACAGTCCGTGAAGACTCCTTTGTCGTCCCCCTTCTGATCGGCATGGCCATTTTTTGGTTCGTGGCCGTTTCACTCCACGTCCTTGCCGCCGTCGTGTGGATAGGGGGAATGATCTTTCTCTCGTTGGTGCTGGCGCCGCTCGTGCGGAGAGGCAACGCGATATCGGAGCACGTCGCGCTGTTTCGGTCCGCGGCCATGCGGTTCCGGATCATCGTCTGGCTTTCCATCGTCATCCTCTTGACCACAGGCCCCGTTCTTCTTCAGGGAAGAAATCTCTTGCTCAACGTTCCTAGCGACTGGCCGGCTGTGGTACGGATCAAGCTCGGGCTTGTCTGTCTGCTCCTGCTCCTGACGCTCGGGCATGATCTCTATCTCGGAC
>CAMLHQ010000130.1 GCA_946479785.1 uncultured Nitrospira sp.
CCTAATTCTTCTTCAATCCGGAGCAACTGGTTATACTTGGCGACTCGATCCGTCCGGGACAGAGATCCTGTTTTGATCAATCCGCTGTTCGTCGCGACGGCTACATCCGCGATCGTCGTATCTTCGGTTTCACCCGACCGGTGCGAAATGATCGCCGTATAGCCGGAGCGTTTAGCCAATTCGATGGCGTCCAGGGTCTCCGTCAACGTGCCGATCTGATTCAGTTTGATGAGGATCGAATTCGCAATTCCTTCGTGGATGCCTTTTGAAAAGATTTCCACATTAGTTACAAAGATATCGTCGCCGACCAATTGAACACGCTTTCCCAGCTTCTCCGTGAGCATCTTCCATCCCTTCCAATCCACCTCACTCAAGCCATCTTCGATCGACAGAATCGGGTACCGATCCAGGAGCTTGGCGTAGTAGCTAATCATGTCTTCCGAGGAGCGCTCGCGGTTTTTCTCAGCTTCCAACACATAGCGATTCTTGTCGTACAGCTCGCTGGCGGCGCAATCCAATGCCAACGCAATATCCTGCCCCGGTTGATAGCCGGCCTCTTCAATGGCCTGCATGATGAGCGTGAGGGCCTCTTCGTTCGATTGCAGATCCGGCGCAAAACCGCCCTCGTCACCCACCGACGTGCTCAGACCCTTTTTCTTCAAAAGCCCCTTCAATGCATGGAAGACTTCCGTCGCCATCCGCACCGCTTCGCTGAACTGGCTGGCTCCGACCGGCACGATCATGAACTCTTGAAGATCGAGCCGATTGTCGGCATGCGCGCCGCCGTTGATGATATTCATGAGCGGCACCGGCAACACCCGCGCATTCGTCCCACCCAAATAGCGATAGAGCGGCTGGCCCGTTTCATTCGCCGCGGCCTTCGCCACAGCCAGGGAGACGCCGAGAATCGCATTTGCACCCAGCTTCCCTTTTGTCTTCGTGCCGTCCAGCTCGATCATGGCCTGGTCAATGCCGGCCTGATCGAATGCGTCCCTTCCCAACAGCTCCGGTGCAATGGCCTTGCTGATATTGCCGACAGCTTTCGAGACACCCTTGCCCATCCAGCGCTTCTTGTCGCCATCGCGCAACTCGATCGCTTCCTTCTCACCGGTCGAGGCGCCGGATGGCACCGCCGCCCGTCCCCTCGCCCCGCTCTCCAGCGTGACCTCTGCTTCGACGGTCGGATTCCCCCGCGAATCAATGATCTGTCGTCCGGTAATTTCCTTAATCGCGCTCATGATTGCTTCTCCTGCTTATCTGCAGTCCTCCCGATCTCGTCGCCCTTTGGGTGGGGTTGAGATGCCTTCGACTGCGCGCGTCGAACGAGCACAGCTTCATCGTGCGCGTTCCGCGAGCAAGGAAGGCACTCAGCCTCACCCACTCAATTTCTTTTTCAGCAAATCATTCACCTTCCCCGGATTCGCCTTTCCCCCGCTCGCCTTCATCACCTGGCCTACGAGGAAGCCCAGCACTTGCTGCTTCCCTTCCTTGAACTGCGCCACTTGCGCAGGATTCTTCACCAATACGTCATCGATGATCTTCTCCAGCGCGCCTTCATCCGAGACCTGGGTCAGCCCTTTTTCCTGCACAATCTGCTCAGGGGTCTTCCCGCTGCTAAACAATTCGGGAAAGATCTCGCGGGCGACTTTGAGACTGACTGTCCCCGCATCCACCATCTGCAACAAACCGGCGAGTCGGTCTGGAGAAACAGGCGAGGCACTCACGTCGGTAGCAGAATTATTCAACTCCCTCGTGAGTTCGCCCATCACCCAATTGCTCACCGTCTTGGGCTGATTGAACAATTTGACGCCGGCTTCAAAGTAATCGGCCATCCCTCTGGATGCCGTCAACACCGTGGCATCGTATTCCGGAAGTCCATAATCGCTGACAAATCGAGCGGCCCGCATCGCCGGCAGTTCCGGCAGGCCCTTACGAAATTCCTCGACCCATTCCTTCTCCAACTTCAACGGCACGAGATCCGGATCGGGGAAATAGCGGTAGTCATGCGCCTCTTCCTTGCTTCGCATCACCGCTGTTTCGCCACGATCGAGATTCCAGAGCCGCGTTTCCTGTTGAATCGTGCCGCCCTCGCTCAAGACTTTCGTCTGACGTTTAATTTCATATTCAACTGCATCCTTCACGAACTTGAACGAATTGATGTTCTTGAGCTCGACCTTGGTACCGAACTCCTTCTGTCCCAACGGACGCAGCGAAAGATTCGGCTCACAGCGGAAACTGCCTTCCTCCATGTTGCCATCACAGACTTCGAGATACATCAGAATGTCCCGAAGGCCCTTCAGATAGGCGATAACTTCCTCGGCCGAGCGCATGTCCGGCTCAGTCACGATCTCCAGCAACGGCGTGCCGGCGCGATTCAAGTCGACGTGGCTGCCGCTCGTTCCCGTCTCATGGATGTTCTTGCCGGCATCTTCCTCAAGATGCGCACGCCTGATCCGGATACGTTTCTTCCCATTCCCGGCTGCGATCTCGATCCATCCATGCTCACAGATCGGTGCCTCGTATTGGGAAATTTGATAGCCCTTCGGCAAATCGGGATAAAAATAGTTCTTTCGAGCGAATCGGTTGTGCTCGCCGATCGTGCAATTCAGCGCGAGGCCTGCGCGGACGGCCATTTCAACTGCAGTCCTATTGATCACAGGTAAACTTCCTGGAAGACCGAGACAGACTGGACAGGTCTGGCTGTTGGCTGAACGCCCGAATGTCGCGCCGCAGCCGCAGAACATCTTGGACTTCGTCCGTAACTGCGCGTGGACTTCGACGCCGATCACCACTTCGTAGGTCATGACATCTGCTAACTTTCGCTTCGCATCCGGTCCCGTTCGCGCTTCATCGCTTCCCGCCCGGCTTCGAACGCTTCGCGAAGAACGGATTTCTTCGCTTCCACATATTCTTTCCCTTGATCGACGGCTTCTTCGAATCGCTCTCCGGCTTCGCCGGCCAGATCGAGCAGATTCTCTTCCGCCCGGCGGGCATAGCCGCGCAGTTGCTCGCGCGATTCGCGCCCGGATTGCGGCGCTAACAACAGGGCCGCGACCGCGCCTAATGCCGCACCGCTTAAGAACGCCAATAAAGCTCCCGCTGCAGATCCCCGATCATCCGCCATTGTGAGGTTCTCCTTCCTTTCGATAACGATCCCGCATGACCTGAGTGGCGGCCTTGAAGCCAGCGACTACGCTGGCCACGTTGGTCAGGAGCGTGCCACTCGATCCGCGCACGACGTTGTGGACTTGTTGCACCGATTCGCCGACTTCTCCCACGGCATGAAGCAATACCGACGCATGTTCGATCCCGCTGCGAGCCTGCTCCGCCAGGTCGTTCAGATTCTGGCTCATGGATCGCAGATCAGTCACCAGCGAAGGCAAATCGGCGTTCATCTTTGCCAACAGCTGTTCGGACTCCGCGATAGTCTTCCGAGTTTGAATCAGTACCGGCACGAGATAGCCGACCAGCACCGCGAAGGCCACGGCGACGAGAATGGCGGCAATTTCGACGATGGTCATAGTATCCCTCCCACGTTGCCCCGCTCTTTACTCCTGAGCTCTTACCGAACGAGCGGCCGTTTAAGGTGCCACTGCGTCGACTGTTCGTACGCATGGGCTGCCCGAAGCAGAGTTTCCTCCTCGAATGCCCGTCCGATCAGCTGCAATCCAATCGGAAGTCCGGCTTTGCTGAACCCACAAGGCACCGAAATGGCCGGCAACCCGGCAAGATTGACCGAAATCGTGTAGATGTCTGAGAGATACATTTGCAACGGGTTTTCGCTCTTCTCGCCAAGCTTGAAGGCCGGGGTCGGCGTCACCGGCGTCACGATGAGGTCGACCTCTTTGAATGCCTCATCAAAATCCTGACGGATCAACGTCCGCACCGCTTGCGCTTTGCCGTAATAGGCATCGTAGTACCCGGCACTGAGCGCATAGGTGCCGAGCATGATGCGCCGCTTCACTTCTGGGCCGAACCCTTCTTGACGCGTTTTCATGTATAAATCGAGCAGATCTTTCGTCTCTTTTGCTCGCAGGCCGAATTTCACACCGTCATACCGGGCGAGATTCGAGCTGGCTTCGGCCGTCGCAATCACATAGTAGACGGCTACCGCCGCATCGGTCCTCGGCAGTTGAATGTCTTTGATCTGGCCGCCGAGGTCTTGCAACTCATTGATCGCCGCTCGGACCGCCTGCTCGACTTCAGGATCAAGCCCTTCGGCAAAGAACTCCATGGGCACGCCGACCTTCAGCTTCTTCAAGTCTTTTTTCTTCAGCGCCTTCATATAATCCGGCACCGGAAGATCAGCCGAGGTAGAATCCATCGGATCGTGGCCGGCTATCGCACCGAGCAGGAACGCTGCGTCCGGCACGTCCTTCGTGATGGGACCGATTTGATCCAACGAGGAAGCGAACGCGACCAGACCATAGCGCGAGACCCTCCCATACGTCGGCTTGAGTCCGACTACTCCGCAGAAGGCCGCCGGCTGGCGAATGGACCCGCCGGTATCGGAACCCAACGCCGCAACACACTCGTCCGCCGCCACGGCCGCAGCCGCGCCCCCGCTGGAGCCGCCGGGCACACAGTGCAGGTTCCAGGGATTTCTGCTTGGACCGAACGCCGAATTTTCGGTGGACGACCCCATCGCAAACTCGTCGAGATTGGTCTTGCCCAGGAGAATGTACTGCTGCTCCTTCAGCTTTGCGATCACCGTCGCATCGTACGGCGGAATAAAACTCTGCAGCATACGGGACGCACACGTCGTCGGCACGTGCTCCGTGCAGAGGTTGTCCTTGATCGCGAGCGGCATGCCGGTCATCGGCTTCGTCTTGCGCCATCCTTTCAATTTCTCGTCGAGGGCCGCCGCTTGCGCAAGGGCGGAGTCCTTCGTCTGCGTGAGATAGGCTTTGACCTTGTGGTCAATCTGGCCGATCCGCAAAAAGTAGCCGCGCACGATTTCCGTCGCAGTGACCTCACCCGCGGTGAATTTCTTCTGGAGTTCGCACAACGACAGTTTATGGATCGACATCAGCGCTTTTCCGTCGATTCAATGATCCGATTCTTCTCGTTCACACGCACGATCTTCGGGGCGTGCTTCTTGATTTCTTCGTCACTGTAATACTCGTAACAAAAAATAATGATCTGATCTCCGACCGCAGCCTTGCGGGCCGTCGGCCCATTCAACACGATATCGCCGCTTCCACGACGGCCTCCAATCGCATAGGTCATGAACCGCTCGCCGTTGTTCAGATTGGAGCAAATGATCGCTTCATACGGCAGGATGGCTGCCGCTTCCATGAGATCCTGGTCGATCGTCAAGCTGCCTTCGTACTCGAGGTGCGCCCCCGTAACCGTGGCACGATGAATTTTTGACCGCAACATTTGTCGAAACATCTTTGCCTCGTAAGAGACTACCGTTCTTCGATAATTTTCGGCACCGAGAAACCGTCCGCCTCGCGCTCGGGTGCATTGGCCAACGCTTTGTCCACCGGTAGCGATGGCCGGATCACGTCGTTGCGAAACACGTTCACCTGCCCCAGCACCGTCGCCGTCGGTTCAATGCCTTTCGTATCGTACTGCTTCAATTTTTCGACGTGCGTTAAAACCTGGCTGAGTTGCTTCGCAAACGCCTCCTTCTCCGCCGGCGTGATGTCCAACCGAGCTAATTTCGCGACCTTCTCGACTTCCTGCTGGCTAATCTGCATACGATGGTTCCTCT
>CAMLHQ010000131.1 GCA_946479785.1 uncultured Nitrospira sp.
GGCTTCAAGGAGCACCTGAGGATCTGTGCGCGAGGCAGTCAGAAACACTTCAAGATTGGGTGACGCACTGAGAAGGCTACGAATATCTGTAAATGTTTGCTGGGGGCGCACTTCGTCCAATTCGAGCAATAACATGTCCACTGCGCCGGTTCCCTGTCCTTTTGTGATCAAGTAATCGCGCCGGCGGGAGACGATCTCCTCAAACGTTTGCCGCGCCGCTTCGTTGCGGCAATCGATCGAGACCGCAATCAATCGAGCCATGGGAGCAATTCTCCTCGGTTATATGAACTATTCGACGAGACCAGGAATCGTGGCAAACGTAGGGCCAAACGGAAGACCGCCTCCGGCGGTTCCGCCGAACACGTTGCACTGAATCACACCCCTGATACACCCAGGTGCTGTATTCCCACCCGTACAATTCACCGAATTGAGTGGGTTGCCGGGGCCGCCGACGAAGGTAATCCGGACGGTGGCAAAGCCGACGATCGGTATCGAACCATTGGGCGTGCAATCATTGCTTCCATACACCGGGAGGACCGCATCCCAGTTCTGACCTTGCGCAGTCTCTTGGTTAAAGAGGGTTACCAATCTGGACCAGGTGGACCCGATATTGCCATTACCGAAGTTCAATGATGTCTGGCCGGCCGTCGTTCCGGGAGAGGTATACGTTCCATTGATCATGCCGTCGACAATGGATTTCATGTGGTTCGCATTGAACGATTGATCAAAGGTTGTCCAACCGGCGCAGCTTTGCGGCAGCCCCGTGGGAGAAAACTGGATCTGATCTCCACAGCCGAATCCGGAGTTGAAATAGAACTGCGAGATCCCAAATGGCGCGTTCATCGTGGCCGGCGGCAGGACCGAATTGAGAGGACCCAAATTCGCTGTGGCCACGGCATTCACGCTCACGCTGGACATCCCGACGACGTTTCCCAGGAAAGTACTAATAGGCCCGTTGGCTGTGGAATCCCTCCTGGCGATGACACGGACCGCTGTCGGAGTGTTATTTGTCGCCGTAAAGGTCCTTGTCGAAAAATTCCAGGTTCCAAATGCAATATCGGCAGCATTTATCGTGATGGGGACACCGGCAGCCGAATTGGCAACTGCCGTTGCCTGAGCCGCCGCCACGATCGTCGATCGGTTCGCAGCCGTGACCGAATAGGATTGCTGCGCTGCTGAGGTCATACCCTGGTAAATGATCGCGAGTGCACGATCGCCGGCCAGAGCCGCAGCGTCCGATACGTTTTGCAATTCGTTTCTTGCAACAAGAGCATGGCCAATGTCGATGGCTGCCGCGCCCATGGCAAGCAGGACAACCATAAAGACCGCCGTCATGACCGCAACGGCTCCACGTGAATTAGCGAGCGGCACCGTGACATGCTTTGCGATCCAGTTACTCATGGCGCATCACCGTTTGTGTGTTAATGATTAAGGGATTCGGAATGCCTGTCATCATTGGAATATAGGGAACCAAAAAGTTATAGCGATACGTCGCATGCACGGTCAGGGTACTAGGATTGACCAAACCGGCCCCGGTCGCCGTAAAGGTCACGCTCGCGGGGTTGATTCCCGTGGCGGTTAGATAATTGTCGGCAATGGTGGTGATTTGTCCTGTCGTCAACTTAGGGGGTCCTTGAGTGATCCCGGCTCTCGCGCCTTCTCGCGTCGCATTCGTCACGATTTCACGCCCATACATGATCATTCCGAATTCTATGATCCCGAGAAGGATCGTCAAGAGCACCGGCAACAGGAGCGCAAATTCTGCAGCCACCGCGCCACGTTGGTTCAGCTTTCTCATTGCTGTCATTCCTCCTGAGCTCTACTTCGTTTTCACGCCGCTCGACACGATCGATCGGTCGAAATCCGATTCCGGCTTTTCGAAACCTTTTCGATAGGCTTCCATCGCAGTGGCATTCACTCTGCCGTCTTGGCCTTCGACGGGGTCCAATTTTTCACCGGCCGCCGGATCGAGCACTTGATTGGCTCGCATCTCTTGATAGGCCACTCCCCAGTTCGGACTAAGGGTTGCGTAAGAACAGCCGCCGAATAGAAGTGCTGCGCCCACTGCTGCGATCGTCACTTTTAAATTTTTCATTGCAAACTCCTTGTCATCCTTGCCAGATAGTTGACAGTTCAAGTTAGGGAACGATATGTCCGACTTGCCCTTCCATCGCGCGGCCTCTGGTTACGCGATTGGAAAGCACTTCAGCAGCAGGTGATTTATGACGCGCTTTGCCACCGAACCCGCCCTTCTCGGCAAATCCCATCAGGTAAAATTCGAAGTCATTTGGCTCTTCGAAATAATCCGTCGGCAGAGACTGTGCCGTCATATCGAGCGGCTTCACCAGATGGGCGGTCACGATAATGAGCAGCTCCGTCTCATCCTTTTGGAAAGAGGTGCTCCTAAACAGCGCGCCCAGAATTGGAATATCGCCAAGACCTGGATACTTGTTAATAATTTCACGCACGTTGTCCCGCATGAGGCCCCCGATCGCAAAACTCTGGCCGTCGGCGAGTTCAATCGTCGTCGAGGCCCTCCTCGTCGTGATCGCTGGAACGACAAATCCTTGTGTGCGCAAGGCATTCTGGAAGTCTAACTCTGAAACTTCCGGCGCCACGTTCAAACTAATGTGCTTCCTGTCCATGATATTCGGCGTAAAGACCAACCCGACACCGAACTTCTTAAATTGAATCGTGACTAATCCGAACGCTTGAGGAACAGGGATCGGAAACTCGCCGCCTGCGAGAAAAGCGGCTTCCTGACCATTTAAGGCTGTCAACGTCGGTTTGGCGAGCACCTTAACGACGTTTTCCTGATGCAATGCGTCGACGAAGCCGGACCACGTGATATTGCCGGTCTGGAATTGAAAGGCACCGTTCACCGCCGAAGTCGCTTGTTGTGACAGATTCAACGTGTTCGTCAAGGCACTGGTAACACCACCGCTGACTCCAGCAAAACTGTTTCCTCCCAACATCGTCGTCAGCTGATTCAGTGCGGTCATACCGAATCCTTGAGGCGTCATCGCAGTCGCGTTGATGCCCAGACGGCGGACCAACTCCCGGCTCATCTCAGCGACCCGCACTTCCAGCATGACTTGTTGAACGCCGCCCACCTGCATCGAATTGATGACTTTCTTGGGCGCGTAGGCTTCTGCAATGCTCATGGCACGGGTAAGACTGTTGGCATTCGACGCTGTACCAGACAAGGTAATGTGGTCATGGCTTGCCATCACCAAAATGTTCTTTTCATCGGGCATCGCCTTATAGAGATTTTCCTTCAGGCGACTGAGATCCGGCGTGATGACGATGTCGTACACACCCATCATTTTCCCGCTCTCGTTCCAGAGCGTGAGATTTGTCACCCCACTGGTCTTACCCGTGAGATAAATCTGTGTGGGGGACAACACGACGGTATCAGCGACATCAGGATTAGCGAGCGAGGCCCGCTTAATTGCCACTGGCAGATCTAAGATCCTTGATTTGCCTACGGTCAATTCGAGCCGTTGAATGTCCCTTTGCTCAACTGTCCCAACTCCAGGCTCTTGCCCGTAGGACAGCGTCACTGTAGACATCGCGAGTAAGAAAGTTAGAATGAGTCTGACGTCACATTGTTTCATCGATGTGCTCCTTAACGTCGTGTTGCGAATACTTATGCTTTGTGTTCCAACTCTTAGAATTTGACCGAACCGACTGAGGTGCCCTTAATCACTTCAACTGTCACCGTCTGAACATCCGGTGCAGGATTGCCGATCGGCTCAGGGTAGACCTTGAGAAAATTCAGCACTTTCTTCGGCGCATAGGCTTCTGCGACCGCTAAGACCTGCTGCTGCCGCCCTTCACTCGAAACGGTCCCTGAAATTGTCACGTGGTCGTGCGTCCCTTTGAGGTGAACATTTGATTCGTCAGGCAACAACTCCTTGAGATGCTGTTTCAACCGGGCAAGATCGACTCCCACATCGAGGTCGAACACGGCGATAACCTGATCATCTTTGCCCCAGAGAGTGAGATTCGTTGTGCCATATCCTTTTCCCGTCACATAGATCTGCCTCGGACTCAGGACAATGGCATCGGCAACCTGGGGGTCGGCCAGCGACGCCCGTTTGATTACCGTTGGCATATCCAGGACAGTCGACTTTCCGACCACCAGGCTAACCTGTTGCGGTTCAGGCATCTTGACCAGATGATGGTTGTCATCAATTGCTGTCGCAGTGATGGGCAGCATCATGATCCCACCAACGGCCATGGCAACCGCCCATCGACTAAGAGAGCTTGCTTCCTTACATGTCATATTCATCGTCATGCCTCCATGAATCCTAGAACTTCACTTCCTTGCGGACATCCCCCTTGATGACCTCTATCCTAATTCCACCTTCTCCATCCTGAGCCTTAGGTGCTTGCTTCGGACGAAATGAACTGAGGAGCGCGCCGACATTGGCGCCTTTGGTCAGCACTCTCTCGCCGTTGAGCGGGTTCCTGAGCGCGAGTCTCAATCGCCCCTGCGTCGAAGCTAAGGCCAGCTTCTCGGCTTCTTCGACGTCCACCTCGACCGTGATGACCTGCACCTGTGTCGGCTCTTCGTCCTTTCCTTTTCGTTCCATCTGTGTGCCGGCGGCCAACACTCTGACGTTTTCCAGGATCATCTTAGCGATTGTATGGCCTTGCTTGTTCGGCTCTGGTTCAATCGTCACCATGACGTCCACTCGGTCGGCCGGTTTGATGAAGCCAGCGACCCCGATCACGTCGTCGACTTTCACCGACATAGCGCGCTTGTTGGGATCCGTCACCGCTGCGACGCCACCACTTGTCGTCCCGAGCGGAGCCAGCTTCGATTCAATGATCAATTCGTTCCTCTTGACGTCCACCAAGAGCACCCGATCCTTAATCGACTCCATGCTAGTAAAATGACCTTCGGGAAGTACCCCTGGAGGTAGTTCCTCCAGCTGCGCCATTTCTGCTGTCAGCTTGGTTCCCCAAGCGAGGTCAGAATTGGCCACTAGCACCTGCACATTCTTGGTCGCGGGGATCGGAGCGGCCATCAACCGGTTTTTTTCATTCTGCATCCAGGAAAACACCAGGAAGCTTGTCAGTAGGGCAAGCACGATGGCCAATCCAAAGAATGCTAGGGGCCGATACCGCTTCATTGTTTCGTCTCCTCTTTTGTAAACATCTTCATTTTCTAAAAGCTCAGGTCCTGCTCGCTTGTAAACTCCATCCCGCTTGACTCAGCCTATAGCAATTCATCCAGATGCCTATCCCACAAAGGGATGGAACCCCAATGAAAAAAGTAGGGTACCCGCCGCAATCGCAAGCCCGTAACGCAACCGGAATGGGAGTTGTAGGTCATGGTTCCGCACTTCCCCTCTTGTGAGGAAGGCTCCATACGTTGCAAATGCCAATTTTCGGCCCGTTCCGATGAATCCCCACTGGTAACACATGGCACCAAGTGCATACATACCGCCGACCAGGATGGCCAGCATTCCCGAGACGAGAGCTCCATAAGCTCCGACAATGGCTCCAATCGCCGCCATGAGCTTGACATCGCCCGCTCCCATGCCCCCCGCGAGATAAAGAAGTATAAAAAGTCCGAAGCCCGTCCCCAGGCCTGCCAAGCTGAAGAGCATACCCTGAAACCCGGCCAGCCAGGTATGAGCAAGGAGGGCCAATCC
>CAMLHQ010000132.1 GCA_946479785.1 uncultured Nitrospira sp.
ACCTCGGCATGATCCGCAGGTGCGCGCCGACAAACAACATACCTTGCAGCAACGTCAACCCGTACGAATGAGAGATCGGCATAACGCAAAGCGTGACGTCCTCGGGAAAGAGCGTGTTGGTTCTTTTGCCCCGGCCCGCCACGTAAGCGAGGTTGCGATGACTGAGCATCACTCCCTTCGGGCGACCGGTAGTCCCCGTCGTGTAGATGAGAACTGCAACCTGACGGGCGGGATCCTCATAGACCTCCTCGGGAACGGCGCTCGCCTCCAACTTACCGACCTTGATCGCTCCAATCCCCGTGAACGCTTCGGCTTCCGCGCCGCGCCGGCACGCCGCAGCATCTGCTTCCGCCGATATTCCATGCGTATAGAATACGCGTCTGGGCTTGCAATCACTCTCAATGGCGTCCAGTTCGTGCGGGCCGAGCCGTGCGCTCGTCATCACTGCCCATGCATCAAGCCGGCTCGCCGCATACATCAGGACGATGGCGCCGATTGAGTTCTCGCCCACCACCATGACCCGATCACCGGGACGGATCCCTAGACGCGCCAAGTCACCTGCAACGGCCTCGATCGTATCGATCAGTCTCCGATAGGACCAAACGATGCCCCGCTCGTCAGTAAGAGCCGGCCGGGATGCTCCTGCTTTGGCCCCCTCATCCACAATGAGGTGGATGCGTCGCGGCAGGCTAGTCAAATAATCCACTTCCATGGTGGGCCCAATCTTCTTCGCCAGAACTTCCGCATCCAGCTCCTCGACTACAAGCGGCTGCGGATGGCGAGGTTAGTCTGTTGCTGGATTTTCACCGATACTGGTAGGACCAGTTTGGTATGATCACAATCGTATTGTCAAGTGCGTTTTGAGCGGCGCCGCATAACGCGCGCGCCAACGGCCTGAATTTGCACAATCGATCGAAATTGAGCTTTCTAAGCCGCCGCGTCGCGCACGTAACGTGCAGTGCGGGTACGCATAGTCACCAGTTCCTCGGCGGAGGTCGGGTGCAGCGCCATAGTGGCGTCGAAGTCCGCCTTGGTAGCCTTCATCTTTACGGCAATGGCGATGACCTGAACCAATTCGGCCGCGTCCGATCCAACGATATGGCAACCCACGACGCGGTCGCTCCCCGCGTCAACCACCAGTTTCATCAACACCCGCGACTCGCTGCCGGACAGTGTCGCCTTCAACGGGCGGAACGCGGCCTTGTAGACATCAACGATAGCGAACTGCGCCCGTGCCTGCGCCTCGGTGAGGCCCACGGTGCCAACCTGGGGCTGCGTGAACACGGCGGTTGGAATATCGATGTGATCGACCTTGACTGCCCGCTTGCCGAAAACCGTATCGGCGAAGGCGTGGCCCTCACGGATCGCTACCGGCGTCAGATTGAAGCGATGGGTGGCGTCGCCGACCGCATAGATATGTGGCCCCGAGCTCTGCGAGGCTTCGTTGACGACGATGCCTCCGTTATCCGGGTTGATGGCGACGCCGGCTTTCTCCAGCCCGAGATTTGCGACGGCGGGGTGACGGCCGATGGCGAACATCACCTTGTCGGACGCGATGCTGGAGCCATTCGACAGGTGCGACGTGTACCAATCGTCGTGCTTCTCAATCCCGTCGACCGTGCAACCGGTCAGGATGGTAATGCCGTTCTTCTCCATCTCATCGCGGACATGGGCGCGGACGTCGTCGTCGAAGCCACGCAGGATGTTGTCGCCGCGATAGACCACAGTCACGAGGGAACCCAGGCCCGAGAAGATGCACGCAAACTCCAGCGCGATATAGCCACCGCCCTGGATCAGGATACGCTTCGGCAATTCGGGTAGATGAAATGCTTCGTTCGATGAGATGACATGCTCGATGCCGGGAATGGCCTTGCCGTGGTTCGGTGCGCCGCCCGTGGCGATCAGGATATACTTCGAGCGCACCTTCCTGCCGCCGTCGAGCACCAGCGTATGCGTGTCCTCGAACACGGCGCGCGACTTGATCACCTGCACGCCAGATTTCTCCACGTTGGCGGTGTAGGCCGCTTCCAGCCGGGCGATCTCCTTGTCTTTGTTGGCGATCAGGGTGGCCCAGTCGAACGTCGCCGGCGGAACGGTCCAGCCGAAGCCCGCGGCATCCGCGATGTCGTGGCTGAAATGCGAGGCGTAGGCGAATAGTTTCTTAGGTACGCACCCGCGAATGACGCAAGTGCCGCCCATCCGATATTCCTCGGCGATCATGACGCGGGCGCCATGGCCAGCGGCGATCCGCGCGGCGCGCACGCCGCCCGAGCCGCCACCTATGACAAACAGATCCGTCTCAAAGCTGTCCATGCTAGGAAATCAATTCTTTAGGTGGATTTGGCGGGTTTCAGATGCTTCAATTTCCTCAACCTGATATCTACTGAAGCAGGGCGGATTCGACCGAGATCCTCAAGATTCCTCCAAAGTACTGGTCGACCAATTTGGCCGGCCATGATTAGCTACCGAGGAAATCGAAATCAAGTGGTCGGCAGGACCAGGCAGGATATTTTAGATGACTGAGCGAAATCGAACCGACAAGCTTGAGGCTCCTTCGAACGCCATCGGAAAGATCCTTTCCTTCATCCGTGAGCGCCGCTATCAGCCCTCCGAACGGTTGCCATCAGAACGCGACTTTGCGGAAAAGTTCGACACCAGTCGCGGCGCGGTTCGAGAGGCTCTGGCCGCACTTGAAACCATGCGAGTGATAGAACGGCGCCCAAATTCTGGAATCTATCTGCGAAAGATCGAAGAGAGCAGCATCGATGCTCTAGTGCTTTATGCTGAATCCGGAGTTCCATTCGAGGCCAAGGAAATCGCCGACGTCATGGAGGTCCGGCGCATGCTCGAAGGGCAGGCGGTCAGGTTGGCCTGCACACGCAGGACCGCGGACAACATTCGCGAGATCACCGCCATACTTGAAGAGACCAACAAGCGCCTATCTAAAAAGCAAAGCATAGAGCGCGAGGACGAGGCGTTCCATCTTGCGATTTTTTCTGCAACCAAGAACGACATTTTGCTGCGCGTGGCGAGATCGTTCTACGAACTGTCCAGGCATCGACGGAAGGTCTACTTTGCCGACCAAAATCGAGGTCGACAATCTTACGAGGACCATTGCACCATCTTGGAAGCGATCGAAGAGCGGCGGGTAGGCCTAGCCGAACAACAGATGAACGCTCACCTCTCGCGAACAGTGGAGGCATGGCAATCGCTTCTAGGGGAAACCAAAGTCACAAAACGTTAGTCTTGCCGGGCACCCCGTCCGCCATCTCTACGCGAAATACCCACGGTCTAGCGCGAAGCACGAGGACGTGCTTCGCTCGAACAGTGCCTAACCTTTGAGCGCACCCGCCGTCAGCCCTGCGACGAAATATCGATAGCAGAACATAAAGATAACGAACAACGGCAGAGCAATAAGGGTTGCGCCGGCGAGTATCTCACCCCAACGCAGATCTTGCGCGCCAAGCATTGATGCCAAGCCCACGGGCAATGTCTTGCGATCATCACTCATGATGAGGATGAGCGCGAATACGTAGTCCGCCCAGGACAGCAAAAACGAGAAGATGCCGACCGTAATCAAGCCGGGGGCCGAAAGCGGAAGGACCACCTTGATGAAGGCGCCGAATTGGGAACAGCCGTCCACCATTGCCGCTTCCTCCAGATCGAACGGCATCGATTTGAAAAAGCCCCATAGCAGCCACACCGCCAGCGGCAGCGAAATCGCCAGGTGAGCGATTAGCAGGCCCCACAAGCTATCGGCTAAGCCAGCTATTCGGAACAAGGCGGACATCGGAATAACCAACATCAATGGCGGAAACATGTAGGCGAACAGCATGGACGCGACCAACGTCGTTTTGCCCCGAAACCGTAAACGCGTCGCTCCATAAGCAATGAATGATGACAGCGTCGTCGCCACGGCAATCGTAGCCATAGCCATCATGACGCTATTAACGAAATTCGCCGGATAGTTCGTAAGCTGCAAGAGTGACTTGTAAGAGCTTAGATCGGGCGGCCAGAAAACCAAGGATGAATCCAGAAATAGCTTTTCGGGCGACCTCAGACTGGAGAGGATCATCCAGTAGATCGGGAAGAAGGAATAGATGCAGATTAGCGCAACCGCGGCATACAAACCGACGCGGCCGGCAATCTGCTTCAGCGACTTGCCGTAATACCGCGTCGTTTTCCCGTGCGAGACTGAAGGTGTGGAGTCTGAGATTTCTCTTCCTGAGCCGCTAGAGCTATGCAACATCCGCACCGCTCGTGAACCAACGACGACAGCGGCAGCAGAGCGGGCTTGATTTTGAGTCGACATCGTCATCGTCCCTGCTTGGCCTCGTCGATCGGAAAAACCCTGAGGTAAATCAAGATAATGCTCGCCAACATCAAGAACGAGATGGTGGCGACAGCGGCCCCCCCTCCCAAGTCGAACTCGAGAAACGCTTTTCGGTAGGCCAACGTGGGAAGCGTCTCGGTTTCGTTGAGCGGTCCGCCCTTCGTTAGAAGCCAGATCACGTCGAACTTGTTGAACATCCAGATCCCTCTCAGGAGGATGACCACGATCAACACTGACCTCAATCCTGGCAGCGTGACATGCCAGAATTGCTTCATAACCCCTGCTCCATCGACCCGGGCCGCTTCATACAGTTGAGCCGGAATGGATTGAAGGCCGGCAAGAACACAGGTCACGACAAACGGCGTCCAGATCCAAACGCTAACAAGGACAATAGTCGCCTTCGCGCTCGTTGAATTACCTCCCCAATCGAACATCCCATATCCGAATGACGCGAAGACACTCTTGAGAAGGCCGTAGTTGGGATCAAGAATCCACTGCGTGATGAGGCAGGCGACGACCGTCGGAAGAAAATACGGCACGATTGACAGCGCCCGCACGACAGTCTGCCCCACAAACTGCCTATTGAGGACGAGCGCAATGGTGACGCCGAGAACGACTTGCAGCACGATCGCCGAGATGGCGATCGTGACACCGTTTAACAGCGAGCCCCAGAACAGCGGCTCACTAAGAACCTTCACGTAATTGCCAAGTCCCACCCACTGCGGCGGGTCGATGAACGACGCCGCTGTGTAGAAGGAGAGCTTTATCGAATAGAGGAGAGGTCCGCCAACAATTGTACCGAGTACCAGTACACCCCCGATGAACAAACCGATGATTCGCCAGTCCTGTCGCATAGCCTCGGGCCTCTATTCACCAGTTCCGATGCTCAGCCAATTTTTCGGATTCGATCGGCGGCGGCTTTCACGCAGTCGCTTGACGACATGTTCTTAAGAACCCGATTTTGCAGCATCTCCGGCATAATGTTCGCATCAAAGACCTTGCACGGTCGCAGATCAAACGACGGACCCGTCATATCTATTGAGTTAAGAACCGTCTTGCTGTCTTCATCAATGAACGACTTCATCTGCTCCATCGTCGCCCAATGCTTCTGAATCATCGGATGATTTTTCCACCGTGGATCTTCGTAAATGTCCAATCGAGCCGGCTGGAAATTCATCCAGGCGGAGTGCAGCCAGCGAATATAGTGTTCGTCAACAAACCATTGCAGAAACTTAAA
>CAMLHQ010000133.1 GCA_946479785.1 uncultured Nitrospira sp.
GCACTTTCGCATTGAAAGAAACACTTTCTTTCTAGTGAAAGTTTTGCTTTCATGTTGGTTCGTTGCGCCTGCGCTCCGGATCCATGCCGAAGTCCCTGCTCGAACAACTGCCGGAATGCATCGCCAGCAGCAGTCGGCAGGCGGAGTTGCGTCACAGTGAGTCAGTGTCGGTGTCAGATCAGTTCGCTGCGGGCAACCGCGCATGCTGACGGACGAGCAAAAGCGTTTTCTCATCGCCCTGATCGAGAAGGGCGAGTCGTTGCCGGCGCAGTACCGGCGCGCGTTGTTCGGTCTGGACGAGGCCGATTACGTCGAGCGTACCGGGGTCTACAGCCTGGAGTACAAGGGCAAGGCGCGCGAGCAGGACATCCTGGCCGACACGCCCGCCGCACCGTTGCAGGAAATCCGCAGCTTCAATGCCGACAACCCGCATCCGGTGCCGCATGCGGACTGGCGCAACCTGCTGATCTATGGCGACAACCTGTTGGCGTTGAAGGCGCTGTACGAGGATCAACGCGGTCCGAACAAGTACGGGACGAAGGATCGGATCAAGCTGATCTACATCGATCCGCCGTTCGCGACCAAGCAGGATTTCATGAAGGATCGCGAGAAGGCGTATCGCGACAAGCTGATCGGCGCGCAGTTCATCGAGTTTCTGCGCAAGCGGCTTGTAATACTTCGCGAGTTGTTGGCCGATAACGGATCGATTTATGTACACCTCGATACAAAGAAGAGCCATTACATCAAGGTCGTGCTGGACGAGACCTTCGGAGAAGAAAATTTCCAGAATGAAATTGTCTGGGAACGTACAAATGCTCACAACATGCCGACCAAGACTTATGTCCGCGCTCAAGACACGATTTTCTTGTATACGAAGTCGACGGATCTGATCTTCAATAAACAAAAAGTCCCTTACAGTGCTGCACAACTGAGTCGATTCAAGCGCGATGAAGAAGGCCGCCTCTATACCGGCCGCGACCTGACCTTCTCGACAGTCAACAAAAATCGTCAATTCGAGTGGCGTGGATCGAAACCGCCCCCAAACCGGTCGTGGGGCCTTGATCGGGAAGGCTTGGAGCGGCTATGGGCACAGGGTCTGATCTTGAAGAAAAAAGACGGATCCCCCCGACTGGACGGATTCAAAACTTACTTGGATGGCTTGGAAGGAAAGCCACTTACCACGATATGGAACGATGTAGGCCGGGTTGGCAACACATCGGATGAAAGAACTGATTATCCAACACAAAAACCAGAGCATCTCCTTGAGAGGATTATTCGCTCCTCGTCGAACGACAACGACATAGTTCTTGACGCTTTTATGGGGTCCGGAAGCACGCTAGCAACAGCTGAGAAGTTGAATCGCAGATGGATAGGCATTGATTGTGGCCGCCTCTCGATCCATACGACCCAAAAGAGACTGTTGAATCTAACAAGTGCAATTGGTTCTGAAAGGAAGGACGAGCGTCTCGAGTTCGAGCGTATTGATGACTATTCTGCCCATACAAAATCACCGAGCAAGGCTGCCCTGCTGTTGTTCGATAAAGCCAAGTCCGGAGAGCTGGAGATCACCGACGCCTTCCTCGTCGACTTCGCTAAATTCCTGAGCACCCATTGCGCCGAGAAGAAAGGTGCAACACCTGAGTTTTCCCTGCTGTGCCGGGAAGACAAGCTGGCCTTGCACAAGCTCAAGAAGATCGAAGACGAAGAACTGAAAGCCGGCCAGTTCGCCGTGGACACGGGCGGCGTACGCTTCCTGATCTCCTTCATCGAGCCCAAGACGAAAAGCGAGCCACCCAAGCCGCTCAAGGCACGTCACTTCGCCCTGCTCAACGCCGGCGTATACGACCGCGCCCGCATCCGCGAACTGGACTGGGCCGCCTACAAACCCTTCGTCATGCAACTGTTCGGCGTGCGTGATGACCTGCACCGCATCCATGCCTTCCAGGCCGATGGCTATATCGGCACCGACTCTGTCCATATCTGGAACTACCCGGATCAACGAAACCTGACGCTGGACGAGGGTTACATCGAAAGCCTGCACGACACCATGCGCGGCCAAGGCGGTGACCGCTTTTATGTGATCGCTCCGGTGTCCGCACTGGACTTCATGACCGACGAACTTCGCTACGGGAATACCCGCTACATCGTGCTCAAGGTGCCGGAATCGGTGCTGGCACGCCTATTGAGGTCCGGTCAGCCGGGAGCGCTGAAACAACCGATGTCGGAAACCGAGGTAAACGAAGTCATCGATGCGGTCGGCTTCGATTTCGTCTCGCAACCACTGACCGAACAGCAATTCCTGCTGTTACCGCCACCGGATGCCGACCTGACGAACCAGCATCTGCGCGAGGCCGTGGTGCGCCTGACCCGGTTCCAGGCCAAGACCCTCAGCACCTCGCCCGAGGACTTCGCCAATTTCGAGACGCTATCGATGGCGATGGTGGACCCGGACTTCAACGGCGAAGTGTTCTCGCTGGGCAGCGTCCACTGGGGCGATGCGATGGTGAAGGCCGAATCGAAGCGGCTGGAGGATGCGGGCGTGACCGGGGAATGCGAGCGACTGGACATCCGCATTCCCGCAGAGTCGCTCGGCAAGAAGGCCATGGTCATCCTGGTGGATCGCTACGGTAACGAAAAACGGCTGGAAATCGCCCGCGAAGAATTTATCGAGATGGACGGCGACCGCGGACTTGCGAGCCATCCCGCCAAGAAGGCAACTAGGAAGGTCGCGAAGAAAGCCACACGGAGCCGGAAGGGGTAAGCCATGCCGATCACGCTCGTCAACGACGACTTCGTGCTGGGACTGGACAACGCCAGCTACGAGGCGCGGACGAAGGTGGAGGCTTTCGAGCCTTTTTTCGAAGCACTGTCGCTAGACCGCTACGCCTTCCAGCGGGAAGCGATGCGGCGTGCCCTGCTGTTCCTCGCCTCGGACAACTACGCCAATACCTCGGTGCTGGCGACGGAGCACTTCAACGCAAGCGACAAGCTGCGCGCGCACTTCACTACTCAGGCGGACTACCTTGGCAAGTTCCGGCTCGCGGACCGCAAGGCCATCAGCCTTGACCTCGCGACCGGCGCGGGCAAGAGCTTCGTCCTATATGGCATCGCCCGCGTGGCACTCGCCCTGGGGCTGGTGGACAAGGTATTGGTTTTGTGCCCGTCCCTGACCATCGAGGAAGGGCTGAAGGACAAGTTCCGCGAACTTTCCGCGCGGCAAGACCTCAAGCAGATCATGGAAGCGCTTGGGGCGGTGTATCCGAATCCACCGATCAAGAGCGCGAATGATCCGATCCTGGACGGCGACATCTGCGTGGAGAACATCCACGCGGTGTACGACCGCACGGGATCCTCGATCGGCGATTCGTTCAAGGGCAAGGGCGCACGCACGTTGGTGCTAAACGACGAGGCACACCACATCTACAGTGAGGCCGACGCTGGAACAAAAAAGTGGTTGGACTTCCTGCGCAGCGCGGATTTTGGCTTCCGCATGATCGTTGGTGCGTCCGGAACGCCCTACATCGGCAACGAGTATTTCCCCGACGTGGTGTTCCGCTACGGCCTGAAACAGGCCATCGACGATGGCGTAGTCAAGAAGCCGGACTACGTCAACGAACGACTGATCGAAGGCGGAGCAACGCTCCAGGAGATCTTCGCCAACCACGAGATCAATCGCACCAGGTACGGAACCAAGGCCAAGCCAGTCACGATCGCCGTCACCGAAAAGATCCTCGCCTGTGTCCGGGTATCGAAACAGTTGGTCGATGAGTTGGCCCGATTGATACCGCGCACGGAGGCGGAGGAAAAGGTGATCTGGGTGGCTTCCAGCATCCCGGGTGGCGCCGATGGCGCAGAGGTGAAGCGTCTGGTCCCGGACGCGGAGAAAGTGCGCAAACGCAACTTGAAACTGCTGCGCAGCGTGGGCAGTGCCGACAATCCGGTGGAATGGGTGGTTTCGGTGAGCATGCTGACCGAAGGCTGGGACGTGCCGAACGTGTTCCAGGTGGTGCCGTGGGAAACGCGCGCCTTCAATTCGAAATTGCTCATCGCGCAGGTACTGGGTCGCGGCTTGCGCATCCCGCCCGGGCTGGACCGACCGTTGTTGACAGTGGCCAACCACGAGCGCTGGACGGCGGAACTCAAGCAACTGTTCGATGAAGTGCTGGAAATCGAGAATCGCGTGTCCAGCGTCCCGGTGCGCGAGGCGTTTTCCTTCCCGCTGTTCAACCTGACCTATGCAAGCGAGCAGGTCACGGAGCAGACCACGGCCAGGCGTGCGAAGGAACCGGAGGCTGTCGACTATCTGCCGCAGGCCCGGCAGGTGACGCAACAGATCACTTATTCGCAGACTGGCAACCGCACTGTTGTGCTGGAGGTCCCGGACACAATGCCGGTGGACGATGCCGTGGCACGCATCCGCCTGTTCCTGGAAGACAAGGATGAAACCATCGCCAACGATTGGCCGAAGAAACGCATCCGTACATTCATCGTGGACAGCCTAGAAGCCAAGGGCCAGCCTACCGATTTCATCAGTCGTGAAAACCTGACAAAGACGCAAAATGCCTTCGGTCCGATGTTCCGTGCCGTCGGTTCGACCGTACCACGCCAGAAACTTCGGCCGAACGACATGATCGAACTCGATCAGATGGAATTGCCCGCACAATCGGTCAGCGAGGACCAATTGCGGGGATCGACGACGGTGTTCTACACCGACAAGGCGGGAGACGGATTCGCAAACGCAGACGAGCGGGCGTTGTGGGAGAGCTGGATCGAAGATCGCGCCATCGGAGTCAAGCGCCCAGCCAGCGAATTCGGGCATCTTCCCGATGTTTTGAAGCCCATCGATGCCGCCAGCTTCAAATGCCCGACCAACCTGCTTGTGGCGCGCTTCAGGCCGGAGCAAAAATTCATCGAGCATGTCTTCGCCAACGCCGGCTTGTTCGATGCTTTCTTCAAGAATTCCGACGGTGGCTTCTATGCCTTCCCGTATTCGTTCAAATCATCGGTCCATGCCAGCACCCATGCAAAGACGGAGAATTTCAATCCGGATTTCTTCCTGAAACTGGCGGGGCGCGACACGGTGCTTGTCGTCGAGATCAAGGCCGATGGGGACGACAGCAATCGCAATCGCGCCAAGCTGCGCGACGCGAAGGAGCACTTCCAACAACTAAATGAGCGGCTGAAGGCCTCCGGAAAGTCTTGGCGTTACCATTTTTACTTTCTATCCGAAGCTGATTACGGCGCTTTTTTCACGGCAATTCGCGAAAATCGCTTGGATTTTGTCTCTTCCCTGATGACCCTATTAAGTTGATTTCCAACTAAATCGCTTCTGCTCGAATGAATTAACGTCTCCACCAGCGAGACGCCTCCGGCGTATTAGTCGAAACGTGAAATTCGCGCCGGCCGCGGAGACGCGCCGGCCGGATACTGCGTTCCCATGCCGGGCCGTTCCGATGACGCTACGCTGCCTGTTCGTCGATTTCGATTCCTTCTTCGCATCGGTGGAGCAGCACGATG
>CAMLHQ010000134.1 GCA_946479785.1 uncultured Nitrospira sp.
ACTACAAAAGTATTATTGGTCGATGATCATCCGCTCGTCCTTGAAAGCATTCGACAGCTTCTTGAACCCTATTTCACCATCGTCGGATCCGTCCAAGACTCCGGAGACATCATCAGCTATGCCTTGGAATATCGGCCGGACGTCATCCTGTTGGACGCGTGCATGCCGGGTTTGAGCGGGTTCGCGGCGACCAAGCAGTTGAAAAAGGTTCTTCCCACCGTAAAGGTGATACTCGTCACCATGCTAACGGAAGCGATTTCAATCAGCGAGGCGTTTCGAGCTGGGGCCAGCGGGTATGTGTTGAAACAGTCGGCCTCGGACGAACTGCGCGCAGCGATTGACAGCGTGCTCGCCAACAAACGGTTTCTCTCCAAGAAAATCGACCCGGAGGTGCGGGAGGCGGTGGAACACGAGTGGTTTAGGCCTGAGGGCTATTCCAGCGATCTCACCGGCCGCCAACGAGAAATCTTGGTCCTATTGGCGGAAGGCCGGACAACCAGGCATATCGCGCAGCAACTTAACATTTCGATGAAGACAGTGGAATTCCACAAGGCCAACATCACCCGCAAGCTGGGCGTTCACACGACCTCGGATCTCATTAAGTTCGCCTTGGCGCAGGGAATCACGACTCTCTGAGCTGTCAGTGAATCGAAGTCAATCCTGCCGCGATCGCATACTTCGTCAATTCCGCCGCCGTCCGTAGCCGCAGTTCCTTCATGATTCGCGTCTTGTGAAATTCGACTGTCTTGACCGAGACATTCAAAATCGAGGCGATTTCCTTCGTGGCCTTTCCCTCGGCCACCAGTTGCAGCACTTCGCGCTGGCGCGAGCTCAGCGTCTGCGCGAAGCCGACTTTCCCATCTCCCGGCACGGATGGGGTCGACGGGTTGACCGCCTGATCTACCAAGCTCTGCGCCACCATCGGTGATACGAAAGTCCGGCCTTTGATCACCTCTCGAATTGCCTGGACCAATTCGGAACCGACCGATTGTTTCAACACATATCCTGAGACGCCGACGCGGAAGGCCTGCGTGACGAAGTTCGGTTCTGAATGCATCGTAAGCACGATGATCTTCAGGTTCGGATTGTTCTTTTTCAGCTGCTGTGATGCATCCAGCCCGTTTAAGAGCGGCAGGGAAATATCAACGACGACGATATCCGGTTGCAACTTGGCCGCCGCGGTCACGAGTGAACGTCCGTCCGCAACGATACCAACCAGTTCAAATTCAGGCTCGAGCAGTTTCTGAATACCTTCTGCTACGAGCACGTGATCGTCAGCCAGCAGGATGCGAAATGTATCCGACATAGGTATACCCCTCGCGATGACCAGGTACAGAGACTGCAAAATGCATGCTGGTAGACTAAAGAAGTGTACTCGCCTTTGACGGTCCGACTCAAGAGGATGTCCGAGTTAGAAGAAACCCTGTTAGCTAGGGGGCGCCCTAGTTGCACGCTCCAACAGCCGACTGAACGCTGAATGACAGAGCGCACTCGACCGATCTCGCCAACGGGTGCGCGATGATGTGTCGGCCGCGCCGCTGCCGGCCGCGCCGCGCTGCTGAGAGCCGAAGCCCCGATTGGCGTATTGGTGTGTTCAACGGGACGGATCTGTTTGTTCTAGGAATTCCGCAAAAATATCCTCGTGGTCTCGACGGGTCGCGCGTCCAGCATTTCGTCTAAAAAGTTTTATGAAGAACCGTTGTAGCCGCTATCATCTTGTCATCCAGACTGCGCACAAAATAGCGACACCATCCGGCAGAAGCGGCGCGGGGCTGAAGCGCTGATTATCCGCTACAGACGCTGTCTCGCCGACCATCGCTGCTTTATCGACCAACACGGTATGGATCCTTCTGAGATTACCGAAATGGAAGTGGCCAGCTTCTTAAGAACGATGGAAAACCGTTTGCCCGCAACACAAAATTAACGCTCACAACTCAAAACTCCACTTTTCTTCTCGGTGCAAGGGTGATCCCGCGCCATTGTCTCCATCAAAATGCCCTGTGCGGGACAAGCTGTCTTTCAAAGCCTAATTTTGGGACAGCTTGTCCTGAATTTTTTCGTCTCATCTGGCAGCAACCCTTGAAAACCTCCAGATTGCTCCCTCGACAAGATCGGTGCGGTTCTTGCTGAAGCACGGCAACGCGCCTGTCATTCAGTGAAGCGAGACGTTCTCTCTGCTGCGCTGACGACCATTCACCCACGGGGGGCGCTCCGCTGCTGCGGAGCCGTGGGGTCTGTTACAGAAAGGAGACCGTCATCATGAGCCGCGCAACCGTTCTGACCACAGCTCAATCGCTTCAGAAGTCATTCCGGCGTGTACTGTCGATCCTTGCGATCGCGCCGTTGCTCATCTTCGTCGCTTGCAGCAGCGGAGGCGACAGCGGCGGAGGAGGCCCCACGCCGGGTAACAATGCTGGCGCAGGCAATCAATTTGCCTATGTGATTGCTTCTGGTGCCGACCAAATTCAGGCCTATCATGTAGACGGAAACGGGAATATGACCACCATTGGCAATCCTATTGCCACGGGCGCATTTCCTCACCACGTAGACGTGGATCCTTCGAGCCGGTTCGTCTACGTGTCGAACCATAACTCGACTTTTTTGTCCGGTTGGCGAATCAGCCCAGATGGGAGCCTCGCCGCGATGAATGTGGCAGCCGGATCCCCGGTTACCGGAGCTGATCCAACGGAAAATGAACCCCATTCTTCGGTGGTGGATCAGTCTAGCCAATTCCTGTATGTCGTGGCCGGTACAGGGGCCAGCACCCTCAGGGCGTATAAACTCGACAACACGGGCATGCCGACATTCATTCAGAATCCCATCCCCCAGAGTTTCCCTGTCGGGACGCATGCGCACAACATTACCATCTCGCCAAACAATAGGTTTCTCTATGTGGCCTGCGAAGACTCAAACGAGGTCCGTGCGTTCAGCCGGGATACGAGTACCGGCGTGTTGACGGCTGCGGGGACGGTAGGGGGACTAACCGGTGCAACAGCGGTCCGGGTGGACCCACAGAACAATTTCCTCTACGCGGCCCACCTCAATGCGGTAGATGTGTTCGCAATCCAGGGCGATGGCTCTTTGAAAGTACCCGGGAGCTCGTTCTCTACCAACACCAACGGGACCGGGAGCGGGCCTCATTCCATGGTCATACATCCCAACGGACAAACGTTGTACACAGGGAATCTGAATTCTGCTACGATCGGCGTCTTCCGCGTAGATGCCGGCACAGGCTCGCTCACTGAAATTCAGGTACCGAATCCTAAGACCGGTACGGATCCCAACTATATTGTCGTCCACCCGAATCAGCAATTCGTGTACACCGCTGACGCCGTATCCAATCAATTGTCCCGATTCACCCATAACGCAGATGGAACACTCGCGGCCAACGGTGTAATCCCAGACGGGCTGGGTGCCAATGGGATTGCGATGACGAATTTCTAACTGCTCTACACCCGCTTCACCCTCTCGTAAGGGAGAGTGAAGCGGAGCTCGGCGAAAGTTCCGGCCGAGCAACGCGCCGAGAGAGAAATTCGGGGGCAGAAGAAGTCCGGGAGACGTGATCTATGGAACCATTCGACGGTGACTGTTTCTTGGGACCTAAAAGCAGAGCGGTTTCACGAAGGACTTACCGGACACTGGCTCGCTGGCGGCTAGCTTGGTCTCCACGAATTGATCCTGGGGCCAATTCAGATCGGGACTTATTCGGTCTTCACCCGGCCACTAGACTGGGTCGAGCGCGAACAGCCTGGAGCATGGCGCATCCCATATTTTGTCATGCTGTTTCGACGGATCTTTCTACGGATCTTTCTAATGGTCTAGGGTCAACCACTTCTGTTCCTCGCTGCTGATTGCCAGATTGCGGGAGCAGAACGTGGTATCGGCCTACCATTCTCACCATCAACGGCGGTTCTTTCAGCATCCGATCCTCGCTATCCGGAACGGACGGGTCGCCGGATTCCTTGGCGAGCGTCAAGATGTCGCCCTCGCCACCATGGAGCGAACGAACAAAGAGAAGCCGGGTACATGCTAGTCGTGGTCGTGGCCCCTCACGACGAGTCAACGAGCTGTCAGCACGCAATGTTGATGGCCGGGTCGCAAAACAGTGGTCCGAGCGTGGGCGGTCTCATGTAATCGACGCTGGGATCATGAGCGCCAAGGGGGCTGTTTAACGCCGGACCTCCAGGCATACCAGGTAAACCGCGGCCGGCGCCTTGGAAAATACTGCTTCGGCTTTGTGCCCTGGCATTCGGCTCCAGCTGAGTGGTAGTCGATGGGGTGAGAACATTGGCCGGGAGCCCGCTCGTGGGTGCCGAAGATGGCTGGATGGGTGAAATGGTGACTGGTGATTGAATCTGTGGAGTTTGTGGCGGGGGAGTGCCCGACAGAGTTTGGGCGTAGCCCATAGATATGGATATGCCGATTACTCCCACGAGCACAGCACAGATGCACATCCATCGCCACATAGGTGTTCATGATACCACATAGAAGTCTGCAGCTAGGGATGAAATTGCGATCCGCTTTGTAGAAGTTGTCCCAGTTTACTCCTTCGGGTTGGCCGGTGTTTTTGTAGCTTCTTTGACCGGTGGCTCGATCTTAATCTGCGGACCCTGCACCTTCGGCAGAATCCCGGCACCGGGCTTTTCCAATAATCGTTCGTCGTTTGCGTTCCTGGGGAGATTCTGTCGAGAGTGCGGGTCGTCCGCCATAGCCGCTTGCTGAAGCGCTTTCTCTCCTGATGCGTTCTTCTGACCGGGGTCGTTGCTTAGTTGCTGTCCGGTGACCGGATCGGTCGCTTTGCCCATAGGATAACCCTCGTGCTTAGGTAACATGCTCGGATTAGCGGAAGCACACACAACGGCGAACATGATCATCACAATACTAAGTCCGATGTACGGGAAGGCTTGCATGATGTCCTCCTTAATCGGTCCGGGTATCACGGAGTTGTGGAATGGGCGGCCGTACCGGCGGAATCGGAGGAAGCGGTTGAGGATCTGGTAGCGGCGGCCGGGGTGGCGGAAACGGATCGGGATCATGCGGTGGATCCGGGTCCGGATTTGGTTGGGCCATTTCGAACGACCGCATCATGAATCTTCACCATATCAAAGCCCCTCTTCACCTTACGCCTCGGAGTTGCCCTAGCAATGTTCAGGCATTACCGCCCCGTGCTGTCATGCCAGAGAAATCACCAGGTGCATGCGCAACACGTGGTGGGATAGATAATTGTTAAACGAAGAGTCAAGAAGGAGATGCTATGCCGAATTACAAACAGCGGAAGAAGAAAGCAGGCCGCAACAAGTCGAAAAAGGTAAGGGCCATGAGGTTATCGGTTGAAGCGAGGCGGGCCGGCCATGAACGTTCTTATCGTGGGCCATTCAAGAAAGGCTTGGCAGATCAACCGGACCGACAATTATTCAAACCCGGATCAGCTAACGATCTGTACAGTCGCAAAGCAGCCTGACCGGCGTCGAACCCAATCAGCCAT
>CAMLHQ010000135.1 GCA_946479785.1 uncultured Nitrospira sp.
CTGCCGATTCGGGCTGCAGAAATTGAGCGATTTGCAATATAGCGCGGCGAAGATTGCCGGCGTCACACCGACGCTAGCCGGTAAAATGTGAGGAGTATGTTGAAAAACGCTTCCAGCTGCGTTCTCGCATCGCTCAAGGGCTCAACGTACCGAAAGGCGTACGCCTCGCCCTCTCGCTCGCTGCGGTCTTGCTGGAAAACGTTTTTGAACATCTCCAAAGAGGACGCGTAGACGCACAACCATGAGTGAGCTCCTGCAAATCGACCCATTGGCTTCGCAGAAGAACGTCGCTAAGAAGACGTCGAAGATCATGCTGCTATTCCCGCCCGAGTGGGTGCCGACCGCGCCCTATCTCGCGTTGCCTTCCTTGACCGCTGTCCTTCGCCAGGCCGGCCATCATGTCATCCAGCGCGACATCAACATCGAAATGTACGATCACTTCTTCACGACCGAGTTCCTGATCTGGATCAAGGCCCGGCAGAGCATGCAGCTGAAGGCGCTGCAGGCGAAAGAGAAGAAGGGCGAACTCACGGATCAGGAAGCGAGCCAGATGGGCGTGCTGGAGCAGGCCGAGCAGGTCGATGTCTTCGATCTCGCGTCGCGCGCCGAAGATGCCAAGCGGGTCGTGCGGGGCGAGCGGTTCTACGAAGCGGAAAAGTTGGAGTGGGCGCTGAATACGTTCCGCGAAGCGATGCAGTACATCTCCGCCGCCTACTATCCGGCCTCGCTCGTCTTTTATCCGATGGAAAGCAATCTCGGCTACCGGCCGGGTGTTTCCAAAGAACTCCTGGCCTGTCTGGACGACGAACAGGTGAACGTCTATCGCGATATCTGCAATCAGCTCGTGCTGCCGTCGGTGGCCAAGGAAAAGCCGGATGTGGTCGGCATTTCGATCGGCACGCAGATGCAGCTCATCGCGGGCCTCACGTTCTGCAAGATGATCAAGGAAACGTTCCCGAACGTGCACGTGGTCGTCGGCGGGAACGTGATCACCCGGTTGCAGGAAGAGCTCCCGCATCACGAGCGGTTTTTCACCGAAGTCTTTGATTCGGCGATCCTCTACGAAGGGGAACATGCGCTCTTGTGGCTGATCGAAGCCGTGAACGGCCAGCGCGACATCGCCTCGGTGCCGAATCTCATGTATCGCACCGCTGATGGCGTGCAGCAGAACAAAGACATTTACACGGAGAAGATGACGGCGCTCCCGATCCCGGACTTTGACGGCTTCCCGCTCGACCATTACTTCGTGCCCGAGCGCATCATTCCCTATCTGGCGACCCGCGGCTGTTACTGGGGCCGCTGCACGTTCTGCGACCACGGCCAGGGCTACTTCGATCAATACCGCGGCATGACGGCGCAGATGGTCGTCGATCAGGTGAAGGCCCTCCGCGACAAGTATCAGTGCCGGCATTTCCTCTTTTCCGACGAGTCCTATCCGCCGGCCTTATTCAAAAAGGTCTCTCAACTCTTGGTTGACCAGGACGTCGGCATCAAGTGGACGACGTTGATCCGCTTCGAAGAGACATTACAGGATCAAGCCATCTGGGATCTGGCGGCGAAGGCCGGGTGTTGCACGCTCTACTATGGGATGGAGTCGGCGAATGAGCGGGTGCTCAATCTCATGGACAAGCACGCCAAGAAGAGCGTGATTCAGAACAATCTCCATCAGGCGGCGAAGGCGGGGATCTGGAACCACGTGATGGCCTTCTACGGCTTCCCGGGCGAAACGCGGGACGAGGCGCTGGAGACGCGCCAGTTCGTCATCGACAACCAGCCGGTGATTCACTCAGTGGAACTGTTCTACTTCGTGGCCTATCGGCATACGCCGATGGTCCGTAATCCCGAGAAGTTCGGCATCACGATTCATAAGCAGGAGGAGTACGACCTGCCGCTGGATTACTACTACACGCTGAACGAGCCGGTGGGGATTTCCTGTCTCGATGCGATGCAGCTCTGCGAAGAGTTTTATCAGAACGATTTTCAACCCTGGGCCGTCCGCGTGAACGCGCGCGAGCACGTGTTCCTCTATATCTCGAAGTTCGGGACGAACAAGCTGCCGCAGATTTATGCGCAACGGCAGACGGTCGGGGTCTCCGACAGCGTATCAGGATTGGTGACGTGGCCGGTAGCAATGAGTGAGGGCGAAGACGGGAAAGAGGGGATGTCGCGCGTGGTCAGCCATGGAGTGGGCGGCTAGGACGATTCGTCATCCGGGACGAGGACGACGCTGAGGAGAGCGTACGCCGCTTCAATCTTTTTGGTCATCTCCTCGGCCTTCTTGTAGTTCTTCATGTACTGTTTGGGGTGATTCGTCAAGTTCGCGTAGCGAGCCGGGTTCCAATTATAGAGCTGGACACGCTTGGCTCGCTCCAACTCTTTCTTGGTTGTGGGGAGCGTGAGGCCTAAGAGTTCCAATGCGTGCATCACGTCTTTTTCGGTCACACCGGACATAGCAGGAGTGTGACAAACCGTTTGTAGGCTGTCAATTCATGCCGACCGCATTACCGATTCTCCAGCCCGTTCCCATCTTCAAGAACAAAGACTATCGCGACGTGATGCGCCGCGAAATGGACGGGGGAAAAATCCCGATCAGCCTCGGCAAGACCTGTCCCGTTAAGTGCGAGTTCTGCTACGAGATCGACCATTCGTACCGGGAAACGCTCGATCCTCCCAAAACGACGGATGAGGATTGGAAGTTCATCATGGACTACATCAACAGTAAGCCGACCGATCCCATGCAGTTCTGGTGTCTCGGCGGCAACGAGTACATGGAATGGACCGATCTGTTTCTCCACCCCAAGGCGATGGAATGGGTGGAGGATTTCCTGACTTCGACGGACAAGAACATCACCTTCTTCACGGTGGGCTATGTGCAGGTGCCCAAGATCCACGAGCTGGCGGCGCGCTTTCCGGGCCGGATCAACTTCGAACTGTCGGTCATCACGTTGAGCGACTATCGGCAGCGGCTCATGCCGCATGCGCCGTCGATCAAGCATCTGATGAAGGTGCTGGATGGACCGGCCGTGTCCTCGGCCAATTTCTACGCCTTCGATTCGCACACGATGTCGAAGGACGCCGAGATGATTTCCAAGATCAATCAGAAGTGCGTGCTGTGGATGGGCTGCCTCACGCCGGTGCGGGGAATCAAAGATCCGACGGCTGATCTGATGCGCCAGGGCAGGAAGTTTCTGGCGGAAGAAGCAGTCCGATTGTATGAGAAGGGCCTGCCCAATATCCAAACGATCCAGACGGAGGCGCCGATCACCGCCTTCATGAACCGGAAACGGATCGTGAGCGCCTTCGACTCATTAGAGTTGGAGAAGCGCGACACGGTGGTGATGGCCAAGAGCGTCTATAAAGTGCTGAACATGTACCGGAAGAATCGAGTCAAGTACCTGATGGTGCCGAATGCGACGTTGGGCGGCGATTCCGACTGCTCGGTGCTGCTGACGTTCGACGACATTGCGAGGCGCGTGACCACTCAGAAACGCATTCACGTCCCGAAATGTATGATGCAATCGGGCCGTGGTCTCTACACGGATATCGGGGGCGTGACGCTGGAGCAGTTCATGAAGAAGACGGGCGTGAAAGTCACGGTGCTCCACAAGATCGATACGAAGTTTGCGAACAAATTATTGTGGAGAAACTGCCTGTTGAAGAATTACGTGGAAGATTACGTTCACAATCCGCTGGTGCAGTCCTTTGAATCTCTTCCCGTTCCTGCATAAGTGCAAACATCGCCGTATAGATGATCCTTCCAAGCTTGCTTGTACGTCCTTTTTCAGGGTGGGCTAAGTAGCTTCCAACTGCGCGCTTCGACTATTTGGCCGGAAGAATGGTGGGACTGGCTGCGACTTGCGAAGGTTGCAACGACCTGTCGTCGTGATCGCCTCAGGCGATGGCGGCATTCCTTCTCATCCTCGCAAACGATACCGGAGGCGGTGTCTCCTCGGCGACTTGCTGCAGGCTCGGGCACCACACTTGTTGATTAGATGCGACCAGCCCACGGCTGGCGATGCCGATGTTCGCTGTTCCGTTCACGCGAAGCGTAGAATGGAAGGAGTTTCGGCGTCGAGCAGATGAGAAACATAGTGTGGTCGAGCCGAAGCTCGGAGCAGTGAGACACCATCTCCGGTATCCCACTATTTCTTTTGACTCTGGCCCAATTCGGCCTCAATTTGGGCCACCCTTGCGGCGGCCTGCTTGTGACCCTTCCGCGCAGCGAGCCTGTAAAACGTGAGGGCCTTATTGAGATCCTTCAGACCGCCCAGACGTCCCGATTCAATCGCTTCACCCATGCGATACGCAGCTTCGGGATCTCCGCGATCCGCTTTCTCTGAGTCGTCCGCATACTGCTGGGCGGCTTTAGGATTCAGCTGTTGTGTCGCCTGTGCCTTCACCTCTTCGCGGCTGCCGACCATTGCACTGCATAGCGCGACGAGCAGGATTGTCCGAACCTTTATCATAGCAGCCTCCAAAGCTGCGCATGAAAATCAGACCACACATCATGGCATTTATTCAAGCTGCTGAAACTGACCGTGGGAGCGAGCTAAATAGGTTGTGGAGGGAGGATTGCTTTTACTTCGGAAGAATCGGGTCGAGGTTGAAGGCGACGCTGATGCGCGGGGCTTTGCCTATGTACGGCGCGACGGCGTGGTACTGCCAGCCCGGGAACATGACGCACTGGCCGGTGGTCGGTGTGAATGAAATGGTATTGCCGGCATCGTGCAGCTCGGGGATGGAATAGCGCAAGTACGGTGCGAGCATGCGCGGGAGGCAGCCGCGGGGATCGAAGAGCTGGAGTTCTCCGCCGTTGTTTTCCGTCTCGGAGATGTCGCCTGCGTCCACATAATAGACTCCGGACCAGAACGAGCCGGGATGGGCGTGCGAGCCGTTGCTCCCGCCGGTCCGTTGGACGTTCGACCAAATCTCGACCACCTGCCAGTTTGGATGCTGTGACGCTTTCCCGGTCCGTTCAGAGAACTCCGTCGCCTGCGTGGCGACCTGAATCACGTATTCGAACAGCGTCTGCAGGGGAGCGCCGACCCACTCCATCATGGACATGTCGTGGGGAGAGGACCAGCCGATGACCTCACGGTCGTGATACGCCGGCTCCGCCGCTTCACGCGCCAGGACCGCCTGCTTCAGTTCGGCATTGATGCGCGCCGCTTCGGGGATCGAAAACACCAGGAGCGGCGTCGAAAAAATCGGGCGGACGTTCAGTTCCAGTTCGCGGGCCATCGTGTGTTTCCTACGGACAAGCACATGAGAATAGGCGGC
>CAMLHQ010000136.1 GCA_946479785.1 uncultured Nitrospira sp.
CGCCACATCTGGGGCGATCTGTACATGTCATTTGAGTGGAATCACCTGATGACGGAGTGGTCGACCGGTGAGCAGTTCAGCGGCGACAACTTTATGCTCTCAACCTGGTATAACTTTTAGTCGCGATCGCGCGGCGAAGGGAGTCAGACAATGTCAGAGAATAATTCAGAACCCATCGGCATAGAAAAAGCAACCACAGCGGATGAACCGGAAACCGGTTCTTCACGGCGCGATTTCCTGGTGCAGGGCGCCAGAGTGACAGCCGGAGTCGGCATCGCCGCGCTGCTCGGTAATTTAGGCAATTGGGCTCTGTCATATGCAGCGGATAAGGAGCCGATCAAAATCGGCGTGCTCCATTCGTTGAGTGGGACGATGGCGATCAGCGAAGTGTCGCTTCGCGATGTTGTGTTGATGGCGGTGGACGAAATCAATGCCAAAGGTGGCGTCATGGGCCGGCAGGTGAAGCCGGTCGTGGTCGACCCGGCCTCCAACTGGGATCTCTTCGCGGAGAAAGCCAAGCAGCTCTTGCTGCAGGACAAGGTCGCGGTCGTCTTCGGCTGCTGGACGTCGGTCAGCCGGAAGTCCGTGCTGCCGGTATTCGAGAAGAATAACGGCTTGCTGTTTTATCCGGTGCAGTACGAAGGGGAGGAGTGCTCGCATAACGTGTTCTATACGGGTGCCGCTCCGAATCAACAGGCCGTGCCGGCGGTTGAATATCTGATGAGCAAAGAAGGCGGAGGCTACAAAAAGTTCTACCTGCTCGGAACAGACTATGTGTATCCCCGCACGACGAACAAAATCTTGCGCGCGATGCTGCTGGCCAAGAAAGTGCCGGAAGCCAACATTATGGAAGAGTACACGCCCTTCCATCATCAGGACTATCAGACCATCGTCGGCAAGATTAAGAAATTTGCGGCGGGCGGCGGAGCGACGGTCATCAGCACCATCAACGGCGACAGCAACGTGCCCTTTTACAAGGAATTCGCCAACCAGGGCCTGCGCGCGGAAGATGCCCCGATCATGGCCTTCAGCGTCGCGGAAGACGAATTGCGCGGTATGGACACGTCGGCACTCGTCGGGCATCTGGCAGCCTGGAACTACTACCAGAGCGTGGATACGCCGCAGAACAAAAAGTTCGTGGCCGATTTCAAAGCCTACTGCAAGAAAAACAACTTACCGGACGGCGAGAAGCGTGTGACGGACGATCCGATCGAGGCAGCGTACTTCGGCGTGCACGTCTGGAAACAGGCGGTCGAGAAGGCGGGGAAGACCGATGTCGACGCTGTGCGCAAGGCCGTCTATGGCCAAAAGTTCCTCGCGCCGGGCGGAGAAATCATGATGGATCCCGCGAATCATCACACCTATCGCCCGGTATTGATTGGCGAGATCTTGAAGGATGGTCAGTTCAAAGTCGTGTCGCGCTCAAAGGGCTTGGTGAAGCCGGAGCCCTGGAGCGAGTACACCAACCCTGACAAGGGCTGCGACTGGATCAGCCATCAGGGCACTTATCAAAAGAAGTAGCGTGGGCTGAACAGGAGCCTCTTGTGGTTCCTGATCGGCGGTGACATAAAGGTTGATCAGAGCGGGTGACGTGACGAACAGTCTACGTCACCCGTTTGTCTTGTTCAGGAGCCATCGCGATTGTGAAGCCATCCTGCCTGTGCTGGCTGCTATTTGGAAGTCTCCTGTGCCTGGTCTCTGTTCAGGCGCGCGCGGCAGATTCGACAGCGCCTTCAGCACTCTCGCTGCTTGAACAGGCTCTCACGCAAATCACCAGCGAGGATGAAGCCGTTCGTGAAGCGGCGCTTCGTACTGTCGCCGAACGGGGCGACAGCAGCCTGATCCCTCGCCTGGACGACATTCGCGCCAATGCCGACCGCAGTATCCGGCAAGCGATCAAGCCGGTCATGGACCTGCTCAAAAACCGAGCCAAGCTCGACAGTCCGGAAGCCGACGTTCGTCGCTCTGCCGCGACGGATCTCGGTACCTCGGGAAGGACGGTGGCCATTTCCTGGCTCGATCAGGCGGCGGCAAAAGAGCCGAACAAGTGGGTGCGCTACACGATGGAAGAATCCGCCGCACTCCTAAAGTTGGCGGCAGATGATCAGGCGGCCAAGCTCGTCGCCGTCGAAAAACTCGGCGACTTGGCGAGTCAAAATGCCGTGCCGGCCTTGCAGGAATTCGTCACCGCCGGCGCCGCGGCGGAAGCCACCGATGCGCAGCAAACCCTGGCGAAAGCGGCCGGAGCTTCCATCGAGCGGATCGAAACATGGGCGGCCTGGTCGAATGCCATCGAAACGATCTTTCGGGGCATCAGTCTCAGCTCGATTTTGCTCATCATGTCCGTCGGGCTTGCCATCGTGTTTGGACTGATGGGTGTGATCAACATGGCCCACGGCGAACTGATGATGGTCGGCGCCTACGCAACCTTCATGACGCAGGAGGTTTTCAGGGCCTTCCTGCCTCCGACGGTATTTGATTATTATTTTGCGGTGGCGATGCCCATGGCATTTCTTGCGGCGGCCGGCTGCGGGCTGATGCTCGAAGTGACGGTGATTCGGTTTCTCTACGGCAGGCCATTGGAAACGATGTTGGCAACGTGGGGCATCAGCTTAGTGTTCATGCAGGCAGCCCGCGTCTACTTCGGGGATTTGACGGCGGTCGTCGCGCCGGCCTGGCTCAATGGTGGAGTGCAGGTCATGGTGGGAGTGTTTCTGCCGAACAACCGGCTGTTCATCATCGCGCTCTCTGTGGTCTGTGTGCTCGCCATCTATGCTATCTTATTTCGATCCAGCCTCGGTCTGCGCGTGCGGGCCGTGATGCAGAATCGCAACATGAGCGCCTGCCTCGGCATTCCTACGAGAAAAGTCGACGCCTATACGTTCGCCTTCGGGTCCGGCCTTGCCGGCATTGCCGGTTGGGCCTTGACGCTCATCGGCAACGTCGAGCCGGGTCTCGGTCAGAACTACATCGTCGATTCGTTCATGGTGGTGGTGACCGGAGGTGTCGGTAAACTGGCAGGGACGATCGTCGCCTCGCTCGGCATCGGAGGATTGAATAAGCTGCTCGAGCCCAGTTTGGGAGCTGTCTACGGCAAGGTGTGTATCCTCGTGCTGGTGATTCTCTTTTTGCAGTGGCGCCCCTCCGGACTCTTTGCCATCAAGGGCCGCCACGCGGACTCCTAGGGCGGGATGAATGCGCATGACTGAGAACGACCACACACAACCCCGAGCGCAACACACGCTTGGACTGGCCTTCTGGCTCACCGGCTTTGTGTTGCTCATTCTCATGCCGCTGTTGAATGTCTTGCCGGCTGAAGATTCATTCTTGCATCTCTCCGATTTCTCCCTCAATCGATTCGGGAAATTTCTGGCGTTTGCCATCCTGGCGCTCGGGTTGGATCTGATCTGGGGCTACACCGGCGTGTTGAGCCTGGGACAGGGCGTCTTCTTCGGGCTGGGGGCCTACTGCATGGGCATGCACCTGATGCTGACGATCGGAAAAGAGAGCGTGTACGGCAGCGATCTGCCGGACTTCATGGTCTGGAACCAGGTGAAACAATTACCCCTGTTTTGGAAGCCGTTTTACAGCTTTCCCGTCGCGATTCTCGGAGCGATCCTCGTGCCGACCACATTTGCACTCGTTTTCGGGTTTCTCGCCTTTCGGAGCCGGATCAAAGGCGTCTACTTCGCGATCATCACGCAGGCGCTGGCGCTCGTGGCCTGGCTGGTGTTCAACCGAAATGAGACCAACCTTGGCGGTACCAATGGCCTGACGGATTTCAAACAGCTGCTGGGTTTTCGACTCTCCGAGCCGGGCACGCAGCGGGCGCTGTATGTCCTGACCGTGCTCTGTCTCGGCGGGGCATATCTCTTCTGCCGGTGGATCACTCATTCGCGCGCGGGGCGGGTGTTGATTGCGGTCCGCGACAGCGAACCGCGCGTTGTGTTCTCCGGCTACACCCCGGCCAACTATAAACTGTTCGTCTTCGTCGTCGCTGCCGCGCTGGCGGGGCTTGCCGGTATGTTGTACGTGCCGCAAGTCGGGATTATTACGCCGGCACAGATCGGTGTGCTGCCCTCCTTGGAAATGGTCATCTGGGTGGCGGTAGGTGGACGAGGCACCCTGGCCGGAGCGGTCTTGGGAGCAGTGAGCGTGAATTTGGGACGCAGTGTGCTGACCAATTATTTTCCGGAGCTGTGGCCGTTCATTCTCGGAGGGCTCTTCGTCGTCGTCGTCCTTTTAGTTCCGGACGGGCTCGTCGGAATCATGCGTAAGGCTAAAGAGCAGCTCGCGTCAAGCAAGGCTGCCCGGATCTCTGAAAGGGAACTGCTGAGATGACCGAGCGGGGCTCCATCATTTATCTCGAAGGCATCGTCGTTGACTACGACGGCTTCAAGGCGCTGAATAACCTGAACTTCATCGTGAACTACAATGAGCTCCGCGTCGTGATTGGGCCAAACGGGGCGGGAAAAACCACATTGCTGGACGTGATTTGCGGGAAGACGAAGCCGGCTGCCGGGCGCGTGATCTTCGGCAAGGACCTGGAACTGATTGGGAAGCGCGAAGACGAGATTGTCGAACTCGGCATCGGCAGAAAATTTCAGGCTCCGTCGGTCTATGCCAATCTCACCGTCTGGGAAAACCTCGATCTTTCGCTCAAACGCGCCAGTAAAGGCGTGTTTCCCACGTTGCTTGGTACGTCGATGCCGGATGAACGGGCCAAGATCGGAGAAACGTTAGAGACGATCGGCTTGAAGGATTATGCGCAGACCAGAGCCGGCTCGCTCTCGCATGGGCAAAAGCAGTGGCTCGAAATCGGCATGGTTATTTTGCAGGATCCATCCTTATTATTGGTGGACGAGCCGGTCGCCGGCATGACGGACAAAGAAACCGAGCAGACCGGCCGGCTGTTGCAATCGTTGGCCGAAAAACATGCCATCGTTGTGATTGAACATGACATGGAATTCGTGCGGCAGATCGCGCGAATTGTGACGGTTCTCCATGAAGGGACCGTCATCTGTGAAGGAACCGTGGAGAAAGTGCAGGCCGACGACCGTGTGAGGGAGATCTATCTAGGCCGCCAGAAGGTCGCCCATGCATAGCGGAATGCTGAAAAGAAGCTCCCGCTGCGATCTCACATCGCTGGAGGCCTCGACGTACGCCGAG
>CAMLHQ010000137.1 GCA_946479785.1 uncultured Nitrospira sp.
GGCACGGGCTCCTTGCTCGAAGAGGCGCGCCGCTCCGGAGTGAAGCGTTTTCTGCAAGTGAGCACCGATGAGGTGTATGGCTCTGTCGAAACGGGCATGTCGTCTGAAGAGGACCGGCTGGCTCCGCGCAGCCCCTATTCGGCCAGCAAAGCGGGAGGAGATCTGCTGGCCCTCAGCTATTGGACGACCTATCGCTTCCCAGTGATGGTGACCAGAGGCAGTAATACCTATGGACCCAACCAATATCCGGAGAAATTCATACCGCTGTTTGTGACGAATGCCATAGATGATCAGCCTCTTCCGCTTTACGGCGACGGGCGTCAGCGGCGTGATTGGCTGGCCGTGGAAGACCATTGTGCCGCGATCGAGCACGTCTTCCTACGAGGCGAACCGGGACAGGTCTACAATGTTGGTGGCGGCAATGAACGGGAAAACATCACCGTCGCTGAACAACTGTTGGCGTATCTGGGAAAACCGAAGGGCTTGATCCGCTTGGTGCAGGACAGGCCCGGGCACGATCGGCGTTATGCCGTCGATTGCCGCAAGGTGTGTCAGCTCGGTTGGCAGCCGACGGTGCCATTTGATGTGGGACTCAAAGGTACGGTTGAGTGGTACAGAGGGAATGAATCCTGGTGGCGCCCGATTAAGTCGGGAGAGTTCAGGCACTACTACGAAGAGCAGTATCGCCGGCGTCTTGAGCAGGGAACAACATGCGGATTTTGATCACAGGCGCTAACGGACAATTGGGCAGTGCGCTTCAACAGGCGTTGGGAGGAGAAGAGCTGATTCTGAAAAACTTGCCGGCCTTCGATTTAACCAATCCTGCCTGCGAAGAGCAGATTCTGTCGGCCCGCCCTGAGGTCATCCTGCATGTGGGCGCCTATACGAACGTCGATGGAGCGGAACGCGAGCCCGATCGCGCGAGAGCCGTCAACGTTCAAGGCACGACCTTTGTGGCTCGCGCGGCGCAAGCGCTTGGGGCCAGGCTGCTCTACGTCTCTACCGATTATGTGTTCGACGGCGAGAAGAGGAGTCCCTATACAGACAATGATAGGCCTCATCCGATTAATCACTATGGCCTGTCGAAATATGAAGGTGAGCAAGCCGCCTTGACACTATGCGGGAACACATTGGTCGTACGGACCGCCTGGCTCTACGGTGCTGCGGGAAAGAATTTCGTGAAGACCATTATTCGGCTCGCGAATGAAAAGCCGGAGCTCGAAGTCGTTGCAGACCAGCGGGGCTGCCCGACCTATGCTGATGATTTGGCGCGGGCGATACAGCAGCTCTTGGGTAGCGACATGCAAGGTATCTGTCATGTGACCAACAGCGGCGATTGTACCTGGCATGAGTTCGCCGAAGCCATCGTCCGGCAGATGGGATTGTCTACGGTCGTACGGCCGATCACGACGGCTCAAGCCGGCCGGTTGGCGAGAAGACCCGCCTATTCGGTCTTGTCCCAGGAACGGTTCGCCATGCGATGGTCTTCGCTTCCCCATTGGCAAGATGCCCTGGCGAGGTTCATGAAACGCGTGCCACATCTTGCCTCGACCACTGGTTAGCGCCGCCGGCCAGATTCCTGGCGATCTTGTATTTGGATTGAACTATTCTCCCGTACCAGTAAGATGGCACTATTGCGATACTGAACAGTACTCCCGAGGCCTGTAAATACCAATCGCATGACTCTTCGAAAACGACCAAAGGCAAAAACGTCCTTGTCGCTCAGGTTGAAACGCATCCGTCTGTTCGCCACGGACGTAGACGGGGTGTTGACCGATGCCGGGATGTATTATTCTGAATCCGGGGAAGAGCTGAAAAAATTTAATACCCGCGATGGCATGGGGATCAAGCTGTTGCAGAAAGCGGGATTGATCACCGCGATCGTCACACAGGAACGAACGAAGCTGGTGGCGCGGCGCGGAGAAAAACTGATGATTCCAGAAGTGCACCAGGGCGTGATGGACAAGCTCGCGCTCGTGCGTGAAATGGCCGAGCGCCATGCGCTCTCGATGGAACAAGTGGCCTACATCGGAGATGACATCAACGATCTGGCGACGTTGAAGGCCGTCGGATTTTCGGCGACGCCCGCCGATGGCCTGCCACAAGTCGCTGCCGCAGTGGATTATGTCTGCGCCAAGAAGGGCGGCGAGGGTGCGGTTCGGGAAATCATCGAGATGATTCTCCAGGCACAGCACAAGTCGACGTAGCCAATCCGAGGCAGAAGCATATGAACGACAAAGCAACCGTCTATCCTGTCATCATGGCCGGTGGGAGCGGCACGAGATTTTGGCCGTTGAGCCGGCAGCTGTTTCCGAAGCAGTTGCTGAAGATTATCGGCGATGAAACGCTGATTCAGCAGACAATGCGGCGCGTCGTGAACGGCGCGCAGCCCCAGCGCGTGTTGATCTCGACCAATCCGGCCCAGGCGGAATCCATCAGGGTGCAACTGAGCGAGTGGAAGGATGCGCTGAAAGATAATTTTGTGTTGGAGCCGGAAGGACGGAACACTGCCCCGGCGATTGCCCTGGTCGCACTGGAACTGGTGCGCCGAGACCCGAATGCGGTCATGTTGGTGGTGCCGGCTGACCATATCGTGAAAGGGCAGCGGGATTTCGATGCGGCGGTTGCGCTGGCGGCGAGTCTGGCTCTGCAAGGTCTGTTGGTCACGTTTGGCATCAAGCCTATTCGGCCCGAAACGGGCTATGGGTACATCAAGCCTGATCGGAAAACGGTCCTGGCGAAGCGGGGGAAGTTGAAGGGATATCCGGTCGGCCGCTTCGTCGAAAAACCGAATGCGGCGAAAGCGGCACAGTATCTCAAGGCAGGGGATTATTATTGGAATAGCGGCATGTTCATCTGGCGCGCCGCCACGATTCTCGACGAGATTCGCCGGCATCAACCGACGCTCGCTCGCGGGATTGAACGGATCAGCCGGCTGATCGAGCAGGGAGCCTCGAAGACCGCCATCGACGAAGAATATCGCCTGTTGCCGTCGGTTTCGATCGACCAGGGCGTCATGGAGAAATCCAGCAAGGCCGCCATGGTGCCGGTCACATTCAGTTGGTCCGACGTCGGGAGCTGGGGCAGCCTCGATGAAGTCGCGGCCAAGGATAAGGCCGGCAACCTCGTGGTAGGTCGCGTCGTGGACATCGACAGTCAGCGATCGGTGGTCTATGGCGATCGACGGGTGGTGGCGACGATCGGTTTGACGGACATGGTGGTGGTGGATACACCGGATGCGACGCTCGTCTGTCCGAAGTCCCGCGCGCAAGACGTCAAAAAGATCGTCGAGATTCTCAAACAGCAACGTGCCCCGGAGCATTTGGAACACTTGACCGTCCATCGGCCCTGGGGTTCCTATACGATTCTCGAAGAGGGGCCCGGCTACAAAGTGAAGCGGGTGACGGTCAGTGCCGGCGGGCGGCTTTCGTTGCAGCTGCACCACAAACGGAGCGAACATTGGGTGGTCATTGCTGGCACGGCTCGAGTGACCAGAGGAGACGAAGTCTTCGATTTACAAGTCGGTCAGAGCACGGCCATTCCCGTCGAAACGAAGCACCGCTTGGAAAATCCAGGACACGATACCTTGCACATCATTGAAGTGCAGAACGGCCCCTATTTGGGCGAGGATGATATCGTCCGTTTCAAAGACGATTACGGGCGGACGGCCGGACGATAGCAAGAGAAAAGAATGGGACTCTTCCGAGAATACGACCTGCGCGGCATCGTCGGGCAGGAATTGACGGAAACGATAGCTGAACAGGTGGGGCGTGCCTACTGCACCTATGTCAAAGATGGTGGTGTGAAGACCGTCTCTGTGGGCCGGGACGGCCGGCTGAGTTCTCCAGGACTGTTCAAAGCACTTGTCAAAGGTCTGCTCGCAGGCGGGCTGAATGTCATCGACATCGGCATCTGTCCGTCCCCGTTGGTGTATTTTTCTCTCTTCAATCTGCCGGTCGATGGCGGCATCATGATCACGGGGAGCCACAATGCAGCGGAGTACAACGGATTCAAAATTTGTGTCGGGAAGGAAGCCATCCATGGAGAGGCGATTCAAGACCTTCGCCGTGTGATGGAAGCGAAGAAATTCACGTCGGGGCAGGGCAGGTTGTCGGAACACCCGATCATTCCCGACTATCTGGCCTATATCAAGAAGAGCTTCAGCGGCGTGAATGCCAAGCGCCTGCATGTGATCATCGACTGCGGCAACGGCGCTGCGGGATTGGTGGCGCAGCAAGCATTGGAGATCCTTGGTTGCCGTGTGACCGGACTCTATTGTGATGTGGACGGCCGCTTTCCGAATCACCATCCCGATCCGACGGTCCTGGAAAATCTTGACGATTTGGTCAAGGCGGTCAAGCAACACAAGGCCGATGTCGGAATCGGCTATGACGGGGATGCCGATCGTATCGGCACGATCGATGAACAGGGCCAGGTGTTGTGGGGCGATCGTCTGATGGTGGTGTATGCGCGGGATATTTTGACCGCGAAGCCGGGCAGCACGATTATTTCCGAAGTGAAGGCCTCCCAGAGCCTCTATGATGACATCGCCAAACATGGCGGCCGGCCGATCATGTGGAAGACCGGTCACTCGCTGATCAAGGCCAAGATGAAGGGCGAGAACGCGGTCCTGGCCGGCGAAATGTCCGGGCACATGTTTTTCGCCGATCGGTATTTCGGATATGACGATGCGATCTATGCCTCGTGCCGCCTCGTCGAGATTCTTGCCAAGACCGGGAAGCCGCTCTCCTCGTTGGTCGCCGACCTGCCTGTGACATCCGTGACGCCGGAGATTCGCGTGGACACACCGGATACGATCAAGTTCGAATTGGTGAAACGGGTCCAAGACCGTTTGGCCGGCTATGCCAAATCCCGCCAGCCGATCGGTCCGAACAAATTCGTCGTGCGCGAGGTGGTCACGATCGACGGCGTGCGCACTATCTTCGATGACGGCTGGGGGTTGATCCGGGCCTCGAATACTCAACCAGCCTTGGTCCTGCGATTCGAAGCTGCGTCATCCGACCTCTTGACGGCTATCCGAGCCACGGTCGAGGGCGAATTGGCCGAAGTCAAGCGCACGATGCT
>CAMLHQ010000138.1 GCA_946479785.1 uncultured Nitrospira sp.
TGGGAAAAACCTTCGCGGGTCTGATGCTGATCGAACGCTTCGTGGTCCATGAGGGCAAGCGCGTGGTCCTGTTCGCGCCCAAGGCGGCGCGCGAAGACGTTTGGGAGGTCAAGGTCGCCAAGTATCTCGACGATCTCAACAGCGGATTCGTCAATTTCAAGTCGTTCAATCACACCGACCTGCAGCGCGGGGGCAGGATCCAGAAGGAGATCGAGCTAACGCTTCGGGATGCCGACATCGTCATCATCGACGAGGCACACAATTTCCGTAACCCCGGCGGCCGCGGTGGCGGCCGAATGCAGGAATCGCGCTATCGTCGCCTCCAGAAGTACATCGCGAGTGGTTCTGGCAGGAAGCAGGTATTCATGCTGACGGCGACGCCGGTCAACAACTCCATCCACGATTTCCGCCACATGATCGAGCTCTTCAGTGGCGACGACATGAAGTACTTCCAGCCGACGCTCGGCATTTCCAGCCTGCGCAGGCACTTCATCGATCTCGAGAAGAAGCTGCTCGGAAGAGGAAAGGAGGGCGACCTCTTCGATATCGAAACCGGCGAAGACGAGGAAAAGGCCGAACTGGCGTTGGCCATGGACCGCATCTTCCATGCACTGGTCGTCCAGCGAAGCCGCGCTTATGTGCGCGAGAGTCAGATCCAGGCCTCGGGCGACAAGGCCTTGTTTCCGGAGCGCCTACCACCGGCTGTCGCGGACTACGGTCTCAAGAAAACTTATGGAAAGCTGCTGGAGGAGCTGGAGAAGGCCTTCAGCAAGCAGAATCCACTATTTGTGCTCGGCGTGTACAACCCCCTCGCTTATTACAAGGGTGAGCGTGAAAGCACGGATGCGGCCAATCTGGAAGAGGGACGCCAGAAGCAGGTTGTCACGCTCATCCGTACCCAATTCCTGAAGCGCTTCGAGAGTTCGGCCGCCGCTTTTGAGATGTCATGCCTGAGACTCTTGAAGAAGCTTCTGGCTTGGGCGGAAGTGCATTCAGAAGGATCCCATGATCGAAGGCGCCTGGACCGATTCAAGAGCAAGCATGCGCAGCTCTTGGAATACGTCGAAGCGCATCAGAACGATCTGTTTGCCGATGAGGCAGATGATGAGGAGGTCGAACCGTTCCTGACCGACCAGATGTTGGCCGACGTCGAGAGACTGGATCCTGAGGAATACGAGGTTGGAGACCTGATCGACGACTGCATCGACGACATGGAGCAGTTGGCAGTGTTCCTGGGCATGGTCAAGGACGTGACGCCGAAGAAGGACGACAAGCTGCAGGCGCTGATCAAGCTGCTGAAGACCGACAAGGTCCTGAAGAATCAGAAGCTGATCCTGTTTACCGAGTTCGCCGACACCGCCCGTTACTTGGAGAAGGAGTTGAAAGCGGCTGGCATCGAAGGCATCGAACGCATCGACGGCAAGAGCTCGCAGAAGCGTCGCAGTCAGGTGATCCGGCGCTTCTCGCCGTATTACAACGACACCAGCAGGGCAGAACTGAAGGACGATGGCCTGGAAGAGATCCGGGTGCTGATCGCTACAGACGTCCTGTCCGAAGGCCTGAACCTGCAGGACGCCACCCGCCTGATCAACTACGACCTGCACTGGAACCCGGTGCGCCTGATGCAGCGTATCGGTCGCACCGACCGGCGCCTGGATCCGAAAGTCGAGAGACAGATCCTGCGCGACGATCCCGATCAGAGAGCCGTGCGTGGCACCACGCAGTTCTGGAACTTCCTCCCGCCGGAAGAGTTGAACGAGCTGCTCAGCCTGTTCAGCCGCGTGACCCAGAAGACGGTAGTGATCTCGCGCAGCTTCGGCATCGAAGGCAAGAAACTGCTCAGCCCGGACGACGATTTCGATCCGATCAAGGAGATGAACGAGCGCTTCGACGGAGTGATGTCGGAGGTAGAAAAGCTGCGTCTGGAATACGACGCGCTGCGCGACCAACATCCGGAACTGATCGCGGCGGCTGACGAACTTCCTTCCAAAGCCTTCAGCGGACGCAAATCGGTTGATGGGAAGGCGCGGGTCTTCTTCTGCCATCGCATCCCGCGGCCCGACCCGTCGCTGGTCGAGACTGAGCCCGGTCAGCCGCGCTGGTCGCTGTCCGCCGGTTACACCGTCTGGACCGAGGTCGAACTAGAGCCGGAGGCGTCGACAAACGACGTGGGCGCCATAGCCCCGCATGTGCGTTCCGAGCAAGACGAGAAGCGGGCGACCAAACTGGCAAAGGGCAAACTGAAAGGCCTGCGCGAGCAGGTGGAGAAAGAATTGGTAAAACAGCATCTGCGCCCGTTGCAGGCCCCGATCGGGATCGCGCCGGCATTGGTGTGCTGGATGGAACAGACGGATTGAGGGGAAAGCAATGGCTGCTGTAGGGGAGGATCTGCGCCGTATCGGCGACTTCCAGGCGCTGTGTCGCTATCTTGAGGACAAGCTTGGTTGGCCGCTGGGCGAGTATGACTTCGATGCTCTGACCTTCCAGTACGAGCCGGACGAGTTAGGGCTGAAGGACGAATACGCCGACGCGATCGAGAGCATCCATCAGTTGCGTCCTGTGGTCGATGGACAGCCTTGGGGTATCTTCTTTGTCCGCTTCAAGAAGCAGAAACTGCCGGTCGGCGTCCTGCGCCGCATTCTCAGCCAACTGGCGCTGAAGAAACGTGCTTCGGCTAACAAGGCAGAACGAGCGGCATGGCAGGTGGACGATCTGTTGTTCGTGTCGGCTTTCGGAGATGAGGCCAAAAACCGGGAGATCGCCTTCGCGCATTTCCATCAGCAGGGCCATGATCTGCCGACCTTGCGGGTGATTGGATGGGACGGCAACGACACACCACTGAAACTGGGCTATCTACAGGGCTTGCTCGCCGACAAGCTGCACTGGCCGCACGATCCGACTGATACGGACGCATGGCGCAAGCTGTGGCGCAGCCCGTTCCGACATCGTCCTGGGCATGTCATCCGCAAGTCCGACGAACTGGCGCACGAACTGGCGAGGCTCGCGCGTGCGATCCGTGATCGCGCTCAAGCAGTAATGAGGGCCGAAAGTGCAAGAGGGCCTCTGACCAAACTTTATGACGCCTTCAAGAAGGCGCTAATTCACGATCTCACGCCGGAGGGATTTGCCGATACCTACGCGCAGACAATCACCTACGGCCTGTTGACTGCTGCGATTTCTCGCACGGAGATGTCGGAGGGCCGCCACGGCACCGCACTGCTCGCGTCCGACTTGGCCGAGATGGTGCCGGTCACCAATCCCTTCCTGAAGGAGATGCTGCAGACCTTCCTCGAAGTCGGTGGTCGCAAGGGCGGGATCGACTTCGACGAGCTTGGCGTGCAGGACGTGGTCGAACTGTTGCGTGGCGAGGACACCGATCTGCCGGCGATCCTGCGCGATTTCGGCAACAAGACCCGCGGTGAAGATCCGGTCATCCACTTCTACGAGCACTTCCTAAAAGCCTACAACAAACAACTCAAGGTGCAGCGCGGTGTGTTCTACACCCCGCAGCCGGTGGTGTCCTACATCGTGCGCAGTGTCCATGAGCTGTTGCAGACCGAGTTCGGGCTGGAAGATGGGTTGGCCGCTACCACAACCTGGGGCGAGATGTTGCAGAAGCATCCGGACATGCGCCTTCCGCCGCTGACCGATTCACCGGGCGAAACGCAGACCATTTCGCCGGATGAGCCTTTCGTTCAAATCCTCGACCCGGCGACCGGCACCGCGACGTTTCTGGTCGAGGTCATCGATGTCATTTACCGGACGCTGATCGACAAGTGGAAGTCCAAGCGGTTGAACGAAGCCCAGCAGCACGCGGCGTGGAACGAGTATGTGCCAAAGCACCTGCTTCCGCGGTTGCATGCATATGAGCTGATGATGGCGCCTTACGCCATTGCCCATATGAAGATCGGCCTCAAGCTGGCCGAGACCGGCTATCGCTTCGGCACAGCGGAACGGGCGCGAATCTATCTGACGAATGCGTTGGAGCCGTGGGTGAGGCAACTGCCCATGATCGGATTCGAGGCGCTCGCCCACGAAGCCGCCGCCGTAAACGAAATTAAAAGACACAAACGCTTCACGGCCGTCATCGGCAATCCACCGTACTCAAACTTCGGGCAACTAAACAAAATCCCCTTCATCCTCGGATTGCTGGAAGACTACAAACGTGGACTTGATGAAAGGAAGATCAATATAGATGACGATTTCATAAAGTTTGTTCGATTTGCTCAGCACCTTCTTACCGGATCGAAAGTTGGTGTGTTCGGAATGATTACGAACAATGTCTTCTTGGATGGAATCACACACCGCCGAATGCGGGAGTCCATTCTAGAAAACTACTCAAGAATCGAAATTATCGATCTGCATGGGAATGTTGCGGCGCATGAGCGTACGCTTGATGGCTCCCGTGACGAGAATGTTTTTGACATTACTCAGGGAGTCTCAATAACAACGATGTCTCGAGTCCCATGCCCGGGAGAATCAAGGGTTGTGCTGTTCAGAGATCTTCGAGGTGGGCGTGAGCACAAGTATTCGACACTCCGAGGCCCACTGTCCTCTGGCCGCGTAATCCGGCCAGTTCAGCCCTATTTTTTCCTCGTCGATAAAAACCTCGATTCCGGCAGCGAATATATGAGTTTCTGGACGCTGCCGGAAATCTTTACAGGTCAATCCTACGGTATTCAGACAAAGAGGGATGCACTAACAGTTGGATTCACTCAAGGTGATGTTCTTTCTCGCGCTGAAGATCTTATGAAGTTGTCTGACCGAGAGATGCGAGAAAAGTACGGGTTGGCTGAGGACGGAAGGGATTGGGCTATTCGCTGGGCACGAGATGACTTGAAGCGCTTCAAAAATCTTCGAGATCGAGTCAGCGGAGTACTCTACAGGCCGTTTGATGTGAGATGGACTGTTTATACAGATAAAAGTAAGGGCTTTTTGGCGTATCCGCGTTGGGAATCAATGCGCCCGATGGTAAGTGGTAAGAACTTGGCATTGATTTGTATGCGTCAAGTTTTTCAACAATCTGAAAGCTACTCACATTTCTGTGCCACGCGTTTGTTGATCGAT
>CAMLHQ010000139.1 GCA_946479785.1 uncultured Nitrospira sp.
TCAGTTCAGCGGCCAATTGATTCCACTGGACGACTTTCACGCCGTGCTTCGCCACCCAAGGCGGATTTTGCCGTGGGGCGCCCCCCTTGGGGTGAACCGCCACCACCTTTTTCCCAAGAGCGAGGCTGGTCTCCACTTCCCAAGTCACCCAACGGCTTTGCGCAGTATTGTCGGAGATGTAGACGACACAAACAGATGAGCGCTCTATCCGCTCGCTGATCTTTTGTTTGATATATTCTGCGCGTTCGCTGTCGTAGGGCTCGCGAACAGAATGATCGTTGAACTCGATATCACTGTTCTCGTTCTTCGCATGCGCGCGCAGAAGATTGACCTCGTCCATATCTTCGGTTGCAAAACTGATAAAGACATTTCGTTTGCCGCCCTGAAGCGCCGCCTTGGCTTTCTCCTCCAGGGACCGAATGTCGCCTAACCTGCTCCAGCTCCCGCTACTCCCGCCGCCCATATCAGACCCCCTCAGCCTTGAATTCATTACATGCTATGCACGCTCCACAAGGTGTTTCACCCCCGAGATGACAGGAATAAGTGCCCTCGATGCCTTTAAGCGTCGCGAGTTCGATGACTTCCTGCTTGTGGAACGACGAGAGCGGTGCAAGGACCTTTATTTCACGCCCCATGCTCCTTGCGATCATTGCCTCCGCCTCCTGCAAGAACGCCGATGTCTGGTCAGGAAACAGGCTGGTTTCCTCATGGAGGAGTCCAATCGATATCGCATCGGCGTCGCGCTGAAATGCGTAGGCTGCTGCTACAAGCAGAAAGAGGAGATTTCGACCAGGAGTAAACGCATCCTCCAGCACTCGCTGGTTCGGGTCCGTCAACCCGGACTTAATGAGGCGGCCATAGCCCGACAGGTCGGCCACCTCCAAATCTGGTAGCTGCAACTTGGCCATCGCTGACCGGCAAGCCGCGTGCTCTCGATCGCGGGATCGCTGCCCATAGTCGATGAAAATCGGATATTGCTGAATCCCTTCCTCTTTTGCGAGGTAGGCGACCAGCGTGGAATCAAGCCCACCGGAAACGAGAGTGACAATGCTCATGCTAACGCGCGCTCCGTATCTTGAGAACCCGCAACCCGCATCACTATCCAGATCGCCCAATCCATAAGGCCGACTGCAAATCCGAGCCTATTTGCATGTGAAATCAGTTTATCTTCTTGCATGTGATAGTGTGAAAGCTTCGAGATGGCTCGGCCGGCCCCTGTGTAGAGTCCAATAATCGTCATGTAGTTCAATACGTGGCGATCCAGGACTGCGAGATCGTAGCTGATACCTGCGTTACGCAGGAACATACTCGCCTGCTTTGGCCCGATTCCAGCTACGTTCGACACAAGCCACGAGCGAGCGGTTGCCGCATCTCCGAAGGCATGCACGAGTGAGCACAGGTCCCCGCTTTCCTGCGAGACCGATTCGCGCGCAGAGGCCAATTGCATCGACTTTGATCGAGGAAAGCGATAATTTCGAAGGCTGCCGTTCACCAGTACAGGTTGACGGAGAACCCCGAGGATTTCATCGGCGAGTTCGGCCCGGGGTGCCGATGTGTTGAGGAGAAGCTGCCGTTTATCCAAAGCATCGGCGGTGGCTACGGCAAGCCCATACGGTACTTGACTGCTGAGCAGGCAGCATGAGAGTTCCCACCAGAGATTTCGCTCGTCAAGCGCACTCTGAGAGCGCTTAGCCCGCTCTTCAATCTCCGGGCATATTGCGGCAACGGCGTGCTCCAGCCTGGCAGCATCGTTTCTCATCTGAACAAATCCGGCATTTGATCCCTAAGTTGTTTTGAATTGGATTGGCCCAACAGGCCGACGGCAAATGCTTCTAAGCGATTTGTTGAAGCGGCAGCCTGCAAGTCGTGGGTTAGCTCCCGATAGTAGTCCAAATTATGGAAGGCAACTTTACCTGCGTAGTCTATATTATCGTCGGAGAGCGCAGAAACAGTGATGGCCGAAGCCGCCATCTGCGCCTGGTATGCGAAAAAATCGAAATGTTGGTAGTGATTTAATCTGTGCTGCTGTCGGTCAACGGCAACCCGGCACCACTCTAACCCATCGAAGCTGTCTGCTCCAGCTGCCGTTAGGATCGCTATACTCCATGGATTTCCCGTACCCAAGAGATGGATCGGCTGATAAAAGGATAAGCGATCAAGCTCGTTCCGGACGCGCCTCATGGTCTGTGCGCGCTGGATCAGCCCTCGGCCCAACTCGCGCTCCGCCAGCGCGATCATCGGTGGCTGGAGCTGGTCGGCGACATCCCGCACGACCTCGGGGAGAATAGTAAGATCGTACCCTTTCGACCTAGTGGCGGGAGCATGAATGATTGGAAGGACGGGGGCTTTGGTGAACTTCCTGTCTCGTTCGACCGCTGCAATGACTTGCCCAACCGCACGCTTTCTGTCCCTCGACGGATCCATCTCGTCGAAGCAATACACCCAATCGTGTGAAATCCCTTCCAGCGCCAATTCGAAATCTTGGGGCTTCCAGCTGTCGTCGTCGCGTCGCGTCGCTTCATAATTGCCTGAATCGACGAGGACAAATCCGCCTTGCGCGCGGATACGCTTCAGCTCCTGCTGGATACCTCGAGGGCGGCGGGGTGGAAACAGGTCGTAGGCGGAGACAAGGACCGTCGATGTACCGAAGAGACGAAGAGCCTTAAGAGCTTCGAGAGGAACGAGTTGTGTCTCGTGTGATGACACGGAGAGGAACAAGCTCGGAAGGGGGACTCTACCCGCAGCGATGGCTGATGGGCGGGTTGGCGCCATCCTCGGCGGGACGACAGTCGAAATCTTGCGCATCAGGTGCTGGATACCAGGATGATCGTCTTCTCCGGTCCAGCCCAGAAGATCAACCGCACTATAGCCGTTAAAGCCGTACGGCGCATTTGTCGGAATGATCTTAGCGGGAATAATCGGAATATTATATTGCTCAGCTAAGCGGAGTTCGTCCTTTACATTACTCTTGTCCTTAGCTGTCGGCGACCAGAGCGGAACGACGCATTTTGTATTCTGGATTTCACGTTCGATCACGGTCGAGAAGTCGCCGACGATTTTATCGTCCCACCAAACATCCCATCGGGTTGAAAGTGTTTTTACTAATCTCTCCGCCTGTCCGACATCTTCTCGTGAATAGACTATGTAGACGTCTGACATACGTAATTACTCCCCCCAGAGTAGTGAATCAGAAGTCTCACAAATTATGCGTCGCCGCAACTGTCTAGGCTACGGCAAGATGCACGAGGCCAGGCAGCTCGGTACAAAGACGAGGCGAAGTCGGGAACAATCGTAACGCCGAGATCGGAGAGTGCAGCGATATCGGACCGCTGCTCCTCGTCCAGTATTACAATATTTTGGTGAGATCGCGTTGCGCAGAGTCGTCGAATTTCCGTTGTGCTCAATCCGTCCGCCACTAGAAGTGAAGGTGCATTTTCGAGGAATGAATCTGGGACCTCATCGAGTTGAGGTGAGAGCACTTCAACACCAAGCTCTTTCAGGCGGAAGCGCGCCTCCTCAAGCGTATACCGCCTTCCGATTGTAGATGTTGAGCCATGCAGAACAATCCGGTTTGGTGCCTGCCCTGTTATGGGCTCGCGGCTACTGAGCAAGTCGGTTTGCACCGGAAGGGTCATTGTCTCACAGTAGGCGGACACCGATCGGGAGGCGAGGTCCGCGGCTTCGGCCGCGGAAGTTCCGGCTTCGCCCCAATGATATGCAAACACGGCACTGAAGACATCCCCTGTTCCGATCTTGAAGACCCGAGATGAATAATATGCGGGAATGGTATTAGGTTCGGCATGACGCTCAAAGACGGTGACCCCCCGCACCCCTCTTTTTACGACTATCACAGTCACCCGATCGCCATGCGACATGGCTTTCGCGGCGGCAGTCGCCAAGTCGGTGCAACCCGCATAGCGGCAGAGCTCTAGCTCATTCATAACCAAAGCAAGCCGTTTCGCTGTCGAGCCATTGGCTCCAAATGGCTCAGGACGGACAGCTGTCTGAGGATCGTAAATCGCGCGGACAGCGTGCACGATGGCAGATCCTTCCAGGAACCCGAATCTCAGGACCACATCTCCCGAAACATGTATCGGAGGCTGCTGAGGAAATGACCCAGGTCGCGGCTCGATGTGTGGTTGAGACAGTGGGTGGAAGTACGCAAATGCGATCGCAATATCGGAATGGGTGCGGGATAGCCGCACACCGAGGTCCGACAGTTCGTCCGCTCCCGGGCTGCTCTCGTCCCGTGCATAGGTGTGAAGAGTGCTCCCTGGCGAAAGAGCACTGACGGCTGCCGCCGCGCGCCCGCCCGAGCCAAACTGTGCGTTCCACTTCGGCGTTTCGCACAATTCGCGATATAGTCCACCTGCGATTTGCATGATGCATACGTCCAGCTAATGGCCGATGATTGTCTGCATGCGGGCTAGTAGCGTCGCGGACAACTCGGCCCGACCTTGGTCGTTGTTGAGGTAGCGCACATATCGGAGATGGCGCAGGTCGAACGGGATATCGTGATCGCTTTGTGCAATGAGGATGACCTCTCGACCTAAGGTGTGTGCAATCCCGGCTTCGTAAAATACATTCGGATTTCGACCTGAGCAGTCACAGATCACGATGCGCGAACGATCAATCAGGGAAACGACATCCTGAATAATTGACGCATTCTCCCAGATGTCGTCCGCCCGTCGGCAACGAAGTCCGACACCTTGAGCAGCGTTTCGGATAGCATCAAAAACAGGATTAAACGCCGCATCGAAGGGCATCATGGCGGATGCAAGATGGGGGTCTAAATTCTCATGCTCGGCCAATGGGAAGACCGTTGGCCGCTGTCGCCGGGGGCGTACCTGGCGAAGTAAAAAGCGGTACAAGTCGACCTCTTTCACGGCCCAATGGTTGCGAGAGAATTCGAAATCTCGGGGCATGTCCAGTTCAGCCCGGCTATCATAAAGCAGCGAGTTTGTTAGGGGAGGAACGTCGGGGTCAAAGCTTACCTCGAGTGAGACTTCGCCCCCTACGATGCGCGCCCGGTTTATCTGCCCGACATACGCGGACTC
>CAMLHQ010000140.1 GCA_946479785.1 uncultured Nitrospira sp.
TAGCTTAAGTTCACCCTCGTGACATTGGGATTGTTCAACAAAAACTCGTCGCCCAGGTGGGAACTCTGATGCTCAATCCGGACAAAGGTCGAGAACCGTCCTTTCCGGTAGCTGGTCAAAAAACCGACACGGTAATCCGCATTGACCAGATCGATGGAGGTCGTGCTGACGTCGAAGATGCTGAAGACGCCGGCCTGGATGCCGAACTCCCATTCGCCGCCGAAAAAGGATTTGTTTCGATAGATGGCGAAAGTTTCGCCAAAGTTGGCGGCGAAGACACCGGCGAGGTTCAGGCCTTGTGTGAACTGCCGATAGCTACCACCGAATTGCGGCCAGCGCGGATCTGCATGGAGAGGGGAAAAGAGGGCGCCGCGCGGGAGCCATTTGGAATGCGGCTCCGGAATCGTCGTCAAGACGCCGCCCTGAGTCGATGGAATTGAAGAAGGATCGCCTTCGCGGATTTCCACGTCGGAGACACCGGGGATTTGCTTCAGCGCGGTCTCTACTTTACCGCGATCGATGTTCCTCAGCGTCTTGGTCGTGACGAGGATCGTGCCGTCGTGGATTTCCACCGAGGCATCGGTTACGTTGAATTCATGTTGCAGAATTGCCGAGGCATAGCCGGCGATAAATTCGTCAGAGGCCGAAACAACCCGGGGTAGGAAGAGAGGGACTACTAGCAGGCATAGCCCCAGCCCACGTCTGAGTCTCATCCCCGTGATGTTCATTCGCTGGTCGGTTCTCTGCTGTTTGACAAATCGAAAACAATCTTTTCCTTGCTCAGTTTCGCCCCACCGGTCTGGGCATCGGCCGAGACCGTCGGGATCTTGCTGTTATCGATCACTTCGATTCTCAAAATCGTACGCCCGTCATGAATCAACGGACCGGATTCCGTTCTAGCGGTTCCGGTTTGTTGCCTTGAAACCATTTATCCGCCCAGCCGGCAATATCGTCCTTCTGCACGCCGTATCTCTCTTGGACTTTGCCCAGGAACTTGTCGTAGTTACCTTCTATGTGCATCAAATCGTCCTCGGTAAACTTGCCCCATCGCTGCTTCAGTTCGCCCTTGAACTGTCCCCACTTTCCTTTGAACGTATCGGCATTCATTTGGATCCTCCTTCTTAATGTTCTTACATGCTCGCACATGCGCATACATTGGTACTGTATCGTGCAGCCATTGTGGAAAACGCTGGTTCATCCCCTGGCGCTCAACAGAACATTCCCTAGGAAACGTTATTGACACTGATTTGATCGCGAAGGAAGATCGCGTGTTTATTTTTCGGCAGGAACTACAGCTGTTTGAGTGTTAACGACGCTAAGGCGATTGCGGATTTCTTTGACGCCTAGTACTGTTTCCGCCAACCTGGTCGCTTCACGCCTGGCGAGAGGACTTACGGCGGCCCCCTCCAAAGTCACTTCGCCCTGATTGACGTGGACTACGATCAAACTGTTTGCTGTCAATGGACTGGTTTGCATGGCTTGTGCAACAGCCGTTTGCAACTGCACATCGCTCGGCTTTTCCGCCGCGTTCTGTACCGTCATCGCCTTGCCGGAAAATGCCGCGCCCGGCGCCAATCCGCTGCACATCACGACGAAGCCGACAATCGTTGCCCGCCCTGCTAGTCGCATGGGGCCTCCTCGATCAAGACAGCATACGCGAAGAGACTAAAACCGGGAACTCGGAAAACCCCTCAGTCCGGAGCGGATGGGCACGGAGGTTTCGATCTGCATCAGCACCAAGGACCGGCCTTTGAGATCATAGTGATTGCTTTCGGCCATCAATGGAGTGCGAGCCGGAACGACTTCCTGCACAGTATCCAACACTAATTGCCATTGGATATTGTTCGGATGCGAGGGGAGCGTGAATTGGATAGGTTCATGGTGCGCGTTGATCAGCAAGAGAAAGGTATCATCGAAAATCGGATTGCCGAGATGGTCTTTCTCCTCGATGCGGTCTCCTGCCAACCTCACGCCGAGGCAACGGACATATCCTTGTTTCCAATCCTCTTCAGTCATTTCTTCGCCGTCGGGACGGAACCAGGACAGGTCCTTGATGTCCGCGCCGTATATGCTGCGGCCCTGAAAGAATTGACGGCGTCGAAAAACAGGATGAGCCGCCCGCAACATGATCAGAGCGCTGGTGAAGGCGAAGAGCGCCTGTTCCCCATTCGAGATGTCCCAATTAAACCAGCTGATGTCATTGTCCTGACAGTAGGCGTTGTTATTCCCTTGCTGCGTGCGGCCGATTTCGTCGCCGCCGCAGATCATGGGGACGCCTTGCGACAGCAACAGCGTGGCGAGCATATTGCGTTGCTGGCGCGCCCGCAGCTCGCGGACGGTAGGGTCATCGGTTGGTCCCTCGACCCCGCAATTCCAGCTCTGGTTGTCGTCCGATCCATCCTTATTATCTTCTTGATTCGCCTCATTGTGCTTCTGGTCATACGAGACGAGGTCGCGCAAGGTAAAGCCGTCATGCGCGACAACGAAATTAATGCTGGCAAAGGGACGCCTTCCGCTGCCTTCATACAGATCGCTGCTGCCGGACAGTCGATAGCCCAACTCGCTGGCTTGCCCGCCATCGCCCTTCCAATAGCGACGAATCGTATCGCGATATTTCCCGTTCCATTCCGCCCAGCCGGCGGGAAAGTTCCCCACCTGATATCCGCCTTCGCCGATGTCCCATGGCTCCGCGATCAATTTAAGCTGCGAGAGGACAGGATCCTGTTGAATGATGTCCAAAAAACCGCCGAGACGGTCCACATCGTGCAACTCCCGAGCGAGAGCGGAGGCCAGATCGAAGCGGAATCCGTCCACGTGCATCTCAAGCGCCCAATAACGCAAACTGTCCATGATGAGCTGCAGCGTCCGTTGATGCTGGACGTTGAGCGTATTGCCCGTCCCCGTGTAGTCGACGTAGTACCGCGGCTGATCCTGCAGTAGGCGATAATAGGCGGCATTGTCGATGCCGCGAAAAGACAAGGTGGGGCCGAGTTGATTGCCTTCGGCCGTGTGGTTGTAGACCACGTCGAGAATCACTTCGATGCCGGCGTTGTGCAAGGTTTTGACCATAGTCTTGAATTGGTTGACGCCTCGTTCGGGATGGGCTGCGTAGCGCAGTTCCGGCGCAAAGAATCCGATGGTGTTATATCCCCAATAGTTGGTCAGGCCTTTGTCGATGAGATGCTTGTCTGCAACGAAGGCATGCACCGGCAGCAGTTCGATGGCGGTCACGCCCAGCCGCTGTAGATATTCGATCACCGGCCTCGTCGCCAATCCGGCATAGGTGCCGCGCAGCGCTTCGTGAATCAACGGGTGTTTCACGGTGAAGCCGCGCACGTGCATTTCGTAAATGACGGTCTCGCTCCAGGGACGGCGCAGCGGCCGATCGTCTCCCCAGGTAAAGGCCTGCTCGATGACCACAGATTTTGGAACCAGCGAGGCATTGTTGCGCTCGTCGAATGAGAGATCGGCTTCGGGGTCGCCGAGACGGTAGCCGAACATCGAGTCAGACCAACGCAGCGACCCGTGGAATGCCTTCGCGTACGGATCGATCAACAGCTTATTGGCGTTGAAACGGTGGCCGGCCTGAGGATCGTACGGCCCGTCCACGCGGTAACCGTAGAGTTGCCCCGGCCGGACTTCAGGCAGGTAGACGTGCCACACCTGGTTGGTCCGCTCCTCAATCCGTACACGGTGCGTTTCCTTTTCTTGATCCGGTCGGTCGAAGAGACAGAGTTCAACGCCAGTCGCATTTTCCGAAAACAAGGCGAAGTTTACCCCTTCGCCGTCCCACGTGGCGCCCAACGGATAAGGGTGGCCGGGGCGAGAGGTGACTCTCGGCATCTCGTTTCTCCTCAGGGTTTAGCCAGTAGGCTGGCGAGCTCTTCTGCGTGCTCTTCCTCTTTGGCCGTCACCTCTTCGAGCAGGCGTCTGGTCGTGGGATCGTCGCCGCCGATAAATTCAATCATTTGGCGATAGCTATCGATGGCGATGCGTTCGGCTACCAGATCCTCCTTAATCATGTCCTCTAGAGACGTGCCCTCAGCATATTGCGAATGGCTGCGATCGAGGAGGCCCTCCGGTGAAAAGTTCGGCTGCCCGCCTAATTGCACGATGCGTTCGGCGATGGCATCGGCATGCGCCTGCTCTTCCTTGGCATGCTCAAGAAATTCATTTTTTACGCTCTCGGAACTGAGGCCTTGCGCCATAAAGTAATGACGCTTATAGCGCAGCACACATACCAGTTCCGTCGCCAGCGACTCGTTTAGCAGCCGAAGGACGACGGAAACCTTGGCCTTGTAGTCCTCCGTCACCGCGCCGTCTTCAATATGTCGGCGCGCGCGATCACGGATCGCTTTTATATCAAGCACGAACTGTCCATTTCGCATCACAGCCTCCTTGTATCGCACAGGTTCTCGAGGTTCTAAGTTCCAGTGCCAAAATTGTTATTTCTGACGTCGTTCAGCAAGGCCGCGGCGGCATCGGGCATCACACAAGCGGCCACATCCAAGAGAGACAGCAGGCCGGTCACAGCTCCGTGCTCATTCAGCACCGGGAGGGCAGTGACTTGTGTCTCCTTCATCACCGCGAGGGCGTCGGCGATAGTATCGTTCTCGCAACAGGTCACGACCCGGCGCCGATGGAGACGAAGAATGTCCTCGACGGTTACCGACGTGATATTCTCTTTCGGTATCGTGACGTGCATCGTGATATCCCGCTCCGTTAAGAGGCCATGCAATCCTGTCCTGTCCTGAACGATCAAGCCGGGTATCCCCTCACGACGCATGGTCCCCACAGCTTCGCGAAGCGAAATGGAGGGGGCGATGATGACGATTCGGCTGCTCATGACTTCCCGCACGGGACGGTCTTCCCCAGGTAGAACGCCAAGTTGTTCCGCCCTGGTGGATTCAAGGTACAGCCCACCGGAGGACCGACTTTTCCATCGACAGCCCATGGCTCAAAGTATGCCCAGGAATGCCTGTATGGGCACTCGGAGTCTCCCGAGTACCTAGGGGAGGGCCCAGTTATTGCTGGG
>CAMLHQ010000141.1 GCA_946479785.1 uncultured Nitrospira sp.
AGGAAGAGGGGTACGCCGTCGACTTCGCGGCTGATGGCGAAGAAGGGTTGGAGTTGGCCTTGGGGAATCCTTACGATCTCTTGATCATCGACATCATGTTACCCAAACTCGATGGCCTCACGCTCTGCCGCCGCGTTCGGGCCAAGGGGAACACGACTCCGGTGTTGCTGTTGACAGCGCGCAACACCGTGGAGACCAAGGTGTCCGGCTTCGATACCGGCGCGGACCAATTTCTGCCGAAGCCCTTCGCGTTCGTAGAACTGTTGGCTCGGGTCCGGGCCTTGCTGCGCCGGGGAGGGCCCCAGCCATTGATCCATCTCAAAGCAGCCGATCTAGAACTGGATCCCGCGTCCCATCGCGTCTGGCGGGCTGGGCAAGAAATCGTGCTGACTAATAAGGAATATGCGCTGCTCGAGTTTCTCCTGCGCAACAAGAATCGAGTGTTGACACGAACGGCGATCATCGAGCATGTGTGGGACATCAGTTATGACCCAATGACGAACATTGTTGATGCCCATATTCGTGCCCTGCGTGCCAAGATGGACCGGGATTTTTCACCCCCGCTGATCGCCACGGTACGTGGCGCGGGGTACATGCTGGAGGAGCCGTAACCGGTTGCATGAAGTCCCTGGCTGGTTTGATCCGCCAGTCTGCACTTCTCTTGATGGGAGGACTCCTCCTGGTCTTTTCTGTTCTGATTTTCGCCGGAGGCGACGCCTTGTTGCGCCGCTTTGTGGATGGCCGGCTGTTAGGGTTGGCTGAGACACTGGCCAAGATCGTTGAACAGCACCCTAACCTCCTCGAGAGTTCTGGTGAGAACTTCGCGCTTGCTGCCGAGGTGAACCGGAGCGAGAAACAACAGCACGAACTGCAGGCGGTCACCCATTCTCTTCGGATCTTCTCACCCGAAGGCCGGCTCGTCTGGAAAGGTTCCGACGCGGTGGCACAACAGCCGGTGCCTGATAACGTGCTCGAACGAGTACGCCTTGGGAATACCGTGTTTGAAACCGTTGAGTCGGACGATAGCGCACCTGTTCGACGCCTGTTCATGCCCGTTCCCCGCCACGGTGATGTGCGGTATGTGCTGCAGGCCGAAGCATCTCTGCTGCTGTACCGACATACACTCAACGGTCTGTCGATCCTTCTGATTGTTGGATCGTGGACCATCCTCCTCGTGGCCTGGGTAGGCAGTGGATGGTTGGCCAAGAGAGTTCTCACCGCAATCGAGGTGTTGAGTACTGGCGCAGAAACGATGTCAGAAGCCGATCTTGGGAAACGACTAACTCTGGATTCGCCTTATCAGGAATTTCGTCGGCTCACCCAGGCGTTCAACTCCGTAATGGATCGGTTCCAACGGAGCGTTGAAAGTCAACGGCGATTTGTCGACCATGCCGCTCACGAAATGCAAACGCCCTTGACTATCTTACAGGGTAACCTGGAAGTCGCACTCCTCAAAGCCAGGACCTCTGCGGAATATCGCGAGGCGCTCATCAACAATCTTGAGCAAGTGGGGCGACTCATCACCCTGACACGTTCCTTGTTGACGCTCGCGAAGTTCACGGGCGACAAGCCTCCCGTTCATCTCGTGCCGCTCGCTCTGGAACCCTTGATTCGCGATCTGGTGAATGAACTGACTATCCTTGCTGATGAGCATCGAATCACATTGTCGTGTGAATCCCACTCGGTCCCACTTGTCCTCGGCGATACACTGTGGCTCAAGCAAGCGCTCATTAATCTACTCGACAACGCCCTTCGGTACACGCCGTCTGGTGGAGCCGTGACCATCCGCTTGCAGGCGATCAAGGAAGGGGTCGCTGTGACTGTCGAGGATACGGGCCATGGGATTGAGCCGGAACATCTTCCGCATCTGTTCGAGCGGTTTTATCGAACCGATTGGGCACGGACGAAGGATTCCGGTGGCACCGGACTTGGGCTGCCCATCGTTAAGGAAATCGCAGAAGCCCATGGCGGAACGATTTCGGTGACGAGCCAAGTCGACAAGGGTTCGATCTTTACCCTGCGTTTACCGATCCCAACTCACCAGACGATTCCAGTCTAGCCCAGGACTTCGACTCTCCAACTGGCATTCATCTGCTTATTGTTTCCCAGGGCGACGATTCAGATCGCCAGGGACCACCTCACACCCCGGAGTTCTGTGCTCAGGACCGTTCGGAATGATGAAGAATTCTTCATGATCCGTTCACGGACCGATCATGTGACGGGGCTACAGTGACACCGACGGCTGAGGATACAGTAGCGTTCTGATGCCACGCACATCGCGTCGAACCAATAACCGAGGTGAATCATGGAATCGATAATGGAGTCGAAAGAGCCGACGTGGGGCAGAATCATGTCACAGAGTGGAAATGGACATGCCATTCGGTTCCTTCGGGCGAGCGAGCAGTTCCACACGAGATCCTGCGCTCGTTGCGCGGGTCTGCTGGTGAACGAGTGGTGCTATGACCTGCCTAACACCGGCGAATACAACGCCAAAGTTCTGCGCTGTGTGCAATGCGGGCACCGCATTGATCCTGTGATCTTGGGGAACCAAATCCAGCCGAGGGGCGAAAGCCAACGAGCACGGCGCTTGCGGCATGAGTACTCCGTGAGAGCTGTCATGTCGGGTGAAGTCGCATGACCTGTAACACCAGACATAAAACGGGGGCACGCGGAGGATCCACTCCCTTTCCTTTACGTGGGGATAAGAAGTGTTCGATCAGATCACATTTCCACCCCGTGCGCACCGAGCGGCATCGCACAGGTATGACATGGTGGCAATTAAAACGATCGTCACGACAGGTCCACTCACGAGCCAGCGTTCTCAAATGATTATGAAGGTTCGCTGGGTCGGTGTGAAGCAGTAGATCACAGTGGTTTGATTCTTGCGCATAAGAACTTCCACGAGGGTATGAGGAAGGCACATACAAAGGGCGATCGATAAGGCGAGGACCTCACGATGAAACTCTATTTGGACACCGCGAACGTAAAAGAGATTGGGGAGGCGGCGAGTCTAGGCGTACTGGACGGTGTGACGACAAACCCGTCGCTCGTCGCGAAAGAAGGCCGGGTGTTTCGCGAAGCGCTCGTCGAGATCTGCAACATTGTCGATGGGCCGATCAGCGCCGAGGTCGTCAGTCTCGAAGCCGATGCGATGGTGAAAGAAGGGAAGGAACTCGCCAAGATCCATAAGAACATTGTCGTGAAGGTACCGCTGATTCCGGAAGGACTCAGGGCGACGAAACGGATGGCGGCGGAGGGGATCAACGTCAACATGACTCTGTGCTTCTCCCCCACGCAAGCGTTGCTGGCGGCAAAAGCCGGCGCCTGGTGCGTCTCTCCGTTTATCGGTCGATTAGACGACATCAGCTCAAACGGGATGGAGTTGGTCCGTCAGATTGTGACGATCTACAAGAACTATGACTTCAAGACCTCTGTGTTGGTGGCGAGTGTCCGCCACCCGCAGCACGTGGTCGAAGCGGCGCTGGCCGGCGGCCATATCTGTACCATGCCGTTCTCTATTTTCAAGCAGCTCGTCAAGCACCCGCTCACCGACCTGGGTATGAAAAAGTTTCTAGCGGACTGGAATGCTCAACTCCAAAGGTAACCAATGGTTAGCGATGGACGTACGCATCCGGGACCGGTGGGGGTCGAATGAAGAGTACTTCATGTTCAGTTCACGGAGTCTTCACGTTGAGAGGCTATGATCCGCAGTAGGTGCAGGTTCAAAAGGAGGGCCCTAGAGCCATGATCAGTAACCGAATTGAAGTCGAGAGTGCCATTTGTCGGCACCTGGAGGAGCAAGGATCCTCTACGATGGAGGAGTTGTTCCGTTCTCTGTCTCGCTTCACCCTGAACCAGATCTTCTTCGCCATCGACCGACTCAGTCGGGAAGGGAAAGTCAGCCTGCGTCAGCCGACCCGGTTTGCCTATCTCGTTTCAGCAACCGGTTCGGGCACTCGCACGGAGGTCAGCCCCTCAGCCGATCGGTAGGGAATGTGTTGTGTGATCGTTCGTTGATTCGCCGATGTGATCATTGCATTGGCAACTCTTGGAGTACTACCTGTGAACCTGAAAGGTCTTGTTCATCGTGAGCTAGGTGAAGGGCTGACAGAGCAGGAGCTAGCCTCTTCCGTCGGTGTGCCGCTACGAACGATCGTGAACATTTTAGCCGACAAGCTCCCGCACGATCGCGAAATCTGGGAAAAATTTTCGAAGTATTTTCGGATGGATGTGGAGTTTCTTCGAACTGGTGAATGGGCGCACGCCACGACGACGGTTGAACTACCAGGGAGCACCCATCATTCGGCGGCGGGTCACATTCGAAAGTTTCCGCTCCTGAGCTGGCATCAGATCGGTCAGATGGTCACAGGCAAAACCCTTCCAGGTGTCATCCACGCCGAAGCGATGGTGGAGGCGACGGACGTGGCGGGGACACGCACCTTCGCCTTGAAAGTCAAAGACGACTCGATGGAGCCCCTCTTCAGCGATGGGGAGATGATTTTTGTGAATCCCGATCTCGAATGGAAGCCTGGCGACTATGTCATTGCCAATAGTCGGGACCGACACTCGGACGCTGTGCTTCTTCGCCAAGTCAAACGCATTGGCAGCCAATGCATGCTCCATCCTCTGAACCGGAAGTATGACGACCTTCCGGTGACGAATCAGGATGCGGTCTGGGGAAAGGTCGTCCGACTGAGAAAGAATCTCTGAATGTACACGATCATGACAGAGGACGTGACCATATGTGCTCAACAGCGGTGCAGAAAGGACAGACATGATGATGACACGAAATAACCTCTGGCGACTCGCGGTGTTATGCGTGTGGTGGCTCTCAGCTGTCTCCGTTGCCAGCGCCGGATCTGAGACGGAACAGACTCATCCGCAACTGCTTTCCGGCGACCGGGTGCTGCTGGGCACAGTCGACGAGGTCAGAAGCGATCAGGCAAGAATCAATATCGGTGAGACAGAGCGTCGGTATCTCCCCATGAACGTGCGAAAAGCCAAGGGATTGGAGGACTTGAAAAAAG
>CAMLHQ010000142.1 GCA_946479785.1 uncultured Nitrospira sp.
CATGAACCCCCTTAAATTATTTGAAGAGCGAACTTTCTTTATCCTGTTCTTTATTTTCATCTTAAATTACAGAAGAATTTTAAACAATTTCATCGTAACGGTTTTTAACGAAAAACATAAAGCAAGCGTTCAGGAAGTGGTAACCGAAGTAAGAATCATGACGAACCGCCCACGCTCGGACGCCTGTTCGATGCCCGGCCACAGGAATAACGTCCTCTTCAATGGTGGCCTGAACGATTCCGTGTGGTGTCCGGACCGGGAGGGTGGCGATCGGACGAAATGTTCTGCCGGATTCGTTCACACTTCGATATCGCGGCAGCAACAGAATGACGTCATGGCCAAGCTTGGCGAATTCTTGAGGAAGAGCTCCCGCCACATCTGCAAGGCCTCCTGTTTTCGCATAGGGAATCGCTTCGGAAGCGGCGACTAAGAGATTGAGAGGACGGAGAGGACTCACCAAAGGCCTACGAACGGCGAGTTACGGAGTTGGTTGCTTTTCGATTCTGGTACGAAACTTATCTTCGTGCGCCCAGCCGCGCCCGATCTCATGAAGCTTCTCGGCTGAGAGTTCTTCTCGATACACGAACACTTCATCGAGAAAGACGACTAACCAGCCACGGTCTGGATAGGCGAGAAAGAGGGCTTCCCCTGCGTCGATTCCAGCTTCCCACCCGGGAGGTGAGGCTCCGACGGCGAGCCGGGAGCGTGGCACGAGCGATCCATCCTTCATCCCAAAAAACGGCATGAATTCCATGTGCTGATACGTAGGCTGGCCCCAGGCCCGAACGAATGCTCGCGGTTCCAGTTTGCGAAGCGTCAGATCATTCTTCAGGATGTGCTGTTCCTGTTCTGCCAATGTGGGCATTCCGCTACATCCCAACATCAAGAAGAAACTGAGGGCTCCTGCAAGGCAGGCCGAAAAAACAACGCACCGATTACGCGAGCGGTCCTGCTTCATGTGGCCGTTATCATCCTGGACGTCACAAGAGCCTCCGACTTTTTGGTTCGTCCGGTTTGATGGGCTGGCAGATGTCGCACTGGCATAGGCCGCGGAGCAACTTATAGGAATAGATGCCGGTGTCATGGCCGTCACTCCATTTGAACTGCAACGCGTACCGGCCGACCGGCTGGATGTCTTGTAACATGATCAACAGCGGCACATCGTCGGTCTTCAACCTCCGCACCCCTGTCCATTCGTCGACACAAGCTGCGCAGGGGCAATGTAACCGAAGGTGGCGAACCGGGTAGATCCCATGATGTCCGTCACTCCAGTCGATCCCCAAGACACCCTTCTCAAGCCAGGACAGATCTTTCGGTTCAAGCTGGGTTTCCGCCATCTTCACTGGTACCCCTCAGACTCGGTCGATGGTCGTCCGTCACAGAGGCTGGGACAAAAAATTCACCGGAGGAATGTGTCTTCCCGCCACCACCGTCACATACCCCTCGATGGCATCCTCCACTTCGCATCGGACCTGGCCGGTTGCCTTGAGCCGCGTGACGATCGTCGGCGCTAATCGCAACGCCTGTTGGAGAAACGCCAAACTGCCCCGCGATAACGGCAGGCAGGGAAACCGCTGGCGCCCGGCGCAGATCGCACACACAAGCCCGCCGGATGCAGGGGAAAACTGAGGCTCGAGAATCACTCTCGCCTTGCCGCAGGCGGCGCAATGATCGGTCTGCGGGCGAAAGCCCGTCAAGCCCAGCAGTCGAATCTGAAAGAGCAAGGCGGTGAACGCCGGATCGTCGCTCGTCACCAGCGAGCGTAACCCCTGTTCCAGCGTGTCAAAGAGTTGCGGGTCTGGATCTCCATCCGGCGTGACGGCTCCCACCACATTGGTCATTCGAGCGGCTGCCGCCATCAGCGTCAAATCCTCACGAAACCTGATGAACGGTTCGACCAAATCCACTTGGGACACGCGATACAGTGAATCACCTGACTTTTCGAAGAGGTTCAAGTCACAAATCGTCAGCGGTTCGAGCGCGGCTCCCATTCGGCTTTTGAGCCGTCGCGCTCCCCGGGCCACTGCACGGATTTTTCCCAAATGCTTCGCATAGAGGGTCACGATGCGGTCCGCGTCACCCCACTTTCGACTCTTCAACGTAATGGCTACGGTCTTAACGAGCGGCATTGCGGGACATCCTCTGAAGAAATCTGGCCGGCAAGACAATGCATCGGATCTTATACACTATCGAAGATATTCCATGAAGATGGTCGCCAACGTGAGGTAGATGGTGATTCCCGTGATGTCGTTCGCGGTCGTCACAAACGGCCCCGCCGCCACGGCCGGATCGACGCCCATCCGCTTCAAGACAATCGGCATGAAGGTAGCCATACTGGTGGAAACGAGAAACGCCGTGATCAGCGAAACCCCGACGACGACGCCGAGAAACCCCTTGTGCCAGATCCACCCGACCAGCGATAAAATCATACCGCACGCCACGCCCATCAACAGTCCGATTTTCACCTCACGCAAAAAGACGTTCCACACGTCAGTCACTTCGACCAAACCGGTCGCCAATCCGCGAATGATCAGCGTGGATGACTGAAGACCGACATTCCCTCCCATCGCAGCAATGACCGGAATGAAGCTGACGATCGCAACGACCTCTTGAATCGTATAGCGAAACTCCCAGAGTATTGCGCCGGAAAGCAGACTGCCGACCAGATTGGTGAACAGCCAGGGCAACCGCACCTTGGCTGCCGCCATACTGGAGGATTTCGCCCCCGCTTCTTCTTCTACGGCGCCGGCCATCTTCAACATGTCTTCGGTGGCTTCTTCGCGGATGACGTCCACCACGTCGTCGACCGTGATAATCCCCACCAGCACACCCTCTTTGTCGACCACAGGAATTGCCAGCAGGTTGTAACTGGCGACCTGGCGCGCGACTTCTTCCTGGTCCATGTCGACCGATACGCTGATGACTTCCCGCGTGGCAATATTTTTCAGCGGCGTCTCGGGCGGCACCGTCAACAATTGGCGCAACGACAGCACGCCGACCAGATGCTCGTCTTTGTCTGTCACGTAAATATAGAACACCATTTCGGCATCCGTCGCCTGCTGCAGGCGCCGGATGGCGTCTTGAGCCGTCGCATCCTCCGACAGCGCAAAGAACTCCGTCGTCATGATGCCGCCGGCCGTATCCTTCGGATACTTCAAAATGTCGGCGACTTCCGTGGAGTCCTCGGTTCGCATTAGCGAGAGAATTTCTTTTGCGCGCTCTTCCGGCAGCACACCAAGGATGTAGGCGACGTCGTCGGGAGCCAGATCCTTGATCAACCACGCGATGTCCGATTGCAACAGATCGGCCAACACCTGGGTGATGCTGTCCGTATCGAGTTCCGACAGCACTTGGCCGCGCTTGGATTCCCCGCGGACGAGCTCGAAGATTTCGCGTTTTTCTTTGGGCGACGAGAGGTGGACGATGATTTTGGCAATATCGGCCGGGTGCATGCGGCCCAGCATTTTGGCCAGATTGGTGATGGCGCCCCGCCGCAACAGCCGCTGGACGGACAGGAGCACGATATCCGATTTACCCTGTCCGCGATCCGCCTGCTCCCGCAGCGCATCGCGCAGCACGTCTTTGTCTCCGACACGGGGCCGGGATTCGACCGGACGGGTTTCTGGTGTTTTCTCTGTCGGCTGCATGATTCGCTCGCTAGTACCCCAACTCACTTAACGCATGTTCGTCTTCACGCCAGGCTTCACGCACCTTGACCCACAATTGCAGAAACACTTTCATACCGAACACACGTTCCATATCGAGACGTGCTTCGGTTCCCACCGCTTTCAGTCGCTCCCCATGTTTACCGATCACGATCGCCTTGTGCGATTCCCGTTCGACCAGCACCGACGCGCTGATGCGCGTCAGTTTGCTCTCCTCGACGAATTCATCTATCTCCACTGCAATCGAATAGGGGACTTCCTCGTGCGTCTGGCGCAGCAGCTTTTCCCGAATCATCTCAGCCGCCAACGTCCGCATAGATTGATCGGTAATGGTGTCGTCGTCGTAGGCGGCCTCCCCCTCGGGGAGGTGTGAAACCGTCACGTCCAGGAGTCGCTTCACATTATCGCCCGTCTGGGCGGAAACCGGGATGACTTCCGTCCAAGCAAACAACTTGGCATACGTCTCGATCACAGGAAGAAGCTTCATCTTGTTCACAAGATCAACCTTATTAAGCACCAGAATCACCGGTCGGGCATGCTTCTTCAGCGCGGCTTTGATGTGATCCAATACCAAAAGATCGCCCGGTCCCGGCAAACTCGTCGCATCCATCAGGACGAACAAGAGGTCTGCCTCCTCCAGCGTCTCGACCGCCGTGCGGACCATCCGCCGATTCAAGAGGTGTTCCGGCTTGTGCAGGCCGGGCGTATCCAGCAGAGCAATCTGGGCACCGGGCGCATGAACGACACCAAGAATCCGCGTCCTCGTCGTCTGCGGCTTCTCCGAAACAATGGCGATTTTTTCGTTCAGTAAACGATTCAACAATGTGGATTTGCCCACATTGGACCGCCCGATGATTGCCACCGTTCCAAACTTCATGGCCGCGACCGCTTCTGCGAATCGGGAATGAGCTGATACACCGTTTCGCCTTTGCGAACATAGCCGAGCCGTTCCCGCGCCAACTGCTCGATCTTCACCGGATCATGCTCAAGCCGATCGATGTCGCCACGCAGCGCCCTTGTCATCCGTTGCAGGTCTTGGATTTCAACTTCGAGCTGTTGAGCATGGTCGCGCATGGAGAAATAGCGCGCCAAGCCCATTTCACCGAAGCAGAGAGCCAGCAGTAACAACACACAGAACCCGGCGCCGACGTAATGCGCACCAGTCACCATGCGCCGCTGCCAATGCAGCCACTGCCTCCCGCGATTTTGTTTGATGATCAT
>CAMLHQ010000143.1 GCA_946479785.1 uncultured Nitrospira sp.
TCTCGCAAGACGGCGGAGTCACGGCATGGGGTTGAAGAACATGCGCGCCAGGGCCCGCAAGCTCCGAGGCCGTCTCGCGATCACCTCAGCGCTGAACAAAGGCACAACCATCATTCTCTCCATCCCCTCGTTCTGAACTGCGCTGGTCAATCGGCTGAGCGCAATGGCTCCGGAACATTTGACAGAGACGCCCTAGCCCTCTAGGATACCGCCCCCATAGGTATTTCCATCCATTAATACCGTTTCACTGACAACGGGAGCCTTATGGCCGATCATCATACTGTTTCATCTGCCTCAGACAGGCCTTTGACCGGCAACCCCCTGGAGCACGCGTTCGAAACCGTGGTCTTCGCCAGCCGCTGGATTCAAGCTCCGCTCTATGGCGGATTGATCGTCGCGGAGCTCTTGTATGCGTACAAGTTTTTGATCGAGCTGTGGGAGATGTCCATCCACATCCAACAACTTGAAGAAACCAAATTCATGCTGGGCGTACTTGGGTTGATCGATGTCACCATGGTAGCCAACTTACTGACCATGGTCATCATCGGCGGCTATGCCACGTTCGTCAGCAAACTGGACCTCGAAACCCATCCCGATCGCCCGGATTGGCTCACACACGTGGACCCTGGCACAATCAAGATCAAATTGGCCGCTTCCTTGATCGGTATTTCCAGCATTCATCTGCTCAAGGCCTTCGTCGACGTGGCCAACGAAGATCCCGAACACATCAAGTGGAAAATCTTTATCCACATGACCTTTTTGGGTTCCGCCATTCTCCTGGCCTGGACCGACAAGATCATGCAGAAAGAGAAGAAACACTAGGGGGCGTACCGATTAGAATACAGGCCTGTATCAGAATAGAACCATTCGTCAATCGCTGACGCCGGGCCATCAGGTTTCGCTGCCGAATTTTCAGGTCATTCGTGACGATCTCTCAGATGCGAAACGGCATGTTGATTGCTTCAGATGAGGCAACGCTTCCCGATCCGTAGGCTGGTTCCTGGCGATCGTCTCACACGAGGTGCCAATGACCGTGATGCGCCGGCATTCTGTCGCGCTCTCCTTCATCGGCTTGCTCACAGCAGGATGCGGGCTTTCCGTCATCGATCTCCGCGACAATCTCGATTTTAATCAGGCTTCATTCTACGACAAACTGGCGGCCAAAGAAGGGCTCGCAAAAACATTCTTGGCCTGTACCAAGCACGCCTATGACGAGCGAGGAGGGATCTCATCCGAGCAGTCTTCATCGGAGGAAGAACAACGGCCCGACGGCCATCTAAGCGCGATTCGCGCCCTGATCACACGGGTTAAAGCAACGCGCCCATTGCATGCGGATTCGCTGGAGATCCTCGAGGACGCGCTGGCGGACTGGCGCAGCACATCTTACCGTCGTCTGGATCTGAACAAGCTTCGCAAGGTCGTCGATGTCATCAAGCAATGGTATCTCCATCTCGATTTCGATGAAGATGCGCTCGCCGAGGATGCTTCGCGGTTCGCTCAGTTGCTGTTGGCATATAACAAGGCCTATTTCGGTGACATCCATTACGTGGCAGGCCCCTCGGCAACTGGCCAAGGTATTCGCGCAGTCGCCAAAGTGACGTCCAACGGTTTCATTGACCGCAACGGCAATGTCTGGATCTTTCCAGGTCTCGCGGTCGAGGCCACAAAAACACCAGGACAATCTCTCGCCATCGAGGCCGGTCGAGTGGACTCCCAACGCATCAGCGCCGATCTGACTCGCGTGTTTCTCGAGGCCTTTTTTGACGCCGCGTTCCGCGTGCCTGCCGCACAAGACGCGACGGCCTTGCACATCCAGTGGAAGACCGCCGGATACTTATATCCAACTTTTGATGCCGATCGTGCACCGATTCCGCTCGATGCCTTCGCCCGCGTCACCCGTGATGCGTTGAGAGCCGAGGCGGCCGTGACGTCGGCGGTGGGAAAGGCGGTCCGAGGCGGCAGCATCTTCAGCATCCAGAATGAAACCTACGCCGCTACATTGGAGACGGCCGCAGGCGTGATCGCGAAAAAGCTCGTCGAACACGAAGGCTTTTGTTATTTTCAAACCATACAACAAAGTGAAAACAGGAACGGACCGCGACCCGTCACGGGAGCGATCTTCGGTCCGAACGGAACCTCACTCACTGATCGTCGTCTGTGGAGTCGAAAAAGCCCATGAGATATTTCGCCGCCGTGCTGAGTATATGCTTACCCGTCGCCCTTGCCGGATGCTTCGCCAAAATTCAACAGCTTCCGGCACAACCGGAGAATGCCGAAGCCTTGTTTGCTCCCTTGCCTGAGCAAGACTTCATGGTCGGCCTGGCCGTATCCGGCGGAGGCAGTAGAGCGGCAACATTTGCGGCCGGGGCGCTGGAGGCTTTGGCGGAAATCCCCGTGCGGCAAGGTCCAGTCCAGCGCAGCGTGCTCGAAACCGTCAGCTACATGTCGAGTGTATCCGGTGGCAGTGTCGCGACCGCCTACTATGTGACCAAGAAACCCCCCAAGTCCGAGCCGGTGCTCGGAGAGCAGGGCCTCTCTCCCCGTTATCGCGATTTCTTTTCGGCCTACAAAACGGCGATGCAGTCGAATTTCCAGCGGAGCGCGGTCCTCCGACAACTCGCGTTCTTCCGGGCGCTCAACCCCACAAAGCTCGCCTATTCTCTTTCCGAAGTCTGGGATGATCAATTTCTCGGTGACATGACCTTTGCGCAGCTGTACGAGCGGGAACAACGAGGCGATATTCCCCGCGTCATCTTGAACGGAACGGTGTACAACACGGGGCGGCGCTTTGCCTTCACAACATTACCCGCCTCCGACTTCGACTATGACTTTATCGAGCTGCTGACAAAGGAATTGAAGAAGCCCGATCGGCCTGTGCCGCTCACGCCTGAAGGAATGGCGATCATCCAGAAGGGATTGGAGAAGGCCAGCAGGCAATTCTTGCCGCTCACGTTCGAGCGGATCGGGGCTGATTATAGAAATCTTCGATTGTCGCTGGCAGTCGCCACTTCCGCCTCATTCCCTCCGGTCGTCGGCCCTGTCACTTATCAGGTGGGTGGTGGATCGACATACATGCATATAGGGGACGGCGGACTCTTCGACAACCTTGGTACGGAATCCCTCACGACACTCTTCCTGAAAAAAATCCCTCAGGGCTCCTCCAAGAGCGGATTGATCATCGTCATCGATACGTCCTTTCCTTTCGACGCCGGTGGGCCAGAACTCGACAAGAGCGAAAAGGGGTTTGAGGTTTTTCGCGATGACCCTTCACGCATCGTCGGCATCATGGAGGAGCGTGCCAATACCTATCAAACGCTCCTCTGGCACAGTCTCAGGACAGAGGGAGTGGTCCTCCCCGACTTCGCCCATCTTAGGATCGAGGTATTGAAACATGTGGACGCCGAGTGGACCGGCTACCAAGATCTCCCTGAAGTCTGCCGGGATGAATTCCCGTCAAACGTGACGCCAACGCAGATCAAGCAAGCTGTCAGTCAGATCCCGACCCTATTCAAAATCAAGACCGCCTGCCATGGCGCGTTGCTGCAGAAGGCGGCGCGCAAGGTGGTCGAGCAACATCGGCAACGCATCGTAAACTTTATCGAAACGCACCAACAGAAGAACCAACCATGACCACTAACCAGGTGGACGATGGTCCTTTTCCTCTCGTCAGGATTCTCGAAGAGGAATATGCAGCGCTCCATGGGCCGCTGCCCGCCAAGGCACAGGGCGAAAAGGACCGGCTCGCCACGCTCTACACCCATATCCACCACCTTCCCCACAAGAGGACGGCCCTCTGTCTCTCCGGCGGCGGCATCAGAAGCGCCACGTTTGGACTGGGTGTCCTTCAAGCGCTCGCCCGCCTTTCCCTCCTGAAACAATTCGACTACCTCTCGACCGTTTCCGGCGGCGGCTATATCGGCAGCTGGCTGACGGCGTGGATTCATCGACATCCAGACGGTGTCGCGGGTGTGACACATGAGTTGCGGAGGTCGCCATCGGATGTCCGAGATCCGGAACCGGAACCATTGAAGTGGTTACGTCGGTACAGCAACTACCTCAGTCCTCGGCTCGGGTTGATGTCCGTCGATACCTGGACTCTGCTCGGAACCTATCTGCGGAATCTCACGCTGAACTGGCTGGTGTTAGTACCTCTGTTAGCCGCCCCCTTGCTCTTTCCTCGATTGCTGATCTCATTGGTCCGCTGGAACGTGTCGGAGCTTGGGTTCTCCGTCTCTCTGGCCGAGTCAACCTTCGTCCTAGGCCTCCTGTTCGGCCTCGTGGCGTTGACCCACCTGCACCTCTACCGGCCGAGTCTCGAACCGCTGCGATCACACGTCATCTGGAAACGGTTCGAACGGCAACAATGGTTCCTCATCGGGGGCCTGACACCGCTGTTGATCACCGCGTTCCTTCTCACCTCCGCCTATGCCTGGTATCGGAACGCAGGCGGTCAGCTCGATCAGCTGACGCTATTCGGCGTCGATAGCCGCGGCACCTTCGTGCTTGGAGGCGCCGTCATGCATGGAATCGGATGGCTAATCTCTTCCTTGTTGTTGTGTCGGTGGCGCGACATGAACCGATGGCTGGGAGCCGAACTGCTCGTCATCCTCTGGTCCGGCGCCCTCGGCGGCCTGTTGCTGTGGTCAGTGCTGGCGGAAACTCCCTCCACCGTCCCGGTCGCCGATTTTGCGGAATGGTATGCCTGCTTCGCCGTGCCGGGGTTTCTGACGATGTTTCTTCTCACCGCCACGGTATTCGTCGGTGTCGCAAGTCGCTACACGGACGATCACGATCGTGAATGGTGGGGACGAGCCGGCGCCTGGGTTCTCATTGCCAGCACCACCTGGGCC
>CAMLHQ010000144.1 GCA_946479785.1 uncultured Nitrospira sp.
ATCCTCCGCAAGGGAATTGGAAAGATACTGAAGTTCCTAGAGACTGTCAATCCCTTTGGTCGCGTTGGTGTTCTCGGGATATCCTATTAGAAAAACAGCCCTACGATCGACGGATTCTTCCGCCGGCAACTGAGGCTTTTGCCCCATGTCGGTCGAGGCTTCTTCTCCTCTCGTTCTGACCGCGTTTGTGCGATAATCTTTCCCATGGTTCTGAAGCGTTGGCTCGTCGGTGGTCCCCTCAAGACCGCTCAAGCCGCACACGAACGGCTCTCAAAACGTCTTGCCCTAGCCGTCTTTTCATCAGACGCACTGTCTTCTGTGGCCTATGCCACGGAAGAAATCCTTCTGATATTGGTACCCGCCAGTGTCGCGTTTGCACATTTTTCGATTCCCATCAGTGTGATGATCGTCGTGCTCCTCGCGATCCTCACCCTCTCGTATTCTCAGATCATCTTCGAATACCCACAGGGCGGCGGGGCTTATATTGTTTCAAAATCAAATCTAGGGGAGTGGCCCGGTCTCACCGCCGCAGCTTCTCTCATGATCGATTATGTGCTGACCGTTGCGGTCAGCGTCGCCGCCGGTATCGCCGCCATCACCTCCGCTATCCCGAGCCTATTTCCGCACCGCACCACACTCGGCGTGCTGGCCATCCTGCTCGTACTCGTTGTGAACCTCCGTGGCGTGCGCGAGTCCGGCAAAGTCTTCGCCGTTCCCACATATATGTTTATCGGCAGCGTGCTCTTTATGCTTGCTGTAGGAACAAAACAACTCCTCTTCGGAACACTCAGCCCCGTCACGTCACAAAGCCTGGCCACGCAGACAGGTCTGGAATCGATTTCGCTGTTCCTGTTGTTACGGGCTTTTTCTTCGGGATGCACCGCGTTGACCGGTGTCGAGGTCATTTCCAACGGTGTGCCGGCGTTCCATCCTCCGGAACCGAAGAATGCCGCCATGACCATGGTGACGATGGCCATCATTCTCGGCACTATGTTTCTTGGCATCACCACGATGGGGTATCACCTCGGCGTAGTTCCCAAGGAGGACGAAACGGTCGTCTCGCAGGTCGCGCGTGCGATTTTTGGAGAAGGTTTTCTCTACTATCTGGTCCAAGGCTCCACAATGTTGATTTTGATCCTGGCTGCCAACAGCGCCTTCGCCGGATTTCCCCGACTGGCCTCACTCCTGGCCCGGGACGGCTACATGCCGCATCAGATGGCCATGATGGGCGACCGGCTCGTGTTCTCCAACGGCATTATGATCCTTGGTGCCTTTTCCTGCTTTCTGATTGTTGCCTTCGGCGGTGATACCCATGCGCTCATTCCACTTTACGCCGTCGGCGTTTTCCTCTCGTTCACGCTCTCGCAAGCCGGCATGGTCCGCCGTTGGCTCATTAAGCGGGGTCCCCACTGGAAGGGTAAGCTCGCCGTGAACGGGATCGGAGCACTCACCACGGCCATTGCCACTGCCATCATCGCCAGCACGAAATTTATCCATGGCGCCTGGATCGTGATCGTATTGATTCCGCTCATCATCATGATGTTCCGAAAAATCCACTCACATTACGAAGCGGTCGCCGAACAAGTCCGGCTCGATCGCCGAGGCCAGCGGCCTCCGATGGCGCGGCGCAATATCGTGCTGGTTCCCATTGGCGGCGTCAATCGCGCCGTCATCCGCGCCGTGGATTACGCCAGAAGCCGGCCGGGAGAAGTGCGCGCGCTCTTGGTCGACATCGATCCCGAAGAGACCGCCAAAGTTGAAATGCAGTGGGCGCAGTGGGGCTGCGGAGTCAATCTTGTCGTTCTTCCTTCTCCCTACCGATCCATACTGGGATCAATATTGGATTATGTTGAAGAAATCCTTGAAAAAGAACCGGATACCTGGGTGACCGTGGTGCTGCCGGAGATTCTTCCGGCCCGCTGGTGGCAAAATATTCTGCACAATCAACGGGCGTTGTTGCTCAAGGGTGCTCTCCTGTTCAAGGACCGTGTCGTTCTCACAGACGTGCCGTTCCATCTGACGAGGTGACCCATGAGAAGCCGAAGAAACCTCTGTCTCGGTCTCGTCTCATTACTACTGATGTGCTGGCCGATCGGAGAGGCCCTGGCGTTCAAGATTACCGAACCGGCGGCAGGCAAGAAGCTGACGCCGGGACAAACAGTCACCGCCCATGTGGACCTGGGTAATGACATCGGCATCGTCAAGGTCCGCTACTACTGGTATCGAGAACAGGATGAAACCCTGGTGCAGCAGGAACAAAACGAGTCGAGCCCATCGAAGTCCGGAGCCAAGATTTCAGTGGACAAGTTTCTCCATAGAGATTCGGTAGTCGGCGGCTCGGTCGTCTCCCTGCCGGTACTGGTCTCGACAGGGGAGAAAGACCCCGCGTTCGGTGGAGCTCTGATGATTCCATCGGATGCCATCGGTCCAATGCGGCTGCTGGCTGTGGCCGATATCTCACGTGGACGACTGGGCACGAGGACGGTCTTTGATGAGATTATCGTAAACGTTGAGCCTGAAGCAGAGCTTCTGAACATTGACTTTGAAACCGACAAGCCGTTGTTCCTCGGACGGGAGGGTCAATTGGCCACCTATGGCCAAGTGGATGTACAGGGCAAAATCTTTGAACTTCCGGTGGTGGGTGAATTCGCCGACGGCGTCACAAGGCCACTTGCACCGCCATCGAGTGGCACCAGCTATCAGTCCTCGAACGAGAAAGTCATCCAGGTATTACAAAACGGCATGCTCAAAATCGTCGGGAACGGCAAAACTGTGCTTACGGTGAAGAACAGAGGGAAGCAGGCCTCGTTGGATGTGAACGTTGCGGTCGGCGATGAACCGAACGAGCCGCCGGTCGCCGTAGCCGGCGTCGATCGCACGGTCAAGTCCGGCGACAAAGTAGAGTTGAACGGGTTGAGCAGCCGCGACCCCGAAGGCGAAGCGCTCTATTACACCTGGAGCCAGGTTCGTGGAGCGAAAGTGCCCCTCTTAGACCTCAACATGCCCAAAGCCTCGTTCATCGCCCCGTCTGTTTCCGAGCCCAAACTCTTCCGCTTCAGGCTGCGGGTGACCGACAAGAAAGGGGCGGATAGTGTGCCGGCATTTGTAGATGTCACCGTTGAACCTTAGCAGGAGACAGCCTATCACCCGTGCTTGCCCTCGTCTTGTTCCGAGACGAACTCCCTCTCGAAGCCGGGAAGGATAGCCTTGAAGAAGGCGTTTTGGATGAGTCGAACCACAATTTGCACGGTGTCAGTGCGGGGTGCGTTCGTCTTTCCTGAAACGTCGGCTTTGGTCGCGACTTCCTCACGCGGTGCATTCTCAAGTAAGGACGACACGTCCTCAATTGCCCCTTCACGCAGCTTATGAAGGAGATCCTTGTCGCGATCTTGCTCTTTATCGTAGACGTCCAGATGTCTAAACAAGGGTTTGACGTAGCCACGAATCGTCCCGTCGTTGAAATTCAGTTCTGAATAGCACGAAAATAGTCCTCCCACCACGTCAAAATTCCCATAGGCGCGCAACACATTATTCATCGACCGTATGCGGGTATCGGCGATTTTCACTTTTAATTCAAAATTCGGCGATTCGTGTTCAGGGCGCAGAATACCGGTGACATCGGTCTCCCCGGTGCCCATGAATTTCCCTCGCAGCATGATCGACGCCGCGCCTTCCCGCAACTGATTGCTGTAGTGTTCAAGGGTCATCTCGGCGTCGGTCAAAAACACACGATACTCAGGCTTCGTGGCCTGATTGACAAACCCCAATTCGCCATCGACGATTTTGACTTCCTCTATTCGCACGAGGGTTTCTTGATTCGCGTTGATGTGTTGTGCGGTGCTGACCGTGGCCTTTGCTCTGGCCTTTTCCACCTTTTCGGTCTGCTTTGCATGGACATAATCGACATGTAATCCGTCAATCGTCAGCCGTTTCAAGTTCACAATTTTGACAGTGGGTGCGTATTCCACAGAGCCTTCCGCCGACATCATACCGTGACTGAGTTGCACGTTATATCGAGCTGTAACTGGAATGAGGGAGCCCAGAGGCGCATCGTCCACAAGGATGTCGGCCTTGATGCCTAGATGTGGTTCGGCGAGGAAATCCGCATGGCCGTTTCCGCGGATCCTGCCGGAATCAAACAGAATCCCTTCCAGGGACAGTTCGGAAGGATATTGCTGTTCACGGGAATGCACGTTGCGAATATTGGACGCATACATATTCACATGATGGAAATGAAGCGGTCGTGCAGGATTCGCCTCATCAAGATAGCTGAAATCGCCATCCGTAATCGTGACCTGATTGATCTTGAAGGGATAAATGCTCTCCACCGCGTCCTGCCAACCACGGTCTGCCACGGACACTTCGTCTTCGGCCTCCTGCATGGCAAGTGTCCGGGTAATACGGAACGTCGGACGCTCGATATACTGGTCGTTCACCAACCGCCCAGCCAGAAATGCCTTCCAATGGAGACGTGCCGTCCATCGTGGAATGCTCGCCACAGGCTCATCAGGCCGCTCATTCCGCACCAGCTCGAGATTCTCGAGATCGAGGGCAAAGCCGATCGGATGAAAATCGAGCTTTTGAATGCGAACGGTATAGCCCTTCAGACTGTGGTTTATCTTGTGCTCAAGATATGCGCGCAACGGTTCATCAATGAACAAACTGGCGGTTACGACGAGAACGACCAGCGCAGCCAATCCCGCGGCGAGCTTGCTCCACCGATTTCCCACGTGATGTCCTCCTCGTCACAATATAGCAAGGGATGGAGGAAGAGCGGAGCTAGGAAAAGAGGCAG
>CAMLHQ010000145.1 GCA_946479785.1 uncultured Nitrospira sp.
ACAATACGGTATTCAGTGTCGCATCGGCAGGTGATGGAACGGGGAAACTGTACGCGGGAGGAGCCTTCACGAACTACAACGGGGCGCAGTCGAATGAGCTGGTGCGGCTCAATCAGAACGGAGCCAGAGATCTCTCCTTGGCGATTGGAGCAGGCTTCGGCGATACAGTGTTCAAGATCGTGCCGGTTGGAGACGGGAGCGGGGATGTATATGTCGGAGGTCAGTTTACACAGTATCAGCTCGCACTAAGAGGCAGATTCGTCCGCCTAACGTCCACCGGAGCCCTCGTCCACTGAACCAGGTTTTTGAAGAACTCACACACCACAATCCTCTGCTGCGGCATCAATCTCTAAATGCTCGGGCTCTCGATTTCCTGCCGAACTAATAGTACGCAGAGACCAAGATTACGATCGCAAATCCAGTTAGCAGGAGTGCTTCACCGCGATAAAACCAATTCAGATGCATCTTATGCGCTCCAGTTGAACGAAGCATTGCGCCTCCTGTGATCCAGCAACAGGCGACTCCGGTGCAGATAGCCGCAAAGCTAACGAAATAAGGTAGCATCCCACTGGATGCCGCACCTGGCAGAGGAAAGATACCAAAGGCAAAAATCAAGTTTTTTGGGTTCACCAGTGTTGTGAGAAATACCCGGCGAAAGTTGATGGGATGAGAAGCAGGGACTTCTCGCTCTCCCGATTGCCACAGCCAGAAGGCCACGTAGACAAGGTAGAGGCTGCACAAAACGCGGAGAAGTTGGCCAACCGTTGAGTGACTCCTGGAAGCGGGCTCAAGCACGAAAACGAGCAAGGAGATTGTAATTATGTAAGCTCCTAGTTCGGCGAGAATGAGGTTAAGGCTTGCCCGGAAACCGCGTGACACTCCCGATACAAACAGAAGTGAGTTCGTCGGCCCCGGGAGGGCAAGCACGCCTAATACTTCAACAAGAAAAATGGCTTGTGTTTTGTCGATCACAATCAAGAGACAGCATGTATCTGAGAACGTGTCTAGGAGTCAACAAAACACAGACAGCACGTGCTTTCAGGTTCCTAATGATCATGTCGATGATGCAGTTCCGATACGTGCGGGTGGTCATGGGTGAGGGGCATGTGCCGGTGCGGGTGCGCATGTGGTTCATGAAGAGCAGCCTCTCCGTCATGCCGGTGGTCGTGATGCGCTTCGTGATGATGGATGTGGTCATGTTCTTCTTGTTCATGGGTGTGGGTATGCGCGTGGTGCGCACGGACAAGTAGTGTGATCCCACCTAGCATGAGCGCAGTAGCGGTCGCGTCTTGGATGTCCCATCGTTCGCCCAACACTGGCACAGCAACAAGCGCCCCGATGAAGGGAGCAGTGGCAAAGAACCCCGCCTCACGTGCAGCGCCGAGTAGCCGGAGGGCACGCATGTCGAGCACCAAACTTACCCCGTAACTGACGAGTCCCAGAAACAATGCTGCCAGCGTAATCGTGATCGATGGCCACGGTTGGCTGGTGAGAGCGACAAGAGCAAGCATCCCGAGACCGGCGCCGAGGGTCTTGATGCGTGTGACCACCACAGGATCGCGAAGCGAGAGCCGTTGACTCAGATTGTTATCGATCGCCCAGCAGAGACAGGCGCCCAGCACGGCAAGGATGCCTACGGCGTCGCCTCGGATCGCGCCGGGCCGATAGGTGAGAATCCCCGCCGCCATTACGATCGCGACGATGCCGGCCAGTTCGCGCCGGACCAGATGTTCGCGAAAGATCAGCACCGCCACTAGAACCGTGAAAGGCGCTTCCAGATTCAACAGCAATGAGGTCAGGACGCCGGACAGACGGTCCAGCCCATACAACATCAGAAACGGGCCGAGCATTCCCCCGGTGAGAATCACACCAGCCAGCAATCTGGCATCGGACCAACGAACCGGGGCCTCCTCCACGCCGGACTTGAACCACGGGCGACCGGTGATCTCGAAGAGGAGCAATCCCAATCCCGCGCCGAGATAGAGCAAGCCTGCGGTCAACATTGGACCGCTCTGCGGCAGCAGCAGCTTAGCGAAGGGAGGGCTGATGCCGAACAAAAGAGCCGCTGCGAGCCCGAAGAGAGATCCCTGTCGTCTTGAGGAACTCATTAGTAGCCAGCTTACTGATGGTAGCAGAGCGGCGCAATGGGTCAGCCGTCGGCGACGGTCTGGTCGGACAACATCCCTGCCGGAAGGGGGTAAACCGTGGTGGGCATCTGTGTGTAAGACAGCTAACGCTAGGATGCCGCCCGCTCCGAAACGGCTCCTGACACCGGTTCCATCGTTCGGCGGCGGACGTTAGTTGCTTGAGTCGAGTTCAAGCGGCAGTCAAGTTTAGAGAGTCCGGGCAAAGCAGAGACAAAGCACGTCTTCATTTATCGGCTACTAATGGGTGCCCATTCCTTGACATGCACTTCTGAAATGTAAAGTTGGCCTCTGGCGTGCCGATAAAACGGACTTTGGTGCCTTCCGAGTAGGCCTCGAAACGGTCAGACGGAAAGGTGCGTCGGACTTCTTTCGCGCACCTGCCGATGGTCCGCTCGAAGTCGCTGGGCTCGTCTGGCTTCGGTGTGATTTTCTTCGGCACTTTCTTCGAGGATTCCGCTTTCTTCGGCGGCTCGATTTTCTCCGGCTCGACTTTCTCAGGGGACTCCGACGGCTCGACGGTCTTCGGCGTCTCCACTGGCGCGGGTGGTTCGGGAAACTGCCTGAGCTCGGCGATCGCTTTCCTGTGGCCCTGCTCCGCGGCCTTGCGATACCACACCTGCGCCTGGTCGGTGTTGGGTTTGACACCGCGCCCGTGCATGTACATCTCGGCGAGATTGAACTGCGCGGCTGACAAGCCCTGGTCAGCCGCCTTCTGGTACCATTGCACGGCTATGATGTGGTCCTGCTCGACGCCTAGTCCTTCCTCGTACAGTTTCCCCAGGTTATTCTGCGCGCGGTCGTGCCCTTGTTTCGCCGCCTTCAGATACCATCGGGCTGCCTCTTGATAGTCCTGCGGCACGCTCTGCCCGTTTTCATACATCAGGCCGAGATAAAACTGGGCAGATGCCAATCCTTGCTCTGCCAGAGGATGCAGCTCATTCATCGCAGTCACGTAATCGCCGCGATCGTAGGCTTGAGTGCCTTCTGATAAATCCGCCCAGCTCTGCGAGGAGAGTAAGAGGAAGGGGAACACGCTGGCGAGCAGGATGTGCTTTCTCATGAAGTCCCTCTCTCGGATAGACGCACGATACGCCGAACCGGCGATGGAGACAATCTCTCGAAAGGCAAGGGCAAAAACCAAGCAGTGAAAGACAACCGCCCGACGCGAAATGAGGAATGTTCCCGTTTTGCTCTCCTCCAAGAAGAAAGATTACAGAAATTTTACTGCCCTCTTACCCAGGACGATTGAAGCCGAACGGCTTCCCAATTACCATCGAGGTATGCATAACATTCTAAAATCTGCGCTCATGGCCGTGGTTTTCCTCGTTGCAAGCCCTGTGTGGGGAAGCGAGGACGAACCGGATCGGATTTCTCAGCGTTGGGCTTCCTCGTTCGCCGGTCAGGAATGGCAGATTGACCCAAAGCCGGCGGAGACATCCGCGTACGAGGCGAGCCTCACACCGACCGTCGCTGCGTCTCCCGTCGCTCCGGCGAGCGTACGAGATTTTAAACTCGATACAGACCGGCCGCGCACCCAAGGGATCCTCGCAACGACGACTTGGCTTAAGGGAGCATTCTCGACAGAAACGGAATTTGCCGCCAATCGAGGAGGCTCTGTCGATTTTCGAAACGGCCTTCCCGCCGATGCAGGAGACGATCCCTCCAATCGCATGATGCGACTCGGCGTCATCGGTTCAACGGAATTCGTCCGTTACGGCATGACATACCGCAAAGCGGGCCAGGCTTTCTATCAGGAATCCGACCAGGACTTGAGAGAAGCCTGGGGAGAGTGGAAGAACGGTGCGGTTGCTATTCGCAGTGCCGTCGGACAGCAATGGAATAACGTCGAAGACGACCCTGCACGTGCTCGCGTCGAACAGAGTTATAACCGGGTCGGTCTTTCATGGAACGAGCCTGCTTGGCCGCATCTCGCATTGACCTACTCGCAGAATGTTCAGAGCAGCACGCTGGATTCCGTTGGCGTCGCGCCGCAGAAGGCGAATAATCACACCGTCGAGGCAGCGCTTGGCTATACCGGCGCAGGGTGGGATGCCAAGCTGGCATCCAGTTACGGGCTCGCAAGCGATCTCCGGCGCCAAGGAGCAGAGAGCCATGTCCAAACCCAAACGGTGACGGCCTCTTTTCGTCCGGTCGATACCCTGACCATTGCGCCCACGATCGGCTACCGTGCAGAACAGCAAGAATGGTCGGGGGCACGGATCGATTCGCCGTCCGCATCCCTCGCCATGAACTATAAGCAGAGCCAGCTAGGCATCAGTCTGATGGGGAACTACTCAGGAATACGATCGAGCGATCGACTCATCGACCTGGACAGTGTCGGCGGGAAAGGCATTCTCACGTGGGGTCTTCAACCACTGCGCGACTGGAAGCCGCTGCTTTCCCTGGAAGCGGGCTATAATCTACAGGTCAATCGGCTGAT
>CAMLHQ010000146.1 GCA_946479785.1 uncultured Nitrospira sp.
TTTCTTCGCAAACTCTACCGCCTCACGAACGTTCATTCCCGCCTCCTTTCAAAGCAACTATCGAACACGGGCTGCCGATCCTGTCCTGTTCCGCTCTGCAAACCCTACGAGCCTTCCCTGTTTAGAATCGCATCACAGCGCTCCGTCCCCGGTTTCGCCGGTGCGAATGCGAACGACTGTGCTCAACTCGCGTACGAAGATCTTGCCGTCGCCGATGGTGCCGGTCTTCGCCGCGTGCGTGATCGTCTCAATCACGCGCTGGACCTGGTTGTCTAGGACGGCGACCTGAATCACGACCTTTGGTACGAAATCGGTCTTGTACTCGGTTCCTCGATACGTTTCGGTATGCCCCTTTTGCCGACCGAAACCTCTGGCTTCTAGCACAGTCATTCCTTGAATCCCCATCTCAATGAGCGCGTCCTTGACTTCATCGAGTTTAAACGGTTTGATGATCGCCTCGACCAGTTTCATATTCGCCTCCCTCTCGAAAAGCGAACGGCTCGTAATAGCGGCCAGGCACAGCGTTGAGAGAATAGTGGGTCCCGAGTAACAACGACTCGTGCATCGGATCTATTCTCTCGGCGCTACCGGTCGTTCGCATTTGTCTCACTATGAGTTGCCTGCTGTCCTCTATGAATACGCCACTTCATTATGTTGGCTGAGATCAAGCCCGGTCACCTCTTCTTCTTTCGTGACCCGGAGCCCAATGATCGCGTCAATCGCCTTGAGAAGAACGTACGTTCCTACAAACGAGAAGAGCCATACCCCTACCACTGCGACCGCCTGGATGCCGAGTTGCGCGGGATTTCCGAAGAACAGGCCGTCCGCCCCCGCTGGATTGATGGCTTTGGAGGCGAACAATCCAGTGGCGATGGCTCCCCACGTGCCCCCCACGCCATGAATGCCGAATGCATCAAGCGCGTCGTCATATCCAAGTCTTGCTTTGATCACGACGGCGAGATAACAAATAATCCCCGCCCCGATTCCTATTAAGATCGACGAAAGGGGCCCCACAAAGCCGGACGCAGGTGTGATCGCGACCAGCCCGGCGACTGCTCCGCTGGCAGCGCCCAGAGCCGTGGGTGTCCCCCGGTAGATCCATTCGGACACCATCCAGGCCAGGGCGGCCGCAGCAGTCGCCGTATTGGTGGCCACAAACGCGCTTGTTGCGAGTGCCCCTGAAGCCACAGCGCTCCCGGCATTAAATCCGAACCAGCCGAACCAAAGCAGTGAGGCTCCGATAATCGTCAACGGAAGATTATGAGGCGGCATCGGCTCATTGCCATGCCCCACACGTTTGCCGAGTACGAGTGCACAGGCCAAACCTGCGATACCCGAGCTGATGTGCACCACCGTGCCACCGGCAAAATCTAACGCGCCAAGATTTCTCATCCATCCTCCGATTGCCCATACCCAGTGAGCGAGGGGATCATAGATGAACGTGGCCCATAAGAGGATGAACACGACAAAGGCGCCGAACTTCATCCGTTCCGCGAATGCCCCGGTGATCAATGCCGGCGTGATTACCGCAAACATGAGCTGAAAGACCATGAATGCTTGGTGCGGAACCGTTGCACCATAGTCGGCATTGGGATCCAGCCCGACTCCGTTCAGCCCTAACCACTCGAGTCCTCCAATCAGGTGTGCCTTATCTGGACCAAACGCAAGGCTGTATCCCCAAAGAACCCACTGCACGCTGATCAGGCAGAGTATGACGAAGGACTGCATGATCATGCTCAACGCATTCTTTCTCCGCACCATCCCGGCATAGAAGATGGCCAGCCCTGGTGCCGTCATCGCCAATACCAGGGCAGAAGAGGTCAACAGCCACGCGGTGTCTCCCGTATCAATTTTTGGAGGGGGTGCTGTTGCCGGACTTGCCGCGGGCGTCTCGGGCAGCGCCGACGTCACCGCGGGCGAAGCCTGATTCTGAACTGGCGATTCTTGTGCCCAGGCAGTAGACACCGACCCCAGGCCAACCAAGGCAACCAGAAGTACTCTCACTGTGACATATCTCGCTGCTCTCATGATCTCCTCCTTTTTGACTCTCTTCAGAACAGGTAGATGACCTCAAACGAGAGGGTCTCCTGGTTATTCGACGCTCTACTGCCATACAGGAATACGTTCTTGTCCGACTTGTCATATCGAAACTCGACGCGCGTGATCAGCGATAGCACCGGCTTGAACTGCAGCGTCGGCGTGACTTCCCACAAGGTCTGGGCAATCGGCATCGCGGGCGTGGTACCGGTCGCCCCGAAACACGTATTCGTCCCGCCCGCGTTGTTAAACGTCCCGCCGCACGTCCGGAAGCCGCCCGCGTCTTCGAAAATCTCTCCCCGGAAGCGAAAGCTCCACTGGTCGGTGAAATCGTGGATCAGATACCCGGCTAACCCGTTCCACCGCGCATTCGTTTTCAAGTTCGGATTCGCTGCTCTCGCCGGATTATTGGCCTCATTGACGTAGTACGGCTCGAGAATTACCGTGTCCTTGTCGGTCGCTTTCACGGTGATGATGAGTCCATTCGCAAACCGCTTCGCTGAGGGGTTGCCGGCGGCACCTCCCGACGTGAGATCACCGAATTGGCGGTTCGCTTGTTCCGGTCCATACGAGCCATACCAACTCACGCCGAATTTTTCGTGCGGGGTCAGGGCCACGAGATACTCGATTGTTTTTCCCCTGTTGTTGTCGTCCACGTTGTCCCAGCCGTTGACGACTCCGAAAGACGCCGTCAACATCGGATGGAATGTATAGGTGAATCGGACTCCCGTGGTGGTAAAGGCCTGGCCCAACCCGAACATGAAGGAGCGGGAAAAATTGGCATTTTCGTAGCTGTTGATCACCTCATATCCGATCAGCGTATTGATCTTGCCGGCCTGGACCTTGAGGCCGTTCCCGACCGGGAGGATGTACTCGGCATATAGTTCCTGAAAATCGATCTCGTCATTGCTGGTGCCTGTTTGAAAATTCGTGCGCGCACGGGTAACCCGCGAATCCAGGCCGAAGTTGAGTCGTGCACGGAATCCGGCCCTGTCGAGCAGACCACCGCCCGCGTCCGCCGGTCGTTCCAGCATGATCTGAGCCAAATGCGGCATGAAGGCGTTGGCGTTGGTGTCGAAGATATGCAGTTGGTTCAGGTCGCTGTTAGGATTATTGAAGTTATGGGTATAGGCCACATCGAGAAACCCTGAGGCTTTAAATCCCAATGTCTTCCAGAGGGATGGTGCATCCATCTTTTTTTCCAACGCTTCCAACCGCTCCAATACGCTCGATTCATTGGACGGCGGCGCAGTCGGCTCGGCGCCGAAGGTCATAGGCACCCACACCGAGACCACAACGCCTCCTACAATCAACACCAAGCCGATGCGTCGAAGGCGGCGCATCAACCAATCCGCTAGCTGCATTTCTGCCCTCCCCTTCCCATTCCTTATTCGTGATTTCCGACGCGATAAAGGCTGGCTGACATGCTCAGGTTTTCTCATCTCACTTCAGCATGTCACGATGTCCCTGAGCCAAGAGGTCGGCCTCTTCAGCCGCCTTCGTATACATAGCGGCAAGAGACCGGCAGTGATGGCCGGGTGTTGCTCGCGCCGCTGGTACCGCGCTTCCTCGACAGCTTTCCGGACATCGCACTGGACGTGGTGCTGGACGCCGACCAATCCGCGGAGTGGGACGTGGCGATCCGTGCCGGCGCCAACGAAGACCCGAAGCTGGGTTCCAGATTGCTGGGCGCGCCACCTGCGGTGCTGTGCGCCACGCCCGCGTACCTGCAGAAGCATCCTGCGCCGGAGCGACCGGAAGGCCTGCGCGATCACGCGCTGCTCACGCCGGCGGGTGAAGGCGCAGAGTACAAATTCCAGATGACCAAGGCGTCGGCGCGCGCGGAAGTGCGCGTGCGTCCGAAGCTCGCGGTCGATGATCCCGCCGTGCTGCACAGCGCGACGGTCGCAGGGCTGGGCATAGGGTTACTGCCCGAGTTCCTGTGCCGCCAGGGCGTGGCTACGGCGAAACTTCGCAAGGTGCTTGCCGATTGGCAGGCGCCGTCGGCTGCGCCACTGTATGCGGTATTCCCCGCGGGTCTGGAAGAAGATCCGCGAGTGAAGAGCTTCGTCGAATTCGCCGCGGCCAACATCGTGCCGGCGCTGGCGCACTAACCACCGGCCGGCCCCGAGCCCCCGACCCCGAGCCCCCAACCAAGGAGCAGCCATGTATCGCGCACCGGTCAAGGACATCCGGTTTGTGTTGGATGAACTACTGGGTACGGAAGCCTTGCGCGCCTGCCCGGCATTCGCGGACTTCTCGAGCGAAACCAGCGATGCCGTGCTGGGCGAGGCCGCGCGCTTCGCCGAGACCGTGCTCGAGCCGCTGTGCAAGAGCGGCGACCGGCAGGGCGCCAAGTGGTCGCCGAATGGCGTGACCATGCCCGACGGATTCCGCGAGGCCTACCTGCAATTCTGCGAGAGCGGTTGGCCGGCGCTGCGCGCCGAGCCGGAATTCGGCGGGCAGGGCCTGCCCACCGTGCTCGGCACCGCTGTCGAGGAGCTGTGGGCTTCGTCGAAT
>CAMLHQ010000147.1 GCA_946479785.1 uncultured Nitrospira sp.
TCACCTCTCCCATCGGTCGGGCGGTGCCAGGATGACAGCCTCCGTCGAAGGCGGCGGCATCGCAGCAGAACAGATCTCCGGGCATCAGCATTTTGATAGTGCACTCTTTTCCGTCCCGGGTTGATTTCACGCATTTGACCGTGCCTTCCTTGACGATATGGAAGTACTCCGTGGGGTCGCCTTCGCGAAAGATGAAGTCATGCTTGCCGTAGCGGGTTTCTGAGAGTTCACCCAGAACACGCTGCCGGTCCTGCCTGCTCAGGATGTTGAGGAGAGGTACGCGGTCCAGCAGACTATCGGTGGATGTGCCGGACCGTTTACTTGATGATGTGTTTAGCCGCTTCGACAATGGATCGCGCTCCGATGCCAAAGTGGTCGACGAGTTCATCCGGCTTGCCACTATGCGGAATGGCGCGCACGGCCAGCTTATGGACTCTGATGCCTTCCATCCCGACAGCGCCAAGCACGGCATCACCCAGGCCGCCGTGCGCATAGTGATCCTCAACCGTAAGAATCCGGTTCTCGGTCGCCCTGGCGCTTTCCAGTAATGTGGTCCGGTCGATTGGAACGATGCAGTAAAGATCGATCACACGCACGGCGATGTCGGCCGCTTTCAGTTGATCATATGCCTTAAGCGCCTCGAAGAGAGTGATTCCTGCCGCGACGATCGTAAGGGTATCGGTTGCACTCTGGCGCAGGATCTTCGATCCACCGATTGGAAAGCGTTCTTCCGCTCCATAGAGAACAGGAGATTTTGGCCGCCCGGCCCGGAGATAGACCATACCCTTGTGATTGGCGGCGGTTTCCACCAAGCGATACATGCAGGTGGCATCCGATGGGTACAGGACAGTGATGCCAGGCTGGGTAGCCATCATGGCGATGTCTTCCAGGCCCATCTGCGAAGGTCCGTCTTCCCCGATGCTGACACCGACATGGGTTCCCACGAGCTTGATGTTGGATTGGCTGATCGCCGCCATGCGGATGAAATCGTACGCTCGAGTAAAGAACGCGGCGAACGTGGCGGCAAAGGGGACCTTGCCGCAAGCGGCGAGACCCGCCGCAGCCCCGATCATATTCTGTTCTGCAATGAAATTCTCAAAGAAGCGGCCGGGGAATTTCTTGCCGAATTTCTCGGTATAGGTCGAATTCTTCACATCGGCATCGAGACCGACCACCAGCGGATTGACGGCGCCCAGAGCCTCGAGGGCGACGCCGAAGGCTTCACGCGTGGCGGCGGACTCACCGACCTTATATGGGGAGGCTGGCAACGGACTGATCGCCGGCGTAGTGGTTGGAACGGCGGATGGCCGTGTGATCGCCGGCGCCGTGCCGTTCGGTTTCAGTTGCTTTGTCAATTCGTCGATCGCCTTTTGCGTGTCCGCACCCTGTGGAACCGGTTTCCCATGCCAGTTCGGGTGATCCTCCATGAAGGAGATACCTTTGCCCTTGAAGGTCTTCGCGAGAAGCACCGTCGGGGTATTTTTTGTGCGGGCCGCTTCGTGAAATCCGGCGATGATGGCCGAAAGGTCGTGCCCATCCACAATGATTGCGTGCCATCCAAAGCCGGTCCAGCGCGCACGATATGCTTCCATATCGTGCTGTAACATCGTGGGATCGCTTTGCCCGAGTCGGTTGACGTCAACGATCGCACAGAGATTGTCCAGCCGCTGCTGGCGGGCGAGTTCCACTGCTTCCCAGACAGACCCTTCAACGGATTCTCCGTCGCCCATCAGCACATAGGTTCGATAATCGAGCTTATCGATGTATTTGGCATTCAGGGCGATGCCGACCCCGACAGGCAATCCCTGTCCAAGCGATCCAGTGGCCATATCGACGAAGGAAAGGCGGGGAGTCGGGTGCCCTTCGAGGTCCGAGGACAGAGTTCGTAGTTGCAAGAGGTCCTGTTTCGGAAAAAGCCCGGCTTCGGCCCAAGCGGCGTAGAGCAATGGGGCTGCATGGCCTTTGGAGAGGACGAATCGATCGCTGTTGAGCGCTTTAGGATTCTTTGGATCATACCGCATGATGGAAAAAAAGAGCGCTGCGACAATATCGGCGGCGGAGCAGCAACTGGATGGATGGCCGCTGCCGGCTGTACTGGTTGAACGGACGCTATCAATGCGCAGGTGCGTAGCAGTGTTTTGTAATGCAGTGAGTTGTTCAGGGGATAACGTCGATCCGGCCATGCCATCTCCTTTAGTCGGGAACGGAAACGCCAAGGAAGCGGACGGTCTTTTTGTGAAGACGTTGCTTCAGACTGCAGAGTCTCAAGCTAACAAACAGAGGGTGGACGAGTCAACGAAGGAAGATGGAACAAGAGTCCCGATGTGTCATGCCGAACCGGTTATCGTTGTCACTTCACCTGAACAGGCGCTTTCAAGACCGTTATACGCGCTGACGGCGAAATAGTAGGTCGTATTTGCAGCAAGCCCGGTCACCGTACTCGAAGGCGATGATGAAAATGTGCTCTGTTGGTATGCGCAGGACCCGAATGAGTTTGGTGATTGGGTCCCGTAATGCACGATGTATCCAACAACACTTGAGTCCGAGACAGGGTCCCACGCCAATGAAGCAGAGGCTGTTCCGGCAACAGCTGTCTGTGAGCCTCCTCCCCCTCCCCCTCCACTTCCATTTGAGCCACTGCTCGAGCCACCGCCGCCCGAACTGGGCGTGATTGAAACGTTTGCCGGGTCCCCGCTCGAACTACAACCGGTCAACATAGAAAAAGTCAGAATCGCAAGACCAAAAATCAACGTCTCAAGTGCCCTCGGTCGTCGGGCATTCCAAGTGTTTGTTTGGAAAAGGCGCAGCTGTAGCGTGAGTCCCATATTGCTCATTCCCCCAACGAGTGTTGCGAGTAATTAAGGATTCGGTCTACGGAATGAAGAATCAGCAGCCGAAATTAATCGAAGCTCCTAGCAAGTGATATGCCATGCCAGAAGTATTTTGAATAAGCAGATTAGTCAATTACTTAGGATGAAATCTGTCATCCAGTTACGTATACGGTCTGGAAATAATGAAGGGGCATGCCTTCGACCGACACTAAAAGAAAAGAGAACAATCCCTATGGTGCTTTTCGACGGGGTAAAGATTGCCGGTGGACGGAGTAAAGATTAGGGCTGGTTGCAGCGAAGATTTGGGATGGAAGATATGAACAGGGGCAAGCGGACACGTTTTGTGTTCCTTCAAGCCGGAGCTGGCCGGTCTCGAAGGAATCGATACAGCAAGTAACCATTGACCAATACCACGATCGACAGAATGCCGTAGGTGGTGAAGGCCGAGGCGAGGTTCAATTCCGTGAGAACGCGTGACAGTCCAAATCCTACCACGAGGCCGTCGAAGGCCATGCAGATGCGCCGGAAGGTTTCCGGATCCATCCAGCGGATCAGAAAGGTACCCAGTGGAATGCCGAGTATGACGCTGGGGACAATATACGGAATGATTTCCAGGCTGGCGGTGCTATAGAGGCCAAGGAAGGCGTAAGCGATACCGGTGACAACAGACTCAGCTACGCGGATGACGCCAAGTGCTGCCCGAAAGTCCTGTTTCGCATATCCTTGATTGTTGAACAAAAGGGCAAGCGGCGGACCTGAAATAGTTGTGACCGAATAGAGGGTTCCGATTCCCATCCCGAAAGGGATGGCGATGGTTTTTTCAGCCCGTATGGGCTTCCTGATGCCCGCGGCTTGAAGGAGGATCAGCGGCAGCAACAAGAAATAGGTCACGAATTTGACCCAAGCCGGATGCACGAGCGAGAGAATATAGCTGCCGATCGCCACCCCGACGACAAGCCCGATCAAAATCGGCGCCACGCGCCACCAAATATTCGGGATGCTCCGGCGGTTGATGAACAACACGTAGCCGTTGATCACTAATTCAACGAGCACCAGGGCCGGATTTAAGATGCGGTTTGTATAAAACAGCAGGGCCACAGGAACCGTAATCGACGAAAACCCATAACCGAGGGCGCCATTGACGGTCGCGGCCGCAAATGTGATGAGGACGAGTACGATCTGATCCATGCGTTATCCCTTAGGAGACCCGGCTGCAAAGTCTGCAAGCGTGTAGTGATCCAGGATGCCGGCGATCGCATCGCGTACTGTGCCCATGACCTGCTGCACCGGACATAGCGCCTTGTTGGCATAGGGACAGTCGCTGCATTTCTGATAGGCCGTCTTGCTGACACAAGCGATCGGAGCGAGCGGACCGTCAAGCACGCGAATGACCTGGCCAAGCGTGATCTCGTTTGGCGATTTGATCAGTGCATACCCGCCCTTCATGCCACGCCGGCTGGAGAGCAAACCCGCCCGCTTCAGTGCCAGAAGAATCTGCTCGAGGAATTCCACCGGGATATGCTGGCGAGCGGCAATCTCGTGGCGTTGCAATGTCGACGTGCCGTGAACCAGGGTGAGTTCGATGAGAGCTCGAAGCGCGTATTCGCTTTTCTTTGATAGTTTCACAGCAAACGAGTGGCCCAGG
>CAMLHQ010000148.1 GCA_946479785.1 uncultured Nitrospira sp.
CCTTGGCGTAGATGCAGGAATCCGGCAGGGTGTTGAGCAAGAAATAGGTGTTGTTCGGAAAGGCCTTCGGCGTTTCCTTGTCCGGCCCGGCATTCATCAGGTAGTCGACGACGCTCTTTGGCAGGCGGTCGGCCACGTCATAATTGACGATGGTAGCGCGCGCATCATCCAGTGTCGTCGCATCGGGCCCAATGGGCGTGCTTTTATAGGCAGCGTAGGGGACGGCGATGTCACCGGTTGCCGGTGAGCCGACGGCATCGCTGATGCCGAAGCCGATCAGCTCCGCGCCCACGTCCTGAATGCGCTTGGCGAGCATGCCCCCGTTCAGCGCGGATATGTGCCGGCGCACCGCGTTAATTTCGTAGATTCCGGCGCCGGATTTCAGCAGCACGTCGGTCGTGTCGATCTCGTCCTGCAGCGAAATACCGTCGATTGGGCAGGACATCAAAGCGGAACTGCCACCGCTGATGACTCCGATAAAAAGGTCGTCCGGACCCGCCTGGTCGATGATCTCGATCATCTTCCTGGATGCCTGGTAGCCTGCCTCGTTCGGCAGAGGATGGCCACCAACGTAAACCTCGGTCTTGTTGAAACGATCGGTTTCCTCGTGGATCTTCACGATGGCTATTCCGCGCGTGAGGCGGTCGCCAAGGACGTGATCCACCGCCATGGCCATGTGGTTGCAGGCCTTGCCCGCACCGAAGAGGTAGATGTTGCGCTTCTTCGACAGGTCCCACGACTTCGTGCCGATGTGCAGGATATCGCCCTCAAGTCGCATGATGCTGCGGATGCGCTTGTAGCTATCGAGCCGCTCAAGTGTCCGGTCCGCGATTTCAAGGACAATCTGGCGTGACGCCGCATCCCCGTGAGCGGCAATCTCGTCAGCGTTTCGAATTTTGTTCGCCCTGAACATCCGGACAGCTCCTCCGACTTGTTTTGAATTCGTAATTGCGATCAGGCCTTCTCTTGAGGCCGGTCATTTTCGTAGGCTCATAAATAGCTCAAAAGGCTATTGTCGACAATAGCCTTTTGAGCGGGAATTCGATATAGTTCTCTTGTTCGCCCCTTAGGGGCACGTTAATGTTGAATTTCAAGCAACTGTGGGCCAACGATGACGCAAATGAAGCTACCAAAAATCGAAAAAATGCCAGCGGACGTGAGAGCGCTTGGCGTATTGAGATCCCAAATCGTGGACGGATCGATCCGACCGGGATCGCGCTTGACAGAGGTCCAGCTTTCGGAGGGCATGGGTCTTTCCCGTGCCACCGTCCGCACGGCGCTGCATCAGCTTGGAAAAGAAGGGCTCGTCAGTCTCGTTCCCTACACGGGTTGGACGGTCGTTGAACTTACCCATCAGGATGTCTGGGAGCTCTACACACTACGAGGTGCTATCGAACGTCTGGCGGCACAGTTTGCTGCGACCAATGCCGACAATGAGGCGATGTCGCGTATCGAGGCCGCATTTGACCGGCTGAAAAATACAGTGACGGAGAGCTCTGAAACGATTGCTGAGGCCGATTTCGGCTTTCACAAATCGATCATCGACGAGTCCGGGCATAGCCGCCTAAAACAACAATATAAGCTGATAGAGCAGCAAATCCGCGTGTTCATCCGATCAAGCAATCTTCTGATAGAAGATCCCTTGGAGATTATCGTCCAGCATGAACCGATCTGGAATGCTATCTGTGAACGGGATTCGGTTCTTGCTGGGACGTTGGCTGAGCAACACAACATTACAGAAGGTCAAAAGCTCACCGGTTCGTTATCACGTCCCGACGGCGACTGAGAACGCCGCTATTCCCGGACGCGCGGGAGTTGCGGCGCTGTTTAATAGTGATCAGGATTAGAACGGTCGTCTCGTCGGAGCTTCGTTCCCGCTTCGCCCCACCAGGAAATCAAAATCGAGCCCCTTGTCAGCCTGCAAGACATGCTCAACAAAGAGGCGCTCGTAACCGCGCTTATGGCTGATGGGCGCAAAGGAGGCTTGCGACCGCCGCAGTTCAAGTTCGTCATCGGTGAGATTGACCGACAATGTGCCCGCCTCGACGTCCAGCGAAATCAGATCACCATCACGGATCAGAGCCAGCGGACCGCCGATCGAGGATTCGGGCGCAACGTGAAGCACGACGGTACCATAAGCCGTGCCACTCATGCGGCCGTCCGAAATCCTGACCATATCGGTGACGCCCTTTTCGAGAATATGCTTGGGCAAACGGATATTTCCAAGTTCCGGCATGCCCGGATAACCTCTGGGGCCAATGCCCTTCAGAACGAGTACGCAGGTCTCGTCGATATTCAGAGACGGATCATCGATGCGCTTGTCGAGATCTTCCACGGATTCGAACACGACGGCACGGCCCGTATGTTTCATCAGGTGCGGACTTGCGGCTGATGGTTTCATCACAGCACCGTTTGGTGCAATGTTGCCCCTGATGATGCGCAACGCGTTCTGCGGCTTGATCGGTTTGTCGAACGGTGCGATGACATCGTGGTCAAGGCTTTCGACGCCAGCGAGTTCCTCCCGCAGCGTCTTTCCGCCTGCGGTGCGCGCATCAAGGTTGAGCCTCTCCCCAAGCGATGCCATGACGGCCGGCAATCCACCCGCGGAGAAGAATTCCTCGACGAGGTACTTGCCGTTCGGAAGGATGTTGGCAAGAAGCGGGATTGACCGGCTGTTTTCTTCGAAGTCGGCAAGGGTCAGTTCAATCTCCAGACGCCCTGCCAAAGCCAGCAAATGAATGATTGCATTCGTGCTCCCGCCGAGGGCAGCGTTGACTCGGATTGCATTCTCAAGCGCCGAACGATCGACGATCTTAGAAAACGCCAGATCTTCTCTGACCATCTCGACGATTCGCCGACCGGACAACTGCGCGGAGCCCTTCCGACGCCCATCAACCGCGGGAATGGCAGCAGATCCCGTGAGACTGAGGCCGAGGGCTTCTGCGATACAGCCCATCGTCGTTGCCGTCCCCATCGTGTTACAGGCGCCGTTACTGCGCGACATTCCGTATTCCGACGCAAGGAAAGCGTCCTTCGTCATACGCCCTGCCTTGTATTCGCCGTGCATACGAAAAATGTCGGAACCCGAACCTACCTGCCGCATCCCAACGCGACCGCTCAGCATCGTCCCACCGTGCACGACGATGGTCGGGAGATCGACGCTGGCCGCCCCCATCATGTAGGCCGGCGCCGTATTGTCGCATCCTGTTAGCAAAACCACGCCGTCGAGCGGGTTTGCGCGAAGTGTCGCCTCGAGCTCCATACTCATCATATTGCGGAAAAGCATTCCGCTCGGACGCATGATGGAGTCGCCGATCGACATGGTGGAAAACACAAGCGGGAAGCCGCCAGCTTCAAGCACACCGCGAGCAACCCATTCCGCCAGTTCCGTGAGATGGGCGTTGCAGGGGACCAGATCGGATGCCGAGTTGGCAATGCCGATTACGGGTTTGCCCTCGAACATATCTGGTAGCGCACCACGCGCCTTGAGGTGGGTGCGGTGCTCATACCCGGTATTGTCAATACGCTTGAACCATGCCTCGCTACGGAGAGGTTTTTTGTCGACGGTCATCATGTTCTCCATTCGAAGCACCCCTCCCCGCCATCTTCGAGAGCGATGGGTTGCATTCACTATTCGTCGGAACGGTATTGGCAAGACGCCGCAGATTGCAGCGCCTCGCCAGAATGTCGCTATTTCTTGATTTCGCCCGCGAGCTTGTCGATGTATCCGCTCGCGATGCGGTCGACTTCGCCGATCGCGGTCTGCTCCTGGATGAAGAAGTTCAGCGACTGGATATCCGAATACGAAGCATCACGACGCAGGCCAAACGCGATGCCCTGCTTCGAGATAGCAGGCTCGGGGTTAAGCGTCACCCAGCGATCCTTGCCCGTCGCTGAAAACAGCGTGTTGCTGTCGCTGTCATCGACGAGGATGTCGCCTCTCCGTGAAGAGAGCGCCAGGCGAGTGGCGTCGATATCGGGCAGGCGCAGGATCGTTGCATTCTTGATCTGGCGCGTCAGTGTTCCGTCGATTGCCGTGCCCGACATGATGATGATCGTCACGCCGGCGACGTCGAGATCTGCGATAGACTTCGGTGCCGTGGAGAACTTCGGATTTGCCTTGTCGTAAACGCCGGAAACTTCGTACTGAACGACCGGCTGACTGAAGGCGATCGCCATTGCCCGCTTGGGATTCTGGTTCAAAGCCATGGACAGGTCCCAGCGATTGGCCTGCAAGCCGGCAACGATGTTGTCCCAGGTCGTGTCGACGATTTCAGCTTTTACGCCAAGGGCGTCCTGAGCAAACTTCTTGCAGAGGTCGACGAATGTACCGCTGTATTCGCCGCTTTGAGGATCGCGAATAACGTGCGGGGGCGCGACTGCCGCGCCGCACCGGAGCGTTCCGCGCTTCTGGATTTCCTGCCAGTAACCTTCGGCAGACTGGGCATAGGCCTGACCTG
>CAMLHQ010000149.1 GCA_946479785.1 uncultured Nitrospira sp.
GGCAGTGCCTTGTCCCTCCTGAGTAAAGACATCGAATTCGGTTGCGGCTCTCACCACCGCTCCTAATCCCGTCCCGGGGCTGCCAGCCGTGGAATACCCGTCCACAAGCGCACGGGCCGGATCCGCTATCCCGGGTCCACGGTCCAGGGAAAGTACTTCGAAGCCCTCGGCCGGTCCAATACCAGTCCCCAGCAGGCGGAACAACAGTTCTCCTTTGGATGCATGTTTGGCAAGGTTCGTCGCCAGTTCTGTCACGACCAGCGCGACCCTTCCTCGAATCGCCTCCTCCAACTCGCCCTTCCGGGCCAACTCGACCGCCATGCGCCGCGCTGCGGCGGACTGGCTCGGATCCGTCATCAAAATATGCATCTGATTCATGAGGGCACAGTGGTCTTTCTTTGTTTTGGCGGCTGCGGTCAACCACACCATACGTCACCACATAAGCCGTAGAAACCCGTTGAAACCCTACTTGAACACATCATCGCCATCTGAGGATCGTGACTGTAGTGCCTTTCCCCGGTGGTGATTCGATATAAAATTCGTTCACCAATCGCTTCGTTCCTCCGAGACCCAATCCCAATCCGCCTTGCGTCGAATACCCGTCTTTCATGGCCAGAGCGATATCCGGAATGCCAGGCCCCTGATCGCTGAACGTCACCCTGACGCCCCGACGTGCACCGTCGTTGAGCACTTCCAGCTGCATGTCTCCCCCTCCGCCGTGTACGAGGGTGTTGCGGGCCAGTTCACTGGCTGCCGTGATCAGCTTCGTTTGATCGACAAGGGATAAACCTTGCGCGATCGCGCTCTCTCGAACAAGCTGGCGCGCCTTGATGATGTCGTCCACCGAGCGAAGGGCGATGCGCTCATCTCGCAAGACGGCCATTGGTTGCCATCTTTCCGGCCGACTTGAGCAAGGCCATTCCCGCATCGACATTGAGTGCCGTTCGGACCCCGGGTAATGCCATACCCAGTTCCACCAGCGTGATGGCAACCGCGGGACGCATCCCCACGACGACGGTTTCGGCATCCAGCACGCGGGAAATCCCGGCGATGTTGCCGATCATGCGACCGATGAACGAATCGACCACATTCACCGAAGAGATATCGAGCAGAACTCCCCTCGCATGGTGGCTTACGATCTGCTCCGTCAATTCGTCCTGTAACGTCATCGCGACCCGGTCGTGCATATCGACCTGGATGGTCACGAGAAGGTAGGGTCCCATCTTCAAAATTGGAATTCGTTCCATGGATGTCCTTCTTCGGTTCCGTGTGAGCAGCGGGAGGCTTCACCACTCGTCCCCGGAGTGTCCTACCCCGACGCAGCCGATTTCGCGACGGTCGCGCCGGTTCGTTGTAGTGCGACCACGAATGCGTCCGCCAACGTCGATTTCGTCACGATGTCATGGAGATTGACGCCTAAGTGCACGATCGTCTGTGCGATCTGCGGCCGGATCCCGCTGATAATGCAATCGGCCCCCATCAGCCTGGCAGCAGAAACGGTTTTCATCAGATGTTGCGCCACCAGTGTATCGACCGTCGGCACGCCAGTGATGTCGATGATGGCGATCCGGGCGCCGGTCTCCACAATGCGGTTAAGCAGAGATTCCATGACGACTTGTGTTCGGCTGCTGTCGAGCGTTCCGATCAACGGCAACGCCAAGACCTGGTCCCAGAGTTGTACGACCGGAGTGGACAATTCCATAAGCTCCTCTTGCTGGCGCCGAATGATGGAGTCGCGGCTGTTCTGGTAGACCTCCATGGTATAGAGACCGAGCTTATCCAGGAGTACGGTCATGCTCCATAAGTCTTGCGCCAGGGCCTTACCATCGTGCTGCGTTTGTCGTTGCAGCATGTTGAACAGCGGTTGCTTGAGCGAAAAGACAAACGTGGCGGTTTCCGATGGGCTGAATCCCTGTTGGGCCCTGGTCCGAGACAGCTCGCCCAGGAAGTCTTGCGCTGATTTCCAACTTGGCGCGGAGCTGTCCGCATTATCCTCCAACACGGTCACCAACAAATCCAAAAACCGCCGGGACGCCTCACGCAGATCCGGCTCCTTTATGAGGTCCCGCCGCAGGGTGACCGTGGACAATTGATAGGCCACCCAGTCTTTGAGAACGAGATCCTGTTGCTCACGTATGTTACTGGCCACTTGTCTTTCCTGCAGCATGTCGGTCCTCCCTTGCTTGGCTGAATTCATTCTGATTGTGATTCTGGCCACGACGTCTGTCAGGCCGGCTCGGTCTGCTTTCCGACGTTCAACATTTCTCCCTTGCGCCTTTCGTCCGTCACCTCCGGCTCCTTGCGTTGTTCACATATGCCGCCGAGCGGCAAGACGAGGGTCGCCGTGGTCCCTTCGCCCGGCGCACTCTTGAGGTCGAGTCGGCCACCCATCGCCTCCATGCGCTCTTTGACGCTGAACAGTCCGAAATGCGAACCGGCGGTTTTCCTGTCCGCCACCGGATCGAACCCCCGGCCTCGGTCCTGCACTTCGATGTAGAGCCGCTGCTGCCCATCCACCTGTAAGGCGACGGTCGCGCGGTCCGTTCTGGCATGTTTGGCCACGTTGATCAGCAGCTCCCGCACCGACTGAAACAGCAAGATGGCCTGATCATCGGGCAGCGGCACGTGTTCTTGCGCGAGACGCACCTCGACCATCAAGTTGTGCAACGGCATCTCCTTGGCCAGCCACGTGAGCGCCGCCGGCAAGCCCAAATCGTCCAACACCGGCGGATTCAGTTTCGCCATGAGCGATCTTGTATACTCGGCGGCTTTGTGGAAGAGGTCGTCGATGTCGCCGATGAGTTGTTGTTTTTCCGGGTCGGGCGAGATTTTCGGACGGAGCTGCGCCACCTTCATACGGCCCAACGCCAGCATTTGCGCGAGATAGTCATGCAGCTCCGCTGCCAACCGCTTACGTTCGCGCTGTTCCGCAAGCGTCAATTCCGTAGCTAGCGCCTGCAGTCGATGGTTCGAGACGACCAGATCGCGCGTGCGTTCCGCTACCCGGTCTTCCAACTGGCCGTTCAACCGGCGCAACTCCTCCTCCACCCGTTTGCGTTGCCCGAGCTCCGTTTCCAACGCATGGTTGGCCACCTTCAATTGAGCGGTCCGCGACGCGATGCGCAGCTCCAATTCGGCGTTGAGCGCCACGATCGACTCCCGGGCCGCGGCATGTTCTTCGCGTAACCGCCGCTGTTCCAGCGCATGACGGACCGACTCTCCGAGGCGACCCAGCCGGTCCTTCAGCAGATAGTCGGCGGCACCGGCCCGCATCAACGCTACGGCGTCTTCGTCTCCGATGGCATGCGAGACGATGATGAACGGAATACCCAATCCGCTGCTCTGCGTGATTTGCAGCGCCTCCGCCGAGCTGAAATTCGGCAGATTGTGGTCATAAATGATGACATCCGGCCGGTCTTCGACCAAGCGGCTCGAGAACTCTTCGCGCCGATCGACTCGCCGGCATACGGGATCGAACCCGTTCTTCGCCACCTCGCGGGCGATCAATTCGAAATCGGACGGATCATCTTCGACGACCAATAGACGCAAGGTCACCATAACCCACACTCCTTCCGGCACAGATCATCGCACTTCGGTTTGAACGGACGGTTCCGACGACACCTGGTTGAGCAACATCCAATAGAGGCCGAGCTTCTGTACGGCGTCGGTGAACTGAGAAAAGTCCACCGGTTTGACGACGTAGCTGTTGACGCCCAAATTGTAACTTTGGATCAAATCCCGTTCTTCCCGCGACGAGGTCAGGACGACGACCGGAATATTTTTGGTGCGCGGATCGGTTTTGCATTTTTGAAGAATTTCCAGGCCGTCCACTTTGGGCAGCTTCAGATCGAGCAAAATCAGCCTGGTATTCGCGCAGGGATTGCGGCGGTCGTAGCGGCCCGTGCTAAACAGGCATTCCAGCGCCTCCTCGCCGTCCCGGACCACATGAACTTTATTAGCGAGGTGATGCTTCTGAAACGCCCGCAAGGTAATCTCGACATCTTCCGGATTGTCCTCGATCAACAAAATCTCTGTCCCGTTTGTCATCGCAAGCCTTTCGTAATGAGAAAAAGAACGTGGCGCCGCCATCGAGCTTGCCTTCCGCCCAGACCCGCCCTCCATGCCGGTGCACGATCCGCTGGACCATGGCCAGTCCGACGCCGGTTCCGTCAAACTCGTCTTTGAGGTGCAGGCGTTGAAATACGCCGAACAGTTTGTGCACGTATTTCATGTCGAACCCGACCCCGTTGTCCTTGACGTAATACACGGATGCGTCGGCCTGCCGGTCGTCCGGCAGCCAGCCGACCTCGATCTGTGCCGCCG
>CAMLHQ010000150.1 GCA_946479785.1 uncultured Nitrospira sp.
ACGCAACCGTTCGATGTGCCGGGCCGCGGCAATGTCGAGGTGGAACTGAGTACGGATCTCAGGAACAACTGGGCCTACTTCAGCCTGGCGCTGCTGCGCGAGGATGGGGCCCAAGGCTTCGATTTCGGCCGCGGAGGTGGATTCGGGGACGTTTTCAACGACATCTTCGAAGATTTCTTCGGCGGACAGCGCGGCGGCAGCCGTGCCGAACGCGGCAACGACCTCCAATACAACCTTGAAATCACGTTCGAAGAATCGGTCTACGGCAAAGAAGCCAAGCTCAAAATTCCACGCTGGGAATCCTGCACCGACTGTAAGGGCACTGGCGCAAAATCTGCGTCGTCGGTCAAGACTTGCCCGAGTTGCAAGGGGGCCGGACAGATCAGACTGCAGCAGGGCTTTTTCAGCGTCAGCCGCCCCTGCGGCCAATGCGAGGGAGCCGGTCGAATCGTCACGGAGCCTTGTCCGGCCTGTCAGGGCCGGCAACGCACCTATCGTGAACGAACCATTGCCGTCCACATTCCAGCCGGCATCGAAACCGGCATGCGACTTCGTCTTTCGAATGAAGGCGAACATGGCGTGAATGGGGGGCCTGCAGGAGACCTCTATGTCGCCATCACGGTGAAACCCCATCCGGTGTTTCAACGCAAGGGCAGCGACATCCTCTGCGACGTGCCGGTTAGCTTCGTGACCGCCGTTCTTGGCGGCAAGATCGAAGTGCCGACCTTGAAGGGCACGACCGTGATGAAGGTTCCGCCGGGCACGCAACCGGACAAAGTCTTGCGCCTCAAAGGCCTCGGCATTCCGAGCCTCAAGAGCCAGACTACGGGCGATCAATTGTTCACAATTAAGGTACAGATCCCCACCAAACTGACTGCCAAACAGAAAGAATTGCTCATGGAATTCGCCAAGGAAAGCGGCATGACGATGGAAGCCGATGGCGACGGCTTCTTCGACAAGATGAAGACGTTTTTCGAGTAACGCCGCACCTCCCATTTAAGGTTTCGTTCTTCCATGCCGACGTTCTTTGTCGCATCTGAGGCGGTCGCACCTCCGACCGTTCGCATCACCGGTCCCCTGCTCCATCACCTGCGCGAGAGCCTTCGCCTGTATCCCGGAGAAGCGCTCACTGTCACCGACGACCGGGGCGTTCGCTATCGCACTCAGATCTTGGAAGTCACCGCGAGACAGCTGATCGGGCGAATTATTGATACAGCAACGGCTCCCGTCAAAACCAACCCATCGGTCATCTTGGCTCAGGCACTGCTCAAAGGGGAAAAGATGGATTGGGTCATTCAAAAGGCGACAGAACTGGGAGTGGATCGGATCGTGCCGGTCCATGCGACACATAGCGTCGTCAAGTTCCGCGCTGATCGCGCCGATCATCAATTGGCCAGATGGCAGCGCATTGCCCTCGAAGCGGCCCAACAGTCTGAACGCTGGTCCCTTCCGAACATCGAAGAACCGGCGACATTCTCTGAGCTATTGCCTCGCTGCGGCACCCCTCCATTTAAAATCATTTTGGCTGAACGACGGACCGGCGCATCACTGCAGACGATTCCATTGCCGACCGGGCCTCACGACAATATGCTGCTGCTGATCGGACCCGAAGGAGGATGGGCTGAAGAGGAACTGCGCTTAGCGCAGGATCAGGGCTATGCTGCCATCACGCTGGGAACGCGGATTCTTCGGGCTGAAACGGCAGCGATCGCCGCGATCAGCATTCTGCAGGCCAGACTAGGTGAGCTGGGTTAACTTTTACCGACCCAGCTTGAGATGCACGATCGTGCCTTTTTCTCCGCTCGCCCACCCGTGCAGGCTATTGGGAAAAGTCAATCCAAAGAGCGAGACGTTCGCGAGCGCACCCTGTTCCACCCAGGTAAATCCACTATCCGTCGTGTGGTAAGCCATCCCACGCTCACCAACGATCCAGCCGGTTTTAGGATCGGTGAAGCGGATACGAAGCAGATCGGTCAACCTCGTACAAGTCCGTGAACAGGGCAGAGTCCGATCGACCCAATGGCTTCCTCCATCCGTCGTGTGAAACATAGCTCCCGCATTCCCTACGACCCATCCGGTCGATGGATCTACAAAATGCACGTCGAATAGGGTGACCGATCCTTGCGTCTCCTGCGCGACCCAGGTGGTTCCGCCATCCTCCGTGGCAAGCACCGTACCAACGGCGCCCACTGCAGTCCCGCGACGCGGCGTGATGAATTGTACGGCATACAGTGCGGCAGTGGTCGTGCTGGGTTGATCCGTCCAATGGACACCGCCGTCAGTAGTGTGAAGAATCGTCCCATTGCCGCCGACGACCCATCCCTCTTGTGAAGACACAAACGACAGGCCGTATAAGGGCACCGGACTATCGATCGGTTGCGCGGCCCAGCTGGTGCCTCCGTCGAGACTGTTTCGGATCGTTCCGTTCGCCCCGATGATCCATCCGTGCTTCTCGTCGACAAACAACACGTTGGTCAATTGCACAGAGGTGCCGCTGGCAAGTTTCTTCCATTTCTGACCACCGTTAAGCGTCTTGAGAACTGTTCCTCCTGATCCGACAGCCCATCCTAATTGAGCGTCGCGAAAGTGCACGCCCATGAGGGTGACTTCCGTTCCGGTTTTCTGCGAAGCAGTCGTGAGATTGGAATCGGCCGCTGAGGGAGAATAGAGGGGCAGGAGGGCAACAAGCGCGAAGGTGAAGAGTGCCTTGTTCAACATCCTGCTAGTCGTTGGTGCTGCCTTCAGGCCGAGACTGGAAAAAGCTTTGGTCCGGCATGCCCTTGGCTTCGATCGTAAACGTACCGGCTTCCAAGGTCAGCCATTTTTTGGGCGTGCAACAGCTGCCGTCCGGCAGGATGTCCCATGAACCCCGACGAATGATGAGAGGACCCGTTGAAAGATCGGCGTTGAACTGTCCAGGTTTTCCAATGCCGAATAGATGGCGGTGGGGCACGCGAGCCTTGATTTCCGTATCGGTCCACGACAGCACAATGGCACCGATGTTGTTGAACAGCACCTCCGTGCGGGAGACATTTTCGCCCAACTCGATCTGATCCCGCTTAAAGGCGCCTTCGCCGAGTCCCGGTTGCGTCGCTTCCGTGGACTTAATGAAAGAGCCGAACCCTCTGCCCTTGATCGTCACGACTTCATCCAGGCCGGCAGAAGCAGGTGAGAAGGACTCAATAGTCGGAACGACTAACGTGAAGGTCCCCGCTGCGGTCGAGACAATGCCACTTTCCTTACAACAGGATCCGTCCGTACTCGGCTTTGGCGCGCCGCGTGTGACGACTACCGGGCCGCTTTTCGCGCTGAACGGCACCCAGACGTCGATCCGATCGTCATGCCACCGGTAGATCACCGCCGGAGTTCCACCGATTTCCACACGATTCTGCCCTGTATTGAAATCCGTGTAGTTGTATGGTGTGGCTCCGCTCTCGGAATAGGCGCCAAAATGCTCACCGTGAATCCTAACCAGTGTTCCAATAGGAGCGCTGGCCGGCGTGAGGCCGGTGGCTTTCGGAATCTGTACGGTAAATGCCCCCACAGTTCGTTCTTGTCCGTTCTGCGACAAGACTACCGGCCCGGTTTCCGCATCCAGCGGCACATGGACGACAATCGCTCGATCACTCCACTGAGCAATAGGAGCCCGATGTCCACCGATCGAAATCGTGTCGCCCGCCTTCTTCTCTTGACCGAACCCCTGCCCGAACAGCACAACCTTTGTGCCTACCGGTCCGCTGACAGGATCGATATGCACGGTGGGAATCAACTTCAGCGAGACGGCATTACTGACCGTGTGCTGAACAGGAGCGCAGCAAGATCCATCCGGCAACGGATCGGAAGAGGCCAAGCGGATCGCGATGTCACCGGACGCCGCATTGGCTGGTATTTCCACTTCAATCTTGTCGTCTTTCCAACGTCGAGGCCTGACAACTAAGTTTCCCACAACCACATCATTGACGCCGAACATCGTATTGGGATCGCGCGGACCGGCCGTTACACCGAAATGTTGGCCGACGATCTCAATCATATGGCCTGGCTCTATCTCCGGAGGGTTAATCGACACAATTTTCGGATAAACGATGGTAAAAGTACCCGCCGGAACTTTCTTCTTTCCGATCATCATCTCAACAGGTCCGGTCTGCGCCTTCGACGGCACTTTCACTTCCACGACGTCCGCATCCCACCGTTGAATCAGGGCAGGAACTCCTCCGAACGTGACGCGATTGACCTGGGCGGATGTGAAACGGCCGAACCCTTTGCCGATGATCGATACCGTCGCGCCGGGAACTCCGGTCCCAGGCTGCAATTGCACTGTCGA
>CAMLHQ010000151.1 GCA_946479785.1 uncultured Nitrospira sp.
TGTCCTGGAGGATTGCCGGCTTGGATGACATTGACGGTATGCGGAACCGTGTCGTGGATCGACACCATCAACTAACGGAAGCTGCCTCTCACACCGGCGCCGATCGGCTCATTCGTATGAATGTCCGCGATCGGGCCGCTATACACCAGCTTGCCGTCCTTCGGATTATGATAGGTGGAGCCGAACGGCTCGACCAGCGTCACGCCGAACCCGCCATGCGGCCAGGTCGTCGCGCCGAATGCATGGTCGTGCCAGAACACGGTCCCCATATCCACGTCCACCCACCACCGATAGCGCACGAACTCCGGCGACACGAGATCGTTGGCCGGATGGTTGTGCTTCAGCGGCGTGAAGAACGTGACCTGATCGCCCTTGATGTCCTTGATGCGAGCGACTTCGGAACAGCTCTTATCCCGCGGCAATGAAGCCGTCGGATCGTTGCCCTTCTCTAAACAATCCATGCCCACCATCAATTCGGTGTTCACATGGAAGGGCGTCGCGCCGGGTGCCATCTGGATCTTAATTGAAGTGGCTCCCGCCTTGGCACCGCCCACTATCTTGGCCACCATCGGTGCAGGCAGTCCGTGTTTCTTACCCTTGCCCCACATCGTAAACGGGCGCACCGACATTTCATATTCGAACCCGGAGATCACACCGTCCGAATTCCCCGTATCGAACTGGAAGAAATGGGGATGGATATTGATCTTGGACGATTGGAAGTTGGTGTAATCGTCGTCGTCCCACTCGCTGGTGAGGACCAGATCGACGCAGTCATACACGTTGGCGCGAATGACCGCCGGAAGCTTGAGATCGTCGTTGGCTCTGGTCAAGCGCTCTTCTTCGTGGAGCACATAGATCAAACCATCCTTGTCGACGATCGGTGGCTCTTTGCCCTGCTGCTTGGCCAGGGTGATCGGCATGCGGACAAAGTGGATGTTGTAAAACTTCTGATTGGCGTTCACCGGACAGAGACTCCAGTTTCCCTGCTCGCCCGGCTTCGCCGGTTCAGAGGTCCGTTCACCTTTGCTATCCTGATGGATGGGTTCCAGCCAGGGCGCACCATTGTGATTTGCTGAGAACGGCACACGCTTGCCGTAATGGGGCTTGAACAACGGCCAGGACATTCTGCCCGTCGTTGGATCAAACAGAATCGTCGGCCTCGTGCTGTCGTCCCACTTGGCCGCCCATGGATACTTGGGATTCTGAGCGGTGCTTTCACGTTCTCCGACCGCCACATTGCCGTTCCATTTCCAATCCCACACGGTCGCATCGTAGGCCATGATCTGGGCCTTCTCGTTATCCGTATGGCCGGGCTTGCCAGCCGCTGGAATCCACATTTCCACCCAATCCTTGATGTTCACGACCGCAGGATCGGATTTCCAGTTGGTCTTTTGGCTCTTGTCGACAATCTTGAACGTCTTGCCGAACCAATCGAGGGTGGTCCCGATCAGCTTGTCTGACGATACCCCGAGCTTCATCCGGCCCTGACGATCCGGCAATTCCCGCAAATCCGGCATCGTGTCCGTGTGGCCAGCGCCGGCTTGCAACGTGTTATAGAAGCGGGCATAACCCCACATCCCCGCCACATAGTGGTGCGCGACGTGGCAGTGAAAGAGGAATTCGCCAGCCAGGTGCTGACAGCCGCCGCCGCCACATTCCGGCTCGAGGTCCAGCGCTTCAGACGGGCCGATGACTTCGACATCCACGCGATCGGACTTGGTTCGGACGATCGGATACTTCACTGGTCCATCCTTACCCATTGCCCAGAGATTATTCGGCTCAGTGCCCGGGCTCCGTTGCCAGCGGATCGACCCGCTGTGCGGGTGGTGGGAGTGGAACACTTCCGATCCACCATGGACCAACCGCCACTTGACGGGATCGCCGAGATATCCGCGAGGAATCGTCGTCGGCACATCGCCGAAGGTATAGGCGCTGTACGCCAACGACTCGTCCTCGAAACCGAAATATTCGTGCTGCAAGTGCATCTGATCGATACCGAACGGCTCGCTCCGATAGTTCAAGGCGCGGCCACCCGGACGATAGGCGTCCGTCAACGGATCACGCTGAGGCAGGAAGTCACCTTTTTTATTCAACGGACGGAACGCTTCGTCGCCGATCTCGTGATAGAAGAGCACGAACTCGCGGAAATCCGGGCCAGTCCCGTTATCGATATTGACCTGCCAGCCGCTCCTCACTTCCCGATCCGGACCGGTTCCCAAGGCGTCGACATACTTCGAGCCCTTCGGTTCCACCACGAAGGCGCCGAATAGGCCCATGACCGTCAATTCACGGTCATGGCTATAAGAGTGGAACTGCCGCACGCCTTCCTGCATCTGTGGATAGATGTACCATTCGAATTCCTGCGACTTGCCCGGCGCCACAATCGAGTCGGGGTTTGTCGTCGTCGCCGGCTTGCCCGTCGCACTGATGATCATGCTGGAGGCTTGGATGAACAGGCTGCCGTCCTCGCCTTCCATCTGGTTGCGAAGCGTCATCTTGACGCAATCGCCCTGATTTGCCCGGAGGACCAGCGGTTGGATAGCGTCGCCCTGGAGACCGGTCGAGACCGCACCAGGATCGAAGCCTTCCTTATCCCGCGCTTCCTTGTTCTTGGCCTCCTCGGCGCGCGCTTTCGCAACATCTTCCGTCAGCACGTACATGTAGCCCGGATAGAAGTCGAGCCAACGGTTCAACGTAATTTCAACGTTGATCATCGACACGTCGTACGACTTCGTGGGCACGCCTGCCGGACACTTGCCCCCCGAGGTCATTACCGGCTCACCCTTGCCCGCATCCGTCATGAGGAGGAAGCTGCTGCCGTCCTGCCCCATGTACTGGTGCATCATCGACATCTGGTTGAAGCCACCGGATGTCTGCTGGGCTTTTGCATCCTGCTGTGCCTGCTGCTGGAGCTTCTCCATCAGGCGATGATGCTGCATCTCCATTTTTTCGGCATTGCCGGCACGGCCTTCGATGGCGTTCTCCACCACCGTCTGCCCCTTGAGTTGCTGCGTCCAACCCGGCAAAGCCACCGGCGTCGCATGGCCCTCATGCGACGAATCTCCTGGACTGGCTGCAAATAGCCATGGTGTGGCCACCAGGCTACCTGTCAGCAATATGCTGTGCAGCGTGAGCGACAGATTCTTACGCCGCTTCCGCTGTTGTTGTAGAAAAGACCTCATACACGGCCTCCCCCTTCTTTGTATCCGCCATGTTCGGCGGTTGGTTGAACGTTCGTTGCTCATATCTGGTGAAGCGTCTCTCGTCATTGAGGGAAGGACTGAGGACTCAAGCATGATCGCAGTCCTCTCGCCGCGCCTCACAATTCATGGCCTATGATAAAGAGCTGGTGAAGGATTCCTTCTTGCGAAGGAGCGGGTCATTCGGAGGCCGGTCCTAATCACCCACACCTTCACCAGCGGTCTCTTCATAGCGCAACAGACGTGCCGATTGGAGAAGCCTGTCTCGGATCAGGCGAAAATTTTAAAGAAATAAAGATGTTAGCAAGGCATCGCGGGGAAGAAGAATTTCGTCTGGGAACAGGGAAAAGCTCCAGCGCGTTGGACAATAAGACCCTGGTTTGGAATAGGTATGAAAAAAACCAATGGGTTACACTGTCCAAATCGCTAGACGCTCAATTAAAGAAATTGAGGCGCAATGGGGCAGTTCCTAGTCTCGTAAAGGAGGATCTCGAAGTAAAGATGAGATATGAGCATGAGAACGATGCTTGGGATAGCGCTATCTGCCTGGATGGCAGTGGTGACCGCCCCGGCGTATGGTGTGCAATTCGTCGCTGATCAAGTGACTCAAACCGGTGGGCATGTCCACCGCGGGAGCCTCTACCATCGAGACGACATGTGGAGGATCGAACACAACGATCCCGGCTCCATAGAAGTCACCATTGTAAGAAAAGACAAGGGTCTGATGTGGCTTCTGGTGGGGCGAACCAAGCAGTTTGCCACGGTACCATTTGATGGGTCGACGGGCGTCACGCTTGAGCGGGCGATGGCTCGTGAAATCAGACGAGAAACCATCGGAACCGAGGTGTTGGACGGCCATCCCACGACATTGTTTCAGATAACCGTTCTGGAAGGGAAAGAGAATGTCATCTATTATCAGTGGTGGGCCGAGGATTTACAGCTGCCGCTTCGCATTGCCCGAAAGGATGGCCTCTGGATCGTTCATTATAAGAACGTCAAACTTCGTCTCCTGTCGCCCCGACTCTTCGAGCTCCCGCTCAATTATCGGCCGATCGAATCCCGTCCCCCCGGATGATTGTCCTCATACCTTCATTGCTGG
>CAMLHQ010000152.1 GCA_946479785.1 uncultured Nitrospira sp.
GCTTCGGAGTCGGATAACAACTGCTGCACGGTGCCTTGCCACCAGGCGAGCGATCGAAGACACTTGCCACGATCGCGCGAATTCTTGACGTATTGGCCAGGCACAAGTTCGAGCGTCGTTCGATGCTTCTCGCGTTAGGAGGCGGCGTGATCGGTGACCTCGCCGGATTTGCCGCGGCCATTTATCAGCGAGGCATTCCTTTTGTACAGGTGCCGACGACCTTAGTGGCGCAGGTTGATTCGAGCGTCGGAGGCAAGACAGGCGTCGATCATGTTTTGGGAAAGAATCTCATCGGCGCATTCCATCAACCAAGGGCGGTATTCATCGATCCAGACACTCTTCGGACGTTGCCGCGCCGCGAATGGGTTGCCGGATTGGCCGAAGTCATCAAGTACGGCATCATCGCGGATGAGTCCTTTTTCTCGTTTCTTGAAGAGTCGATGCCGGGGCTCTTGAAATTGGAAGAGAATGCTGTGAGGCAAGCTATCGTGCGATCCTGCGAAATTAAGGCACAGGTCGTGGCGGAGGATGAGCGGGAGTCCGACCGGCGACGCATTCTTAATTATGGACATACCATCGGTCATGCACTGGAATCGCTGGGAGGCTACCGCGGATTGATCCACGGCGAAGCTGTAGGGATCGGATTGGTGCAGGAAGCCGATCTGGCCGTGCATCTTGGGGTGTGCGAACAAGACGTCGTGACGCGGATCCGACGTCTCATTCAGGCTGCAGGATTGCCGGACCGCATGCCAACAACCTCATTTTCCGCGCTCTGGCAAGCGATGCAACATGACAAGAAGGTTGTGGGTGGCAAGGTGGTCGGGGTATGGCCGGTCCGTATCGGTGAGGTGGTGATTCGTTCACTCGAACAACAGGCTTGTGCGGACTGGCACCGGACGCTGCAGACCAATGGTCCGAATCGATCAAGCAAGAGGGTTCGACGAATTCGTCGAGCGGGTCGACGAAACAAGTAGGAGAGACGATGGCGATAAAGCGAACACGCTCGGCCACTCAACTTGAACAAGCTTTGCGAGAAAAAACTCGTGAGGTCGACGTGCTGCATCGAATTACGGATTCGATCAGCAATACCCTCGACCTCGAAGCCGTGCTCAAGCACATCGTGGAGATTGTTGTCGAAGTCACCAAAGCCGATGCGTGTCTCCTGTATTTGCTTTCAGACGGTCAAGATGAACTAATTCTTCGCGCATCAAAGAATCCTCATCCTAAGCTCATCGGGCGAATCACCATCGGGATGGGTGAGGGTATCACGGGATGGGTAGCGCAGGAGCGCACGCGTGTCGTGATTCCCAGCAACGCCAGCGATGATCCACGATTTAAGTTTTTTCATAATCTTCCCGAAGATCGCTATCAAGCTTTCGTGTCGGTGCCGATCATGGCCAAAAAAGAGGTGGTTGGCGTCATCAATGCCCAGCATAAACGCCCGAAGCGTTACCGTCCCGACGAATTGGCGTTGCTATCGACAATCGCGAATCAGGTTGGCGGGGCGATCGAAAACGCGCGTTTGTATGAACAGATGCGTCGGAAGGCCCTCCAGGTCGAAACGCTTTCGCAGGTATCGGAAACCGTGGCGTCGAACCGTCTGATCGAAGACGTGCTCCAGCTGCTCGTCACCATGACCGCCCAGATGATGAACTCCAAAATATGCTCGATCATGTTGCTGGATGAGACGACGGGAGATCTTCGAATCGAGGCCACGCAAAGCCTCAGTGAACTATATCGCCGAAAGCCGAATTTAAAGGTGGGGCAGAGCGTCAGTGGCCGTGCGGTCCAGGAACGCCGGCCGATCATCGTAGCCGACGTGACAAAAGAACAGTATTACATGTACCCGGACATGGCGAAAAAAGAAGGACTCTGTTCGCTGCTGTCGGTGCCGATGATGGTGCGCGAAAAAGCGGTCGGTGTGATCAATAGCTACACCTCCGTGCCGCATGCGTTTACGAGCGAGGAAGTCAAGCTCTTGCAGGCTATCGCGAATCAAGCGGCCATCGCCATCGAGCACACGACATTGCTGGAAAAATCGTTTGAAATGCAGGAAGCGCTGGCGGTTCGGAAATTACTTGAGCGGGCCAAGGGATATTTAATGCGGTCCAAGAAGCTGACCGAAGAAGAGGCCTTCAGGCTCATTCAGCGGCAAAGCATGGATTTGCGAAAATCGATGCGCGAGATCGCAGAAGCGGTGCTGTTAGCCGGCGAGCTCGAAGAACGGGCTGAAAAACAACGAGGGTAGTGTGGCTATTTTTGAGGAACCGAGTTCTTGGGCTGTGAACGAGCGCGCTCAGCTTCCTGCTCAGCCAGTTGCCGTTTGATCTCCTGCAATTCCTTCCGTAATGCTTCGATGTCAGAATCCTTCTTTGCCGGTTCCGGGTTTCCGCTTGTTGAGGCCGGAGGGGGTGCCGGTGTGGTCGAAGATTGCGCCGACGCTGATCCGCTGGACACAGCCGGCAGCTTCGCCAGCAACTCGTAATCAATGACCAGTGTTTTATCAGTGGAGCGGGCATCGTGGTAACTGTCCGGCCGTTTGGCCGCTTCCGGTACAAACGACACCGTGTGGTTCACCAATCCGGAAGCATCCGGAATTCTTCGGTTCGCCATACTGATGGTTGTCGCAGGTTCCTGACGGTATCGATATTGGGTCAGGGTGAGATAGAGGGATCGCCCGTAGGCATAAATCACACCGGTTGTGGTTTCACGAGGACGAAGAGTCAAGGGGGGTTCGGATGAACCAACGCCGGCTCCGACCCTTTCAGAATAACCGGGGAAGCCGATCTGTTCGATCCGGAATCCGACCTGCTGATCCGCGGCGGCACGCATCAGTCCATCTGAGATCAATGGCGCGAGATAGGCCACGTCGTCGTCTGAAAAGGCTCGCAGCGCATCCGGTTTTCCTGCCAAAAGGTTTTGCAGGACTCCTTGATCGCTTCGAACGAGCACGCCACGTAGCACAAGGGCGATCGTGTTCGAATCGATTCTGATGGGGTGTGCAGCTTGAAACGAGCGGTCGGAGATTCGTTCCAAATAGACGGCACCTTGCGGAGATTCGTGAATGGTCACATCCACTTCCGGCCCTGTCGAGCATGCAGACGAACCCACGACGCATCCAATGACTAAGCAGATGACAAAAAGACGATGGACTAGGATGTTCATATTATTTCCCACGTGAAACCGCTGCAGTTTAGCATATGTAGGACGAGGCTTGACAGGGAAGGCAACAACACTTTATAAGTACCGCCGATCAAATGGCTTGAGAAGTGGACAAGGGGGTCCACGTTTCAAGCGAAATACTTCAGAAGGACAATGGCGTCCTTTTGGTCCAAAGACGGGGACCGGAAGGGCGTTTTTTTTTGGCACGTGAGTGCCTTCCGGTCGAGCAGTGAACAGCTTCGAACCGGGAGGGTACACGATGAGGAGGCAAGTGGGGAAGAGATACGTGTTTGGCGCTGTCGCCATCATTATGCTCACTACGGTATTGCCGGTGTGGGCACAGCAGAGCGCCGAGGAGGCGGCCGGTGCAGGCCGTCTCTCGCGAAAAGAAGAAACTCCACCGGCGGTGATTTGCGGCGGCTGCATCAGTCCCGCGTTTACGTCACAGGGGAAGGGGAGCATTGTGCCGTACGGCCGCATCGAGTTGGACGGCATCTACAGCACCAGAAACACGAACCCACTCGATCCCGGACAATTCAACGGATACGCAACCGCAGCCGGTAAGAGCAGCAATTCATCGTCGACGTTCAACCCGCGCTATAGCGTCTTCGGCATTCGCGGAGATCGGACGGACGGAAAGAATGTGTTGACGGGCGTGGTCGAAACCGATTTCTATTCGGCGACCGACAACGCGGGGAACCTGTCGCCTCGTCTGCGGTTGGCCTATGCGAAGTATTCGCCGAACAACAATAAGACGAGCATCACGGCCGGTATGGATTGGACGCCGGTGATGGGATTGCACCCGAACCTGATCGACTTTTCGATCATGGGATACAACGGTAATCTCTGGCAACGTCTTCCCCAGGTGACGGTGCGGCATCAATTCAGCGAAAACTTCGACGGCCTCATCACGGCCTTCCGGTTCGAGCGTGGGCTGTCGGCGATCGCGCCGCAAACCATGAGGCGTCCTACCGACGGAAACGGCGTTCCCTCTTCGGAAAACGCCTTTAGCGATCCGGTCCAGTCGCCCTATTTCGGGACCAGGTTCGGCTACAACGGTACGGGTAATATGCAAGGGTTCATGGTGGCATTGAATGCGGCCTATCGGTACTATCGGTC
>CAMLHQ010000153.1 GCA_946479785.1 uncultured Nitrospira sp.
TCGGAAGGTGAATTCGGCGTGTTGCCCGGCCACTGTCATTTTCTATCTACCTTACGCATCGGTGAACTCCGGTATCGCGTCGGTGATCAGACCAACCACATGGCAGTCCTCTGGGGTTATGCCGAAGTCACTCCGACAAAAGTGACCATCATGGCTGAGATTGCGGAGAAAGCAGAGGATATCGATGTGAATCGAGCTCAGGCTGCGGTCGAGAAGGCCGAGCAGCGGTTGAAGGCCGGTGGCCTGCCTTCCGAAGTCAAAGAAGCGGAAATCAGTCTCGAAAAGGCCCGCCTCCGCAAGAAGATTGCCGAACGCGCTCGCCGAAGCTAGTTTCTGGTCGCCATTCCAGTCATCCATCTCGCCTATCAGATCGGATCCTTCAGGGCCTTCTGATGTTTGACCGGTGACGCCTGGGAGCAGTATCCTCCCAGCACCATCTCATTCCGTGGTGCCCTGTGGGTTTGTCTTTCCTGCTCGTGCCCCTCCTTTTTTCCGCAAGCGCATGGGCGTTCGATGATCCGTGGTTCCTTCAATCTGTATCGTCAGCCAGGAAACTCAATGGTGACGAGTTGCTTCGCATCGCCGAAATCCACGACGTCCAGAACCATTTTCCTGAAGCCCTCATGTACTATGAGCAAGCGCTTGAGTCCTTCCGAGAAACCAAACAGTGGCGGGGCGAAGCGACTGCTCTGACGAAGATCGGTTCGATTTTCGAGCGGCAGGGCCGGAGAGAAGCCGCCGCCGTCCACCTGCGTGATGCCTTGTCTCTCTTCACGAAAGCTCCCAATAGCCCCGCCCATGCAGACGCGCTTTTGACTCTCGGCAGAATCTCTGCATGGTTGGGATCGCGCGGAGACGCCAGCCACTTGTTTGAACAAGCGATTGACCGATACAGCCGGTCGCGCAACGTTCAGGGGTTGGATTCGGCAAGGATACAACTCGGCCTCATGCGGATCAGCGAGGGGTTGACCCAAGAAGGACTACGGCTACTCCAGCAAGCATTCGAGGATGCCAAGAACCGTCACGACACTGCGGGGACGCTTGGGATATTGCTTGCGCTTGGCGATGCCCGTTGGATTCTGGATGACCCTCAGGCGGCGGGGCTGCATTATGAACAGGCGCTTGTGTTGGTCGAGCAGAGCCCTCAAATCTCCAGGGAGGCCGGACTGCGCTATCGCCTCGCTGCGATCTATGGCGTCACAGGGCAACAGGAGAAAGGGATTTTATTTTCCAAGCGTGCGGTGACGTTGTATCAATCATTACGAGATTCATCTGGCGAGGCTGCATCGTGGTCGTTACTGGCCTCTCTCCATCAGGCACTTAGACAGGACCAGCAGGCAGAAGAGAGCGAGCAGCACGCTCTCTCGATTTATCGGCAGCGACAGCTAGTGGTTCACAACGTCCGCTCATCGGTGGATCCTCCCCTCTCGGGATCGAGTCGGTGACTTACTTTTCCAACGGAATCTCGATCACCAGCGCGCCCATGACATCGTTCATTTTAAAATCTTTCTTCGCGCTTCCGGGATGCGCATTGTGGCAGGCGACACAGGCTTGGCTCACTGCCCGATCCGCATAGATCGCCTGAAAGTAGGTCTGATTTCCAACTTTGACCGTCCCGGTGGCGGACCGTTCCGGGTGCTGCAGCACGGCTTCCAGTCCCTGCTTCTCTAACTCACTATAGGGGCCGTTATGTGGATTAATCGGCCAGAGGCTGATCAAACGATAACGAACCCTCGTGCCGGTTTTCGTGGCCAGGTCGCTTGATTCCATCAAAAACTGAGCAGGCAGCGGCAGAAGATTTTTCTTCGCGCGCCAGTTCTCGGCCGCGACCGCTCCCCCTCCCATCTGCTGACGCTCGACCACATGGATGGTGTAAAACGTCCGATCTGCCTCGATCACCGCGTGAATATAATCTGCAACGGTTTCTGGGGAGATGCCAGGTTGGTCTGAAGCGCGCGAAACGTCTTGAAGAAGAGGGATAACGACAAGGATCGCGGCGGCGAGGACAACCAAACTTCTCATGGCGGTACCTCCTTCTACAGTGGGACCAGCCTCAGTGAAATAGCATAGCCTCCTTCGAAGAAGGAGGCAAACCCCCTGACAAACTTTCATTGCTTTTGAGTAAAGCTCTTTAGTAGCGTGTGCCGCACAATGATTACGGAATTTCTAATCACAGCCGGAGAACAGCCGAAGCGGCTGGATGTCTTTCTCGTGAATCGTGAGCGGGATATGTCTCGCTCGGCGCTCCAGCGGCTGATCGAACTCGGGCGTATTCGCATCAATGGCCAGGTCGTCAAACCCAGCCAAAAGATCAAGCCTGGCGACAAGATCACGATGGATGTTCCGAAGCCGGAACCGCTTGAACTCAAAGGAGAGGCGATCCCGCTCGAGGTGCTCTTTGAAGATGATCAACTGCTGGTCTTGAACAAACCAGCCGGAATTGTCGTCCACCCGGCGCCCGGTAACTGGACGGGAACGCTCGTCAACGCCCTTCTCCATCACTTCCAAACATCCGGGGGAACGGTCTCCAGCATTGGCGGAAAGGAGCGGCCCGGGCTCGTTCATCGATTGGACAAGGACACGTCGGGGGTCATGGTCATTGCTAAGACGGATCACGCTCACAGGCATTTGGCCGGGCAATTCAAACAGCACACCATTACTCGCGTGTACGAAGCGCTCGTCTGGGGAATTCCCAAGAAAGGTCATGGACTCATTGAACTGGCGATCGGCCGCGACTCGAAAGAACGAAAGAAGTTCTCGGCCCGCACGGCTCGGCCGAAAGAATCCGTGACCGAGTACAAGGTCGATCGCCGATTCGGCAAGACCAGCGCGCATGTGCTTCTTTATCCGCGGACCGGGCGAACCCATCAACTCCGGGTACACCTGGCCTCACTCGGTCATCCCATTCTTGGTGATCCGACCTATGGAGGTCGAAAAGTGTGCAACTTGAATGGCGTGGATATTCCGCGCGTGATGCTTCACGCCAGAACCTTGGGCTTTCACCATCCGTCGTCCGGTGAATTGCAGCAGTACGAACGGCCCTCCCCGCCTGACATGGACCGGGTGATGCGGGCGCTTGACGAAATGTCCCGTTTCAACCACGAGAACAAATCTTGACAGGACTTGCCACAGTCGATTAGGACGATCTTATGCAAATCGGCGATGTGCTCGATGCCATCGGCGGGCTGACGTCGCAGCTGAAGATCTATGCCGCCAAATTGCCGGCAATCGTGCACTTGACCGTCGTGCCGACGGGCATCAGGCCGAAGCCAGAAGCGGTCGATGACTACGAAGTGATCGTGTCTCGTTTCCGGAGTCAAAGCGCGGGAACCCCCTACAAGGGCTTGAATGACCCCTTTGTCGAATCGCTCGAGGCGTTCGAAGTCGGGAAGCTTCTCGGCTCCGTACAGCCGCTACTCGCGGTGCTCGACCATCTGGAACGAATGCAGCGGGACAAGGAAATCGAAGTGAGCCACACTGAGGAGAAGCGGATTACAGAATACCGTGCGGGTCTTCACAAGATTCTGCCTGGGAACAAGCCGGAGTTGGATGGAGCGGGGCGAGGAATGTGAAAGGTGCGTTAGTGCCCCATCTTAGGGCCTGTCGCGTTTGCGCCTTCTGAAACTAACTTGAATCGAACGGTCGATCCACAATGCGGGCACTTCGCTCGGACCGTCTCTTCGTCGAGCAGTTCGTACTCGTCCTGTGTGAGCCACATGAGTTGGAAGCACTTAGGGCAGCTACGGACTTGCGTTGCCATTCGATTCCTCGTACACTAAGGTCAATCTTTTGTCTGACTTGCGAGGGGATACTCTAGTACAAGATGCCCGCCACCCTCAAGACTGCCGTTACCTTTTCAGAAAAGAAAGAACTTGAAGCGTCGCAGTTGTTGCGGCTCTTTCACCAAGCGCCTTGGGCGAAAGATCGCACCCTTGAAGACGCCAAAGAGATGCTGCGACACACCGATGTCGCGCTGTGCGCCTGGGACGGCGATCATCTGATCGGCTTCGGCCGGGTGTTGACGGATTTCGTCTATCGCGCCACGATTTGGGATGTGATCGTCGACAAGGCCTATCAGAAACAGGGGATCGGCACGGATATCGTCCAACGCATTCTCAACCATCCTCGACTCAAGCGAGTCGAACTATTCTGGTTGTGCACACGCCGTCCGGCCTTCTACGAAAAACTCGGCTTCAGTTCGAAGGAACAGACGGGAATGGTCTGGAGCCGA
>CAMLHQ010000154.1 GCA_946479785.1 uncultured Nitrospira sp.
TTCTCTTCTCTTCCCTATCCGGTCTCACTCTGAACAGACGTGGGATATTGACCGGGCTCATCAAGCCCCGATCGCCGGGTGAGCTAGGAAGTGGACATGTCCGATTCAAGCCTAGTGCAGCTTGAACTCACCGTCGACACGCCGCCATTCTGCGGCGGCGTCCAACCCAGCCTCGAACATCGTCTGACGAAGCGCCTTAACAGATGCGCGGATGAAGATACGCTTTCCTGCCAAACGAGCTCCTGCCATGGAACCAATATGGGAGCCGCACATTATTAGTTGCCGCAAAATCAGGAATCCTCATGACAGATGACCCTCAGACCCGACAAGACGCCAGAGATGCAGGGAACCGTCTCGTTGCTGGTCATGCTTCTGAAGATCCATTCGCGGCGGCGTTCAAAGCCACGCGTATGCCCATGCTCATCACCGATCCGCGTCAACCTGACAACCCGATTATCTTCTGTAATACGGCGTTCTCTAAGTTGACTGGCTATTCCAACGAGGAGCTAATCGGAAAGAACTGCCGTCTCCTTCAGGGACCGAATACCGATCCGAAAGCTGTGCAGAAGCTTCGCGAAGCCGTTGCGGCAGCGCAGGATCTGTCAATCGATATCCTAAATTACCGGAAAGATGGATCAGAATTCTGGAACGCCCTCTTTGTCAGTCCGGTTCGCGATGCCTCAGGAACGGTCATCTATTTCTTTGCCTCGCAACTCGACTTCACAAATATCAAGAGCAAGGAAGCGAAGCTCGCCCAGGCACGTCACACCGCCGAAGAAGAAGTTGCGTTGCGAACTGCGGCTCTGACAGATGCCCTTCGAGCGAAAACGGCCTTGGTTCACGAGGTCGATCACCGGGTGAAAAACAACCTACTGACGATTGCGTCGATCGTGAAACTTCAAGCGCGTATGACTGAGAATGATGTCGTTGAGCGAACACTCATGTCAGTGCTCAATCGGGTCGAAGCTCTAAGCACGGTTCAGCGTAAACTCCTGAACGACGAAGAGGTCGGCTATTTCGACGTCGCAGATTTCGCAAACACCCTGATGCTTGACAAGATAGGTGCGCTTAAGCGCCCCGACATCCAGCTCACGACAGATCTTCACGAAGTCGTAGTCCCAGCGACTAAGGCATCTCCGCTGGCCCTGATCATAAACGAGCTCGTCGGCGACGCTATCCGCAGGGGTCTGAGTGACGGCGGTGGCAAAATCCATCTCGAGATAAGGCGGCTGAACGGGCACTTCTTGATGCGGGTCATCGACACCGTTTCGCCAGTGGAGGTAGACAAAGAAGAGGAGGCTTTCAGCCAGAAGATGCTTGAGGCGTGTCTCCTGCAACTTCGCGCCAAGATGGACCGGAAGATTACCGGTCACAAAACAGACGTTAGCGTCGAGCTGTCGGTGAAAGACTGAGAGGATTTGTCTTGAATATTCTGATTGTCGAGGACGAGGTCCTCCTGGCTATGGAGCTGGAAAGCGAAGTGGAAGATGCCGGCCATCATGTCGTCGGGACGGCCGCTGACAGCCGGGAAGCAATCGAACTCGCTGAAGCGACCTCGCCGCAATTTGCTTTTGTCGATATTCAGTTGCTCGACGGCCCGACAGGCATCGATGTCGGCCGCTACCTGTCGGAGAAAACAATACCCTTCGTTTTCGTGTCAGGTAATCTCAAGCGTATACCAGACGATTTTGCCGGAGGACTCGGGGCGATCGAGAAGCCTTACACAATGAACGGGTTGCAGAACGCCATGCAGTTTCTTCAAAGTTTTGTCGATGGAGGCCCCACGTCCGTAGTTCCGCCGAGCCTTGTCCTTTCGCCCGCCGTCCTTGCGGCTCTAGCTTCACGATCAACTTCGCGTCCGCGCGGTTAAGGAAACCCAGTGAGTTCACCATCGGAGCGCATCGGCGCTGTTCGAGATTCAGGTCTGCTTGAAGCTCCGGTTCAGTCGGAATTCCAGGACATTATCGAGGTCGTCAAAGCGGGGCTGAACTGTCCTGTGGCGCTTGTGTCGATACTCGATGAAGATCGTCAGGTTTTCATCGCTCACCTCGGCTTGCCGGAAAAATGGGCCGAGGCGGCTGAGACCCCCCTGACGCACTCATTCTGTCAACATGTCGTCCGCGATAAACAGCCTCTGATCATAGGTGACGCAACGATCCACGATCTTGTCCGTAACAATCTGGCCATCACGGATCTTGGCGTGATCTCCTACATGGGGGTTCCAGTTACGTTGCCGGACGGAATGGTGATCGGGGCGTTGGCTGCGATCGATGGTGAGCCACGTACTTGGACGGAGAGCGAGCTCGAGTTGCTCAGTCGGATCGGCAAGCTGGTTTCGAACCAGATCGCCACTTTTCTATCCGAGCGTCGATGGAGTTCGCTTTTCGAGCAGCTCGAGGAAGGCATTATCGTCGGCTCAGTTGTTCGGGATATCGATGGCAAGATCGTCGACTGGCGGTATGAAACGGTCAATCCCGCTTGGAGTGAACTGGTAGGCTATCCTGACCAAAACGTGTCAGGCCGTACAATGTGTGAGATTTTCCCGAGTTTTGAACAGGAGTGGGTTTCCGACGTCGCAGACGTGGTCGAAACCGGCCGGAATAAACGGTTTACCCGGAAAGTTGGCTCGCTTGGCCGCTGGTTCGATGGCTACGTACAAGCCACCGGTAATGATAAGTTTGTCATCATTTTTGTCGAGGTGACGGACCGAATGCGGGCGCTGGAGGCACTTCAGGAGAGCGAGACAAAACTGCGGCTCATCGTCGAGGGGGCGAAAGACTACACAATTCTGACAGTGGATAACCAGCACCGCATTACCAGCTGGTTTGGGGGGCGCAGGAAACGTTTGGCTGGTCGGAAGCGGAGATGCTCGGCCGGCCGTTCGCAGAGCTCTTTACGGACGAGGATCGCGCGGCAGACGTTCCGGCTAGGGAAGTGCGTAAAGCCGCAGCAGAAGGCCTCGCAGTCGATCGGCGATGGCACCAGACAGCGGACGGATCAAAGGTGTTTCTCGACGGGACCCTTCGCCCGCTTCCAAGCCGAGGTGCTTCACCGATTTCCGGGTTCATCAAGGTCGCACGGAATGCTACGGCGCAAAAAGTTGCGGAAGACCGACAGCTGGCATTTCTGGAGCTAGGTGACAAAATTCGTGAACTGGACGATGTCACAGATGTAGCATTTGCTGCAGCCGAGATTATGGCACGAAACCTGGCTGGCGCCACAAGAGCAGGCTACGGCCTTGTGGACCCGATTGCCGAGACCGTTGAAATGCTGCCAGACTGGCGAGCAGAAGGGGTCTCGACCGTCGCTGGCCTACATCAGTTTCGTAACTATGGATCATATATCGAGGATCTTAAGCGCGGCGAGACGGTGATTATCCCAGACGTGGAAAAAGATCCCCGGACGTCAGACTCGGCCGAGCTGTTTCATTCGATCGGAATCTCGGTTCTCGTCAATGTTCCGATCGTTGAGCACGGCGCGTTTGTGGGAGTGATGTTCGTTCACTACGACAGACCCCATCACTTCACGACGGAAGAGCGCGATTTTGTCCGCACAATTGCCGACCGAACGCGCGAAGCCATCTCCAGGATACTAGCCCAACAGGAACAGCAGGTTTTGAACCACGAGATCAGTCATCGCCTGAAGAATACGATGGCCATGGTCCAGGCGATTGCAACGCAGACCTTGCGTCCGGTGACAGATCGAGGGCCAGTCGAGGCCTTTACCAACCGTCTCCACGCGCTCTCCAAAGCCCACGAGGTCCTTCTCGTGCAGGATTGGTCTTCCGCGCGTATGGAGGCCGTCATTGATTCTGTTTTGCGCCAGCTGTCACTACCCGACCGTTACTCGATGTCAGGTCAAGACTTGGAGCTTGGACCGCGCTCGGCTCTTTCTCTGGCTCTTTTGATGCATGAACTTGGCACCAACGCCCTGAAATATGGAGCATGGTCGAACGACGTGGGTACCGTTACCGTTCGTTGGACAACGCAGGAGTGCAACGGAGATACTGCGCTTCATCTTGACTGGAAGGAGCATGATGGCCCCGCGGTGGTTACGCCATCAGGTAAAGGTTTTGGA
>CAMLHQ010000155.1 GCA_946479785.1 uncultured Nitrospira sp.
TCAACAAGTCGGGCAAGGAAGTGGCGCGTATTCAGGTCGAAGAGCCGATCTATGTCAGACCCGCGGAACGGGTGAACTGGCTCTAAGATCAATCAGCTGATCGTTGGGAGAGGCGTTATCTCTCCCAGCGATCACTGGTGACGCTCTAAGCGGAGTTTCATTCAGCCTTCGGCTCGAAACTCAGCTCGTGCCAACCCAATCTCATCGCTTCTTCAGCATAGTGCCGCTTGCGATCCGATAGAGGGCCAATCCCACCAGCGCCACGATCAAGAGACCAGGCCAGCCGCCAAACGGAGGCGAGGCAAAGAGGGTAAACGGATCGGGACTGAGGCCGGGCCACAGCGCCGCCAGCGCAATCGGGACCGCCAGCATGATGCCCATCAGCGCTTCACCGGTAATTAACCCTGCCGCGAAGAGGAGCCCGCGCCGTGATGTGTCATCACGCGCCGCCGATGCTTTCCTGACCAACGCCGAGATCACGCCACCCACGAAAATGGCGGCTGAGAGTTTCAGCGGCAAGTAGATGCCCAGGGCCACCGCGAGCACGGGCAGACGAAAGTCGCGTCCGCGCGCTTCTTGGCGTCGATCCACGAGAATTACGAGGATGCCGATCACTGCGCCCAATCCGACGAGCGGCCAGGGCAGCCCGGCTCCGAACACGCTCCGCGTGAGGCTGGCCATGAGCGTGGCCTGCGGTGCACTCAAGGGGTGGGGGTGGCTGATCGTCGGCTCTCCGATGCCGTACTTGGCTTGGAGCAACGACAGGACCGGAACCAGAACCACGGCGCCGGTCAGCACACCGACGACCTGCATGATTTGCTGCTTCCACGGTGTCGCTCCGACCAGATGACCGGTTTTCAAATCCTGCAAATTGTCGCCTCCCATCGCCGCGGCACAACAGACGACCGCTCCAATCACCAGAGCTGCCGCCGGTCCGGCCGGATGCCCGGATCCCATAAACAGGACGAGCAACAGAGCGGCACACATAATCGTGGCGATGGTGACGCCCGAGACGGGATTGCTGGAACTCCCGACTAACCCGGCCATGTAGGCCGCAACCGAGGAGAAGAGGAACGCCGCGAGCGCCATCACAATCGTCATGAGGAGGCCGATCAGAAAACTGTCCACGACCGTGGTGTAAATCCAGGCCATCGGGACCAGTGACAGAACAAATGGCACGACGATCCAGGGGAGCGACGCGTCCTGTTCCGTCCTGGGCATGACCGACGACGATGGAGACCGCCCCGATACACGATAGCTGTCCCGGAGCGTCTGCAGACTCTTCCACACCGGCTCACGCAACTTCGTCAACGTCCAGAGTCCGCCGGTCAGCATGGCGCCGATGCCGACATAGCGGATCTGGCCGCTCCAGATCGTCATCGCGGCGGCCAGTTCGGTCAGATCGGGCGGCAGACCATTCATGAGTCCATACACCGGCATCAAGATCATCCATCCCATGACGCCGCCAAGGAAAACCACCACGGAAGTATGAAGCCCGATGATGAAGCCGACAGCGAGCAGCGCGGGGGACAGATTGAGGCCCGCATAGAGCACGGTGCGTCCGACCTGGACTGCCCCTTCCAGCGATTCCGCCCACAACCGCAAGCCGCTTTCGCCAAACTTCACTGCCCCGCCCAGGAGTGCGGCTGAAAACAGCGCCCGGAAATCGCTCGTCGATCCCTGGCCGGCATGCCGTCGATCAACAGCGGCGACCTTCAAGACTTCCGCGGTTGCCACCCCTTCGGGGAACCGCAATCGCGCGGTGACGATCAGCGCTCGCCGCAGTGGGATCGTAAAGAGCACGCCGAGAAGACCACCGACCGTGGCGATCAAGGCGGTCTGCCAGTAGTCAAAGGCGGACCAATAGCCGACCAGCAGCAGCGCCGGGATCGTGAAGATCACGCCTGCGGCCAGCGCCTCTCCGGATGACGCCGCCGTTTGGACAATGTTGTTCTCGAGAATGTTGGACCGGTTAAATAAACGAAGAATCGCCATGGACGCGACCGCGGCTGGAATGGATGCGGACACAGTCATGCCGGCAAACAGTCCCAGGTAGGCGTTGGCAGCGGCCAAGACAGCCGCGAGGACTACCGACAACACGACCGCTTTGACGGTGATTTCAGGGAGCGTGACGCTAGCGGGGACGACGGGCTGGTCGTCCTTCATAACCACTGTCGAACAGACGAGACATCATACATAGATACACTCATGCCGGTGGAAGACCGTGTGCTGACCTGAGCCGCATGATAACGCAGCGCACGAAAAAGGCAATCGAGGTTGGGGACTTCAATGGCGAATCAGTCGCTGGTTCGACAGGTCGAGGTGGCGAGGACAAGGGCTGATTGGTCTCCCACTGCGAGCATTCAAATGATCCTTCCAAGCTCGCTTGTTCCCGCTCTAGGGATGGAGGCTGATTCGTCTCCAACTGCGCGTTTCGACGAGCACCGCCATCCTAGCAATACGGTTGGTCTGGTGTGCGCGTTGGGCGAGCACAAGAGACCATCGGGCTGCCTTCATCTCTTTTACTGCGGCGCAAATTCCAGGAAGTATTGTTTCGGCAGGAAGGTATGTTCTTTCGTCATCCGGTAGCCGGCCTCGGTCATTTCCTCCATCACCTTCTCACGGGCGACCAGATGACCTTTGGGAAAGCCCAGTTCCCCTGAACGGTCGTCGTGATAGTAATCGATGATGACGATGCGCCCGTCCGATTTGAGCGAGGACCTGATATTGCGGAAATAGACGGTCCGGTCCTCGAGGTGGTGGTAGGTATTGCAGACGAAAATCATATCGACCGACTCGACGGGAATTTTCGGGTTGTCCCGCCTGGCCAGGATGAACTCCGCATCGAAAGGCCGGTGCATGTGGACGAGGCTGTCTTCCACATATTTCAATGCCTCCGGTTCCACATCGATCACGTACACCTTACCGGTCTCGGCGACCGCCTCCACAAACCGCCGCGTGAAGTAGCCGGATCCGGCACCGAGGTCGGCGACGCTCATGCCCGGTTTCAGTCCTAATGCGTCGACGACCTGCGCCGGTTTCTGTTCTTGATCGCGCTCGGGACGATCGAGACGATCGATATATTCCATGACGTCGTGCGGATGCCCCTGCTGCGCCGGCGCCGGTCCGGCCCACGGCAGGCCCAGGCCCAACAGAGCGGTGAGGCCTGCGGTGGTGATCTGGCGGTGGATCGCGTTCATCGTCGTTCGCATTTCTAGAATCCCTTCTTCCTATCCCTGAGCGCGAAGACGCTGTCCTAGCTGCGACTTGCGCTTTCGCACGGGTACCACACTTGCTCAGATGCGCGACCAGCTCCGGCTGGCGATGCCGATGTTCGAAGCTCCGTTTAGGCGAAGCAGGGAACGGAACGAGTTTCGGCATCGAGCAGAGGAGCAACGCAGTGTGGTCGTGCCGAGGCCCTGGATCAGATAGGAAACGGTCTTCCTGCTCCTATTTCTTCTTTCCGAGCGTCTGTTGCAGGAGGCCCTTCCATTCCTCGCGGCTGACGGCGGGCATGGTGGTGATCTGGATGTGCCCAAGGGAGGCATTGAGGACCGCGGCTTTCATGGCCGTCTTGTTGTCCGGGAATTCCCAGATGGCAACGACATCGTACTCGCCGAGGCAGTAATAGGCCTGCACGAGTTTTCCGCCGAGGGCCTTGGCGTTCTGCTTCACGATTTCGGCCCGCTCGATCCCCTTATCCTTCATGGTTTGGAGACCGTGCTGCGTGAACTTTACAAGGCTGACGTAAGTCTGCATGACGGACCTCCCGGTGAGATGTGAAAGATCTACGGTGTGTGGCGGACAAATTGTAGGCCTCTTGCCGAGCGGTCACAAGAGGGGTTTGGGGAACGCCACCCATATCGCTCCTGTGCTCCCGGAGTGCGCATACGGGAAGGGAGGGGTGTGGAGGCTGTTGGTCTCCTGTGCTCGCGCAGCGCGCACAACAGGTAGATCGAATTGGAACACTGTGGGCAGTGC
>CAMLHQ010000156.1 GCA_946479785.1 uncultured Nitrospira sp.
TGGGAACAATGCGCATAGTGCTGTGGCTAAAGTGCGGCAGAACAATTGTGTTCGATCGTGTTTGATCACCGGCGAATGCACAGCCTCAGGTGTGGTGTTGCCATGGTCACTACATCGCCTTGAAAGTGACAGGAGTCATGTCTATTACAGAGACTTTCTCTTCCTGCCTACAGTTCTTTTGGGATAAGGACGGTCGAAGGGACCGCGTAGACCGCAATCAATCCAAAGGTAGTGCGGCCGTGGCGGCGCGCCGCCGGGCGCCAACTGGTGATGTGTCCCATGCACGCATTCTGGAACTGGACGGATTTCGTGCCGCGGCGGTTTTAATGATCCTCGGAGATCATCTGTTTTACGGCTGGCCCCTGGATCCCGCGGCTTTCTCATGGATGCCACCTACCCTGGTTGCCGCAATTGCGCATGGCTGGCTCGGTGTCGATCTCTTCTTTATCCTGTCCGGCTTCCTGATTACGGGCATACTGCTTGACTCGCGTCAGAGTGGCCATTATTTTCGCAATTTCTATATCCGACGCACGCTCCGCATCGTGCCGCTTTACTTCACCTGTATCCTGGTGATGTATTTCGCGTATCCCGGGGCTGGGGCCTACTTCGGCCTTTCCTTGGTGTTTCTGGCTAACTTCCACTACCAATTCGGCGTGTCAGCGCCCCATGGCCCAAGCGTGTTTTGGTCGTTGGCGATCGAGGAACACTTCTATCTCCTATGGCCCCTGTTGGTGCGGCTTCTTAACCGAATTTCATTGTTTGTCTTCACACTAATCCTTGTATTCGGGACACCGATTCTGCGCGGCATCTGCGCGTACATGGGGATGGATCCTGATCTCCAGATTTATATCTACTCGTTCTTCCGCTTTGACGGCCTGGCTCTCGGAGCCATCCTGGCCCTGTGGGTGCGATCGCCTTACTACTCTCGCGCCTCCGCATGGAACCTTGCCGGCTTTCTTGTCGGATGTTGTTTCTTAGTGACCGTGATCGGCTGGCCGTATGGCATCATGGGCACTAAAACAGTGGCCAGCTTGGCTTTTCGTTACACGCAAGCTCAATTTGTGTTCGCCGGCGCAATAGCGCTTGCCCTCGCGTATCGTGGCAGCAGCATCACGGGAATACTGCGATCGCGTTTTGTCAGGGTCATTGCTGATTTAAGCTATTGTATCTACCTCATCCATCTCGCGGTGGGCGACGCCTATTACTTCGTCCTTCATTCCGTCGGATTCAACGACGTGGGGTATTTCGGCGCCCTTGGTGCGTTGGTTGTCCGAAGTCTCCTGATTGGAACTCTGACCTTCGCCCTCGCAGCACTGTCAAAGCGATTCCTAGAAGATCCGTTTCTCCGCTTCAAGCGGTACTTCTAAAATCCGAGTAAAACGGCAGCTAGGCAAACAGTCCAAGTGCGTATCTCTTGCGTTATGTGGATCTATTGATGCAGTAGGCTTGTGGTGTTTTACAGGAGATGTGCTTCATTTCAATTCGACGACAAACGTGTCGAGTCGAGTCGAGAGCCCGAAATCTCCGTTGGATGCCCCCAGTGTCCCGTCCCAGTAGCTTGAAAAGAGCGCCCAGCGACCGTCATTGGAAATCTGGGCGAAGCTGCAGGCGTAAAAGCCGAGGTTAATCCCTCCATTGTGATTGTGCGCGAAGCGCCAGACAGTATTCGAGCCGTCCGTCGCAGCGAGGATGATTTCCCCAATCCACGGCAATGGGGTTGGCGGGGTGGTGATGTTATACCGCGAGAACAGGATCGGGGCGTTGGGATTGGTGGAGGCGTTGAACCACGAACTGTGTTCGCCGTCATACCAACCCATCGTCGACGGCGGCTGCATGATGAACAAGTACTGAGACGAATTCATCAGATCGTTGGGATCTCGGAGAATGGCGCCTCGAGAATCCATCCCATTAATGGATCCCGTGCCATTGACATACTTACCGTTGCCGATCGACGAGTGTCCGCTCCAATAGATATTTGCACTGGTCTTCAGTGACCAGGTATTTGTCGTCAGGTTGAGGACCGCCTCGCCGTTAGCGTTCCAGCTGGCTTGATGGAAGACCACCCCGAGCCAGGTGCCACCGGCGCTCCCGAAAAGAGAGTGAATCCCGAGCGTCTGGCCGGCAGCCGCGGTCGGCCAGTTGGGATCGTTTTGCACCACACCATTGATGGTCCGGTTCACGACATCAACGAACTTCGTTTCCATCGTGCTGGGACTGACACAGAACAGCTCCGTATAGGTGTCCTGAGTACCGGGCCCAGCGGCCGAGCAAACCCAATTGTCCTGCCCCACCACAGCGACATGATACGTCACGGGATCTCCATTGGGGGGGCCACCCAGATTGAACTGGGCATCCATCGATTTGTTGTACTGCGCGAGTTTATTGCCGTTCAAGAAGTAGAGGAGATCGGGATTGATCGCGGACCATTCCCACAGATAATTGAAGGTGAACGGATGAAGAGTCCCGACTTGAAAGTTCACCGGATCAAAGTCAGCCCAGTACGAGAATCCGCTCATATTTATGAGCTTCAACGCCGTCGCGTTCGCGTTCCAGGTCCGAAAATACCCGGCATCTTCAGGAATTAAGGAATTGCCGCTCGCAGTGTTCTCGTCCGTGACCCGAAGAATCCGAGAACCGAAGGTCGGATCGCTGATAATCGAGTTGGACGGCCCGAGGGCCGGCGGAGGGCTAGGACTGGGTTTAGGGTCTGTTCCGCTGTAGGCGCCATAGCTTGACGGTGCACTGCCCGCACCAAGTATAGCTGTTGATGAAGTCGGACCATCACCATGTATAGTCGTTGAAGAAGTCGGACCATCACCACTACCACTACCGCCGGAAGAACACGAGATCAGAAGAGTGAGCAAACTGAGGGAGAAGTAACGGGGCCACAGTTTCCGGTAAGGCGACTGTGGCATCACCTTCGTGGTGATGATGTGGCTGAAGCTCGATGACGCAGCGTTAAGATGCGCCACCGAAGCTCCCCGGCAAAATATCCTTAAGAAGAATGGCTATAGTACAGGTAAGGTCCTTGTAAAAGATCAGGCCGGAACATATAAGAAGGAACAATGTGAAAGTTGAAGGAGCCATGCAAGCCTCGATGGAATTCCGCGGGCCACCAAATTCTGGCTTGCTCTGAGCAACTCCTGTGCCCTTTCGCTGTACGCAAAACTAAATATTTCTTATGAATGAAACAATGTGGAGGTGTAGATGTGGAGGTTTCAGCCTGCAGTTTCCGTTTAATGAATTTCACTTACATTAAGAAACTGTAAAGGCAATGCAAAATCGACGTTAAGAAATCATTCTTCATGCTCACTTTCAATGGCAATTCGCTTTTGCTATCGGAGCATTCAGAGAACTAAAGGGTTTGAAGGAAGAAGAACGATGTGTAATGAAGAATGCGCTGTTCTGCTTGGTGTCGCTCATGCAGTTCTTGGTCAGCCTGTCTGCTTTGAATGGTTAAGCGAGCACTGAGGCAGGCCATCATCACGCAGCCGACTTTACACGGCGTTCAAGTGACGGTAAGGATGGTGTTTGGTCGATTGATGCAGTATGTCGGATGAGCAACGTATAATTTTGACCAGAGGGAAACTCGTGTATCTGGTTTCCTTGCGTCCTCCAGATGTGGGAAACCGTTCAACACGAGACTCCACACATCTCTGTAAATGATAGAGATTGAATTGATGAGAACAGATCGCGCCCAATAGTCTCCGTAGCATCCTGGTTTTCAAATTTGGCCCCCTCTGCCATCTGCAATTCACCCTTAGAATTAGCGCCTTCTCTCGGCCTCCCTGATCACCCCTCTTAGGCTAACCCTCGCCCTCCTTGACACCCCCGCACAGTGGGCCTAGCATTGCTGCATCACACTTCATCCCCTTGTGCACCCTATTCGTCATAATTGCCATAAAAGTGCATCCATGCTCTGGTCTCTTACCCAATAGGGTTTTCACGCTCGACAT
>CAMLHQ010000157.1 GCA_946479785.1 uncultured Nitrospira sp.
CGCGCAGTTCCCCATCGTCGGTGTAGGAACTGTTCTATTGGGGAGAACAGCGTTTTATCTACTGCCAGACCTATGACCACGATGACGAACATGACGCCGATGACTTGATCCATCGCATGGAGCTCACGGCCATAGTGCAGCAAGTGGCCGAGACCGAAGCCGGTCAAAATCGTCACAAAAATTTCCGCCGCCATGAGCGAACGCCAGGCGAAGGCCCAGCCTTGTTTCATGCCGCTCAACAAAAACGGGAGTGCCGCTGGAAGGACGACGTGCGTCCAGGTGTGTAATCCGGTCGAGCCCATGCTGCGGGCCGCCCGAGTATAGATGGGTGGAATCGTTCGCACGCCGTTGTCGGTCGCAATGATCAGCGACCAGACGGTCCCCATGACAACCACGAACAGCATGGCCGCTTCTGTCTGTCCGAACCAGAGCAGAGCCAGCGGCACCCAACACACGCTCGGAAGCGTTTGGAGTCCCAGCGCGAGGACACCGATCGTGTCTTGAGACCATCTGGAGGACGCGGTGAGAAGGCCCAAAGGAAGGCCCGCGAGAATTCCCAAACCATAGCCGATGAGCAGCCGCCGCACGGTCACGAGCGTGGCTTCCCAGAGCGTGCCGTCTTCGACAGCGGATCGCAAATAATCGAAGACGCTCACCGGTGACGGTAAGAGGAGGGGAGACCAGATGTGCGCTTTCACGGCGAGGTGCCATACGGCCACCAGGACGACGAAAAACAGGGAGGCAGCCAGCCATCGCGTTATCATCCGGCGACCTCCGCTTGTACATAGCCTTTCAATACACGCGTGATTTCGGTCGAGTAGCGAGCCAGGTCCACGCTGTTGATGTCGCGTGGGCGAGGTAATGGTATGGCGAATTCTTCCCGGATGCGTCCGGGGTGCGGTGAGAACAAGATGACTCGGTTTCCCAAGCAGACCGCTTCACGCACGTTGTGCGTGACGAACACGATCGTTTTGCGATGCTGGCTCCAAATGCGCTGAATATCTCCGTACAACTGTTCACGTGTGAGTGCGTCCAGGGCTCCGAATGGTTCATCCATCAAAAGCACACTCGGATTCGGTGCAAGCGCTCGCGCCAAGGCCACGCGTTGCTTCATGCCGCCGGACAATTCGTGGACATTGGAATGCATGAACCGCTTCAATCCGACGAGTTCGAGATAGTGCTCGGCCTTTTCCCGTCGCTCTGCGGCGTTGAGGCCGTTGCTCAGTTTTAAGCCGAACAGCACGTTGCCCAGGACCGTCAACCACGGGAATAGCGCGGCCTCTTGAAACATGACGAGACGATGCGGTCCTGGTCCGACGATGGCTTCGCCGTCCGCTTGGACGATGCCGCGATCGGGTTGTTCGAGACCGGCGATAATATTGAGCAGCGTGGATTTTCCACAGCCGCTCGGACCGACGAGACACACGAATTCTCCTTCATCAATGCGGAGGGTGATGTCGTCGAGTGCATGAACGTTCAGCGAACTGGTTCGAAACCACTTCGATACATGTTCGAGGACGAGCTTCGTTGATGCTGCCAGGGCTTCAGATTCAGCCATCTCAGTTCATCCTTTCGATGAGTCGCGACAAATCAGGCGCTTTGCGCATGAATCCCGCTCGTTGTGCATTGGAGATGAAATGCTGATACTCATCAAGGGAGGCGTCCGGACTCAGTGTGATGCGCTTCCAGGCCTGCGCGATCAACTCGGCTGAGACTTTGGCTTGTGTCTCGGCAGCCAGTTCTTGCTGCACGATCTGCTTAGCCTCATCAGGATGGGCGAGAATCCATTCGGTGAGCTCCCGGTGTCCTTGCGCGAACTTCCTGGCTAGCTCACGCTTGGCCTTGACAAACTTCACGCTGGATACCAGGACCGTAATGCTGTCGCGCGACTGTTCGACGAGCACCTTGCCTCCAGCTTCTCGCTCCAGGCGAGAGACCCACGGTTCGACGGTCCAGACTGCATCGAGTTTCTTCCGCTGGAACAACGACAGCTGATCCGGATTTGGTGTTGGGACGATGAAAGCATCTCCACCGGTTTGGGTGATCTTCAAGCCTCCGGTCGCCAACCATGCGCGGCAGGCCACGTCTTGGGTATTACCGAGCTGCGGAGTCGCAATGGTTTTTCCGCGGAAGTCGGCGGGCTCCTTGAGCGCGGACCCCGGTTGAACCACCAAGGCAGCTCCTCCGGCAGCCGCGCCGGCGATAATCCGGATCTCTTCACCCTGAGATTTGCTATAGGCATTCAACGCGGGACTGGGACCCACGTAGGTGAGGTCGATGGAATCGGCCAGGATGGCTTCCATGGCACTCGGTCCGGCGTTATAGATGTACCATTCGATTTTGACGTCCTTGCCGAGCCGTTGTTCGAACCAGCCCTTGCCAGTGCGAGAAAGATGCTGGGCTACCAGACCCTGAACATGCGTGATGTTGGGGAAATGGCCGACGCGGATTGTTTCTTCGGCGACGGCGCTTTGAGCCGTGGTAATGAGGGTTATGATTCCAAGAAAGAATAGTGCTCGTAGTTCCATTATTCTCCTCATCGTGAGTGTGAAAAGTCACGGGGTGTGGATGGCGATTGTTCCTGAACCAGCGCGTATGTCAACGCTGCCCGCGCTAGCAAGCGAGTCGAATCCAGCAACGGCACAGTCGATTGTTCCTCTGAAAGGAGCAAGGGCAGTTCTGTGCAACCTAAAATGACGGCTTCTGCTCCGTCAGCTCTCAGCTTTGTGATGACTTTCCGCAGGAACAGGCGCGATTTCGTCGTGAACTCCCCTTCAATCAATTCGGTTCTGATAATATCTTGAATTCGAGTCCGATCTCGTACTTCCGGTATCACCGAATCAATATTGAGCTTTTGCAGTTTGAGAGGATAAACAGGACCTTCCATGACGACCTGCGTGCCTAGAATTCCAACGCGGTGGAATCGGCGGCGTGCAGCCTCCGTCGCAACAGCCTCAGCAATGTGGAGCCGCGGAACCGGCGACACGGCCAGGTCGAACGCCCTATGGAGGGTGTTATTCGGGCAGATGACGATGTCTGCCCCTGCTTGTGCCAACTTGGCAGCTGATCGGGACATGAGAGCAGCCACGCTTACCCAGTCATCTCGATCGATGGCGTGGAGATATGAATGGAGTGAGAAGGTGTGCATGCTAATCTCAGGGTGTGTGTGTAGCCCCATGAGCTCCTCCGCCTCTCGGCACAATGTCTGATAGCAGAGAGCGGTACCTTCAGCGGTACAGGCGATGATGCCAATATGCGGCATCCTGTTGGTGGTTTCGTTGAGTATGAGGTGTGGCAGTACCGTCGGACCCCGGCTGGTTGCCACAGTCCGAACCTTTCTGGCGAGGGCGTGACTCATTGGACTCCTTTAACTGTTCAAAGCATGGCAGCAGAATTCTCCTGCTGCCATGCTTGTCGTGCCCGCCACTCAAGGCTGTGGCGGTTTGATCTCTTGACGCGGCTCCAGCCCCGGAAAGATCGGGAGCGCTACGAGTGCCTCCCGATATCGAATGTAAAGTTCTTCCCGTTGATCTGGTGCGAATAAGCGTCCTCCGGATGTCACCTTCGACAGGTACTGCTCCGGTTCGAAGGTGACATCGAAGGCCGCCGAGGCCTCCGGAACATTTGGCATCTGGCGATCATATTTGCTGATGTCGGGACCCGGACCGTGCCGATCATGAACCGCACTGAGAGAGAGTAGGAGAATGGGATCTCGGACTGAGAGCCATCCTGTCGTGCTCTCTTCATCTCCCTGGTCGGTGGCATGGCTCAAATGAAAGTACACCCGTTGATCGGGAGTCGCCTGCGCCAAGGCTTTTGACAAAGCGGGAGCTAAGAGAACGATTTCTTCATTTCGAAAACCTCTCGTTCTATCCGCCTCACCGGAAATCAATCGATGAATCAGATTGCGCCGCTCCCAGACGCGCACACTGCGGAG
>CAMLHQ010000158.1 GCA_946479785.1 uncultured Nitrospira sp.
AGCGCGCTGTTCCGTTGGAATAGTTTGTCCGATTAATGAGAACAACTTGTCTCCAAAGACTGTGATGAAGTCGTTTAACGATGAGGCTATACGAGAAAAACTGTTCGGTGCGCCTTTTGCACACCCATTTGAGTGCAGTTCAAGGATGTCACGCTCGTATGAATTCCAATACGATTACCCACACAGTGTTTGCCTTGTTCGTCGGGAGTCTTCTTGCCAGCTGTGCCTTCACTGAGCGGGTAATCCCCCTCACGATGTCTCACGCCAATGTTGTATCGGTACTCGACACCATCGACCAGATCGAGATTGATGCCGGCGAACTGGCGAACGAGAAAACCACTTCCCCAAACGTCAGATCTTTCGCCTCCCGCCTCGCTCGCGAACATACGCGTTCTACGCAGGAGAGGCATCTCTTGGCCGAGAAAATCGATGTGGAACCGAAAAAGCCGCAGCTAGCATCGGCGCTGGAAGACATGCATGGGGAATCAAAAAACCTGTTACAAAAGAAGTCCGGACGTGATTTCGACGAAGCGTACATCAAGAATCAGATCATGATGCACGAACAGTTGCTCAAACTCGTGCAGGATACCGAGGATTCAATGGACGATCCAGACTTACGCCAGCACCTCCGATACACCCGTCCGACCCTGCTCAGTCATTTGTCCGCGGCTCGGGCAGCAGAACGTCAATTAGTCGCTCAGCGTTGAGTTAGGCGTAGCATTTTCACATCGGCGAGGCGCACCCTAGTCCCTCCTCGATCCTCCACTCTGATCACACTATATATGGGACGCACAGGCATCTGTGCCCTATGCCCAAATAATAGGCAGTTTGTACGGCGAGCATCTATTCAGGGCTAACGCACTGAGAAAAAGTTGGTTATGCACAGCATTATCCACAGAAAAGGTGGACCGAGCAGTTTCATGCCACATGATGTTAAGAGGAGGTAAAAATCAGTCGGATCGTCAAATTGCTGAGACTTGATCCAAGGACACAAAAGCGCCTCGCCGTCCCCTTTCATCCACATGTCCAGATTTTTGGATATGTGAACCCGTGGTTTTCACCAGTAGGCCGTCCATTCGTTCGAGCGTACCCTTCAGTGCATGGCTGAAGAGCGCAACATGCGATGTTGGAAATGCCAAGGAAGCCTTCGAGCGGAAACGGCGGTTGATCTTCACACTGGTATCGTGATTCTCCAGTATGTGTGCATCAATTGTGGCCGTCGGTGGCATGCGGAAAAAGAACCTCGGCCGTTGACCGCCGCGTGATCTCGACTCACAGTGCCTTCCCACCAGAACTGCCAGGTCTTTCGTGTGCCTCGCCGTCCTCTCTTTGGCCTTGAGCGACGGGAGTTCCTGCATCCCTTGTCCGTTGTGTGTTCACCTTTGGGGGATTACCTAGCTTTAGAATGTCCTCGCCTCAGCTACCCTGTGCCCGTGAAAAAACGTCTAGTCGTACTGAGTCGAATCCGTTCAAAAATTCTACGCGCCCGTCAACTGTCTTGGGCGTTGATGTCCGCAGGCATCGATGCTCAAGACATCGTGCCCTCCTTCATTCGTCTCAACCACTTCCTGGGACGCAATCAACTTCGAGCCGCAGAACAAGAATTGGACATCTTACTTGTTCGAGTGCAACTCAAGACCGCTCTCCATGATTGGAGGAAGTCGGCTGCGTGACCCCGTGACCGGGGCACCTGCCGGGTCCAAAATCCGTCTGACTGGGGATTCCCCTAGGAGAAGAAGCATTGTCATGTAGGTTACAGTGGTGACATTATTCGCTTCATTTTATTAGGAAAGTTATAGAGCTTCATGGCTTCTGCCGGTCTCATCCGAGTTCTCCTCGTGGAGGACGCCCCCCTCGTACGCCAAACGGTGAAAAGCGTCCTAGGAAAGTATTCCAACATCGTAATCGTAGGTGAGGCAGGCGACGGTGAGGAAGGGGTGTTGAAAGCAGGACAGCTCCAGCCCACAGTCGTCGTCATGGACATCAATCTTCCCAAACTCGACGGAATCGCGGCGACACGCCTCATCAAGGCCAATTATCCGCATATCGCAGTGGTAGGACTCAGCGTCAACAGGCAAGGGTACAATCTAGACGCCATGCTCAAGGCCGGAGCGTTTGAAACTGTCTCGAAGGAAAACGCCTTTGAAGAACTGTATGGCACCCTACAGCGGGCGGTTGCATCCATACAACCGATTCTTGTCCTTGAAGACACAGCGGCCTCGGCGAAAACTTCTGCAGAAGTAATAGAGTCGGCCTCTCCAAGTCAAAAGGATAGCTCGCCGGTTAAGGAATCGAAAAAAGTGCCGGAAAGCGGAACGTGATCCGGGAGCTAGATAGTCATTCAACTTCATGGAGAAGCAAATCTTGCCAATGAGGAAGATGGCAGGAGGCGGTGATTCGAATAAGGCTAGGTCGGTCCTTCAGAGTTCCTTGGCTTCACGTTACTCAAAAGATCAATCACACAGTATTCAATGAGGTCCCGTTCCTCTGCAGTCAGAGTCTCTTTCTGAGCGAGCAACCCCTGGATCGCTTCACACGCGCGAATGAGGTCTCCGACTTCTTTACGTAAGCCTGCCATGAGAGATCATGATGCTCGTCATGCTTGCGAAATTGGACGTTGTCCGCCGACTGCCACCTCCTCGATACGACTAAACTGAAGATTACCTTCTAGCATCTCGGCTCAGATCATCAGAAGCTCCGGCACAAATGTTTTGGCACCAGCTTCGTGGTCTCGTGAAGCGCAGTGTCTTATACGGCAGAACGCCGGCCACTCAAGAGCAGAACCAGCATGAGAAGGAGAATCAAGCCGACTCCTCCGCTGGGATAATAGCCCCAGTTGGCGCTATAGGGCCATGTAGGCAAGGCTCCAACGAGCAGCAGAATGAGCAGGACGAAGAGAATGGTATTCATAGGGTCCTCCTTGAAATCATTCAGTACTTTATTATAGGGAACAGGACTGCCAGATAACCTACTAGGTCTGCCCCTGGCTTGTGGATGGCAAGAACTCTAAAAATGCATTCCGAAGACACCTCGGAGTTGTCCCCGCTCTGCGAGTGCCGCCAGCTTTGGAAATTCCTCGCCAATTGACGTGTTTCTCTTCACTGACATCCTTCTCTCTGTAGAACTCGTTGACAGCCTGGAGCTGGTTCGCTATAGTCCGCCGCGCTTAAGCCGGTAAGCATTCCGAAATACAACCATTTCGTGAGAAGGAAGCGCAGACGTAAAGGAGAGATCCATGGTTGAGAAGAATGACAAGGAGCAAGTTGTCGCGTTGAACGTGAACATTCGAGGCATGGAGCAGACGCGACAACCCACGCTGACGAATTACAGCACCGTCCGTCTAGCTGGGGGATATGCGGAGAAGCCTGGCATGACGTGGCTCAACCGCAGCGCACTCGTAGTGATGCTGCTTCTCGGGTGGGCGGTACAGAGTTGGTCAGCGGAACCTGTCACTCCCATCGGCTGGCTCCTCATCAACCCTAGCTCGATCCACCGAAAGATAGTGAGGCTGGAAGGAGTGGTCAAAGATGTCGCGATCTATTCCGGGCGCGAATTGCCGACCAATCGGCCCGTTTGCGGTGCCGACTTCAAACTAGAAGATGACACAGGCGTCATTGAGGTGCTCTATCACGTGCGGTGTGAGGCGGGACAAGAGCAGGCGCATACTGTGACGGAAGGAATGCGGATTGTGGTGCAGGGAACGATGGACGCCTTGCCGACGAACATCCGCACCGACGATGGGAAGGAAGCCGGCTATCGCGTGTACGCTGATACCATCCAGCCATCGAAGAAACCGTGATGAGATGCAGCGGGGTTCGACAAAACCCCCGATGGTGGAGCAGGGAACGATCAGACTCGGCTCTACTGTATGCGGTGAGGCGCATGTGGGTGAGACGATCCGAAA
>CAMLHQ010000159.1 GCA_946479785.1 uncultured Nitrospira sp.
ATCCGGCCCGTGCGCTTTTAGACGGGTAGTCCTCGGCTGGCAGCCCCGGGACGGGATTAGGTGCGGTGGTGAGAGCCACAACCGACTTCGATGTCTTTACTAAGGAGGGACAAGGCACTGCCGTGGTCGCACGAATCTTCTCTCAAGACCGCCGTGTGCCCATGTCTCAAGGCCCGGCAGTAGGGGTCGTCCATCGGGCGATGCAGGGAGAGGAGATCAGCGGCGATGCCTGGCTTGTTCGCTCGTTCCCCGGCGGGTGGATCTGCACAGTAGCCGACGGCTTGGGCCATGGACCGATCGCCGCAGAGGCAGCGGCGCCGATCATGGAGACTGTGCGGACCGCGACACACACGACACGCCCCATCGAATTGCTTGAAGCGGCGCACCGGGCTGCCAAGCCAACGAGAGGCGCGGCCTTCGGCGTGGCGGTCATCGATGAAGAGGACTGCATGGTCCGGTTCGCCGGAATTGGCAACGTGGCCGCCGTGGTGTTGGAAGGTGAGCATCGACGCCAGCTCGTTTCGTATGACGGGATTCTCGGGCATGCGTATCGCAAGGTCGTCGAGATGGCCCATGCGTGGTCACCACAGACGACCCTCGTGCTGCACTCGGACGGCATCTCGACGCATTGGGATATGAAACAATATCCGGGTTTGTTGTCGCGAGATCCCAGTCTCATTGCGGGCGTGCTCTATCGTGATTTTACCCGCGGACGTGACGATGCCACCATCGTCGTGGTGAATGACAAACACTGAGCGCCTAAACGGCTCAACGCCGTAAAGATGGCTTCATGCTCCAGACAATCAGCACGGTGCAAATCAAATATGATGATGATGTCGTGACGGCCAGGCAGCGTGCCAGGCAGGTGGCGCGCATACTGGATTTCGACGAGCAGGACCAAACCAGACTCTCCACGGCAGTATCGGAAGTTGCCCGTATCTTCGTGAGCGAGAAGAGCCCGGGTCTTGTGGAGTTCGGGCTCGAAGGGGAAACAGTCCCTCAAATCCTGATCGTCGGCATCGGCAGCTCACCTCCGTCATCCAAGGCGTCATCTAAGGCCACGAAAGCAGCCAGGATCGGCATCGATCCCACGTTGGTCGAATGGGAAACGGCCCTGGTCTCCGCACGACGTCTGATGGATCAGTGCGTGACGAGCGAAGTTCCTGGAAGGGGCACGACGATCCAGCTGAAGAAGATTCTCCCTGTGCGGGCGCCGCTGTTCACGCGCAAGGTCCTCGAGCGTCTCGCAAAACAGGTGGAGAGCCAGGCGCCGCAGAATCCAATGGAAGAGGTTCGTCAGCAGAACCATGAATTGCTGCATGCATTGGAAGAGCTCCACGAGCGGCAACAAGAATTGGTCCGGCTGAACAGGGAACTGGAAGACACCAACAGAGGCGTGGTTGCCCTGTACGCCGAGTTGGACGAAAAAGCGGTACATCTCAGGCGGGCTGATGAAATGAAATCGCGGTTTCTGTCCAATATGAGTCACGAGTTTCGCACCCCCGTGAACGCGATTGTGGCGCTTTCTCAACTGCTGCTTGACCGGGCCGATGGTGAGCTCACGGGCGAGCAGGAAAAACAGGTCATGTATATCAAAAAAAGCGGCGCTGATTTGCTGGAGCTGGTGAACGATCTTCTCGACCTGGCGAAAATCGAGGCAGGCAAAATCGAAGTACGACCGGCGGAGTTCGAAGTCGCCACTCTCTTCAGTGCCCTGCGCGGTATGTTACGTCCGCTGCTCCTTTCGAGTACCGTTAACCTCGTGTTCGACGAGCCGGAGGGCATTCCGTTGATGAGGACCGATGAAGGCAAGGTCTCTCAGATCCTTCGCAACTTTATCTCGAACGCCCTCAAGTTCACTGAACAGGGCGAAGTCCAGGTGGTTGCCACCTTGTCGGAAGACGGCCAAGCCGTGACGTTCAAGGTCTCCGACACGGGAATCGGCATCGCGGAGGATGATCAGCGCCGAATCTTCGACGAGTGGTCCCAGATCGAGAATCCCATTCAACGCAAGGTCAAGGGGACAGGGTTGGGGTTACCGTTGTGCCGGAAATTGGCCAGTTTGCTCGGTGGGACTATCAGCGTGACGAGCAGTCCGGGCGTCGGCTCAACGTTCGAGGCAACCATCCCCATCGTCTATGCCTGCGCCGAACCGGACGACGCAGCGAGAATCGACAGGTCCCAGTGGCAGCCGGATGAGAACCGGTTGCTCGTGCTCGTCGTGGAGGACGAGCCGGAGACGCTGTTGCTGTATGAAACGTATTTGCGGGGTACGGTGTTTCAACCGATTGCAGCGAGCAGCATCCGGCAAGCGCGGGAGACTCTGCGCCACCATCGGGTCGCGGCCATCGTCCTCGATGTGTTGCTGCCGGACGAGACAGCCTGGCAATGGCTCGCCGAACTTAAAAATCAGGAAGCCACACGCGAGATTCCGGTTCTTGTCGCGTCCTCGGTGGACGATCCCTCCAAAGCATTAGCCCTCGGCGCGGACGATTACTGTCTCAAACCTGTCGAACGCGCCTGGCTGCTGAACCGCCTGGAACGTGTGACGAGCGCGGGACCGCCGGTGAGGAGGGAGTCGCCGCTGGTGTTGCTCGTCGACGATCAGGAAGCGGACCGCTATATCCTGCACAGGCAGGTCACGGAGGTTGGCTGTTCGGTTGTCGAAGCGGCATCGGGAGAAGAGGGACTGAGGCTGGCCGCCGAGATGAAACCGGATGTGATTCTCTTGGATCTGAATATGCCCGGCATGGATGGGTTCGATGTACTCGAGCGGTTGCACGAGAACGGCGACACGGCTGCCATTCCCGTCGTCATTGTGACCTCTCACGTTCTGATGCCGGAGCAGAAGCCAGTGCTCGCCCACTCGCAAGGCGTGATCTTAAAACACGAATCGTCGCCGGCGGCTTGGCAGAAGGTTTTTCGAGAAATCGGTCTGACACTGTCCTCGGTGAAGACAGCCGGCTGATGCCGGTGACGTGGAGAACAAGATGGCGAGATACGAGCTGGACAAGAACGAGACGCCGATGTGCTATACGGTGCTCAACGTCGATGACACCGAAGCCTCGCGTTATGTGAAAAGTCGCGTCCTGCGGTCGGCGGGCTACCGCGTGGTCGAAGCCGGGACGGGGGAGGAAGCCTTACGTCTTGCGCGAGAAACGAAACCGGAGCTCGTGCTGCTCGATGTGAATTTGCCGGGTATCGACGGCCTTCAGGTGTGCCAGCTTCTCAGGAAGGATCCCACGACCGCTTCCATGATGATCCTGTTGGACTCCGCCGTACGGGTTCGACTGGAGGACCGGGTCGTCGGCTTGGAGGGTGGTGCCGATGCCTATCTGCTCGAACCGGTCGCGCCGGACGAGCTCTTGGCGACGGTCAAAGCACTGCTCCGACTGTATCGAAGCGAACAGCGATTGCAGTTGGCGCTCGATATTGCGGAGGTGGCCTCCTATTCATGGGATCGAACAACGGGCACGGTGTCGTGCGACGCACGGCTGAAACGCATGCTGGGATTGCCCTCTGACGCCTTTGTCGATTCCGCTATCTTGCTACACAGTCTGCATCCGGATGACCG
>CAMLHQ010000160.1 GCA_946479785.1 uncultured Nitrospira sp.
CTTTGATTCGCGACAGATCGGCTGGTTCTAATGAATTAGTTGGACCGCAATTGTCCTTAACCAACGCAGCAAAGCTTTGCGCTCTCTCTCATACACGAACAGGAATTCAATGCCGAATTCGTCGTTTCTTGCCCATCGGACGCGGGCCATTTCAATTTGTATGGCGGGAGTGCTTGGAGCGGGTTGCATTTGAAGCGTTAGTAAGGTCCCCTCTTCCATTGTTGTTGTGTTGCTGCGAAGGGCACAGCCGTTTATAGAGAGATTTATCACCCGTCCTTCTCCGGTAATGTTTCCTTCATCTGTGAATCGGACGGGGCAATCAACTTGGTACCGTTCGGTTCGAGCAATCATATTCTTGTCGCAGAGAGCAACGTTAATGCCGCTTCTGTGTCCACAGGCGTCATGTGTGACATTCTGCTGCCTCTCAACTTTTTTCAGGACTTAGGTCCAGGAAGCTTGGCCAGCTCTGGACCTTATCTGCGCGACATCGCACGCGGTGTGCACCATCGCACGATGTTGACGACAATTTTTGGTCAGAAGTCGCGAAATACGAGGCGTTCAAAGGAGTCTACCTTATGCGCAAGCATGTCCGATGGTCAAAACTAGAGTTAGCGTGGAAGTTCTGAAGGTGAGGGGCCAGCAGCGAGGGTGGCCTCTTTCGGCAGGTACGGAACAACCAGCATTTGACTGCCGCCCTGAGGATAAGGGAAGGTCTCGCAATCGTCCGTCTCGTAGGCGCGCCCTTCGAGCCACTCCCGGACTTTCGTGCATTCTTCCCAGCTGTCGTATGGACCGACCATGACGGGATAGTTCTGCGTCGAGAGCATTAGGCTGAAATAAAAAGCGCACACGATTAAGCTCAAATCCCCTCCAGGGTTGCGGTGGGGTTCTACGCCGATTTCTTCTACCTATTTTCTTTAAGTCGACTGAGGAGAAAAGACAAGAAGTTCCTAAAAATCGGTCAAAGTAGTTTCTCGTTTTCGCAGCGCGGATAATCGAGACTCGTAACTTCGAAATTCGAAACCGACGGTCAGTGTCGTAGGAAACCAATCCCAGTGACGGGAGAAAGGTAAGGTGAGGTCGAAGTAAATGGAGTGGAGGTGTAATGCTCTACGGAGCGCGTTTCCAACTCGGGTCGGGATCGAACTCGGTCATTTCCGCAACGAGCGCCGCTGTATTTTGACCGAGATCTTTCTGGTAGACCACTCCGTCCTGGTTAACCATGAAGCTCACCACACCGGACATGCCGTAGCGAGCCGGAAACGCGATGACTGCAAACCCCCCGAGCAGTTTGCCGTTGGCCTGATAATCGTATGCTCCCCCCGGCGCATTCTTACCTTGCTTAGTGAGCATTCGATACAGATAGCCATGAAAGGGCGTCAAAACGGTCGAGTCGGATGTGACGGGCCCTTCGTTTGCTGCGGCTGCGAGCAAGGGCCCGACTGGACTCAAGGGTTCGTCTTCGCGGGTCTCCCAATACAGGCCGTCCCGCTTGCCGGCCGAGCTGACGAATTTCGAGGCGAATCCAGGAACGCCGTCGCCATCGGCATCTTGCGTCGCATAGTCACGCTCGGCGTCGACGATCGCGAGACACACCTGGATTGCGGCAAGCTCATTGCGGCCGATGTGCCGGTTCAGAATCTGTTCTGCGGCATGGTGCGTATCAAAACGCCATCCTTTCTCCGATTTTACCAGCGGGATCGGCATCGGCCACTCGTCGCGGCCGACGGTTAAGATCGCGCGCGTGTTGTTCTCTTCGAGCACCACTTTGTTGGCGTCGGCATACGTATTGAGAAACCGTTTGCGCCATTGTGCATCTGCCGCCGCATCGCCCGAGTCGAACAACCCCGGACCATCGGCGCCTAAGAGCGTTTGCAATACCAATGGATCGTTCAACTTGATGGCTTCCACGAAAGCCTGCATCCCCTCTTCAGCGGAGGAAAACGTCGTCTGCACGAAGAATTCACTTGAGGCCGCGGACGGCATTGCCAACACCAGGACAGTCAGAATCGCGAACGAAAATCGCCCAAAAGGAACGGAAAGTCGCATATCACCTGCCGTGGTGGCCTCCGCCTCCGCCGTGATGGCCTCCGCCACCACCGCCGCCACGGTGAACACTGGCATTGCCGCGTGCTCCGAAGTTGTATGCCGATCCTCCGTGGCCGATGCCTTCGAAGGCATGCGGTCGCAGTTCGCCGCCGCGAACCCCGGAGGGGGCGGACATCGTCGGACGGCCGCCTGCAAAGCCGCTGCGGGCGTTGGCACGATTTCCGAAACTCTCGCGGCTTCCGGGAAAAGCCGAGGAGGGATAGTGTCCACGGAAATCCTGTCGGACCGGCGATGAGGCGGGCGCGCGCCCATACTGCTGACGCAACCCAGCTTCCCGGTAGGAGACGCCTCGGCGGTGGACAGGGTCGTGTGTCCAGGCTCTGATGGCGGTATTGTGATAATAGAAGTTGTTGACGGTCACCACATTGACCTGTCGATGCGGCCAGTCGAAAGCGCCGAAGAAGAAACCGGCTCCGACCGTGATGCCCGGTCCCCACACGTACCCGATACCCAGCCGGGGACCCACGAAGTAGCCGGGCCAGGGTCGCCAGAACACCGGTGGATAGGCCGGCCACCACCAGGGGCCATAGATGACCGTGGGATCGTAGTAGGGGACATATACTACCTGCGGGTCCGGCGATGTAATTGAAATGTTCTGCCCCTCCTGGTCGATATGAACCTGGTCGGTCGACTGGAGGGTGCCGTTGGCTGACGCGCGCTGACGCAAGTTCTGAACGGTGTCCATGACTTCGGGCTGCTGCGACAGGAATGCATCGCCGAGCCGTTCCGTCCAGTCCAGTTTCTCATCCATCATCGCCAGAACGTTCGGGAATGCCACGAGCGACTTCACGCTGGGCTCCCAATTGTATTGGTCGGTCGCTTTCACCGCCTGGTCGCCCTGAACCGTCGGGTGCGCTTTCACCCAGCGGGCTGCCTCGACAATTTCCAGGGGATAGGTCGAAGCCATCAAAATCTGTGAGAGCAGCGAGTCGGGATACAAGGCAATCGGCGCCAGCATCTGATCGAGTTCTTGCTGCTTGAACAGCACCTTATCTTTGGTCCCACGCTCCGGCGTGGTGAATTCAAGCGCTGTGCGTTGCTTGGCCATCGGCGGCGCCGCATCGGGGTTATAGATGCTGTCATACTCACTGCAATCGTCGGATTCCTTCGGTGCGGTGGTCCAGAAGTCACCATGGGGGCTGTGGCAACGCCATACATAGGCTGAGACGGGACTTGCCCACAGGAACAGCAGATGAACGGAAAGCACGACGGCAACTAGATGAGACATGCCGCGCTTCTCCTGCTTTTCATATATGCAGCATGCTGTATGCATCTCTTTAATACTATACGACACGAGGTGCTTTCGTCATAGTTTTGCGTTAGAGCGCCT
>CAMLHQ010000161.1 GCA_946479785.1 uncultured Nitrospira sp.
AGGACGAAATCCTGCTCGTAGACTTTATAGACTGATGGAGCCAATCCCACCCGCTGGTAGACCGTTTGAGCCGTGCGATTGTCCTGCTCCACGTAAAGCCTGATGCCGCAGACCTTGGGGTCCGCCTTGGCTTGTGCGACGATTTCGTCGTGCATTAGGCGGTAGACGCCCTGGCGCCGCCAAGCCGGTGCGACATAGACGCTTTGGACCCACCAAAAGACCGCGTTGCGCCAGTCGCTCCACTCGAACGTGATCATCAGTTGGCCGACGAGCTGAGACGGGTCCGTGTGCGGTGCTTCGGCGACCATGAAGAATCCATGGGCCGGAGAATCGAGCAACGAAAGCGTTCCTTCTCGGAGCCTCGCCTCGTCGAGCTTCCGGCCTTCCGTTTCAAGCGCCATGGCCGCGCTGAACGCGAGGATCGATTCCACATCCGCTCGGCTGGCTTGTCTGACGATCAGCTGGTTGGCAGGACGCATCGTTCTATGCTGCCGTGTCTTTCGGTGCCCCGAGCCAACCGTCTGCCGGCTTGTAGAAGCCCGCGGAGAATTCCATTTTCATCGCATCTTCCGGCAGCAGGTTGATCGGGCGGATCTGTAGTTCCGGGACAAACGCGAGGTATCCAGTAAAGGGATGGATGGCGGTCGGAACGAAGATCATCAAAAGGTTAACGGACGACTCCACTTGAATTGTCTGCGGGGCTATTCCCATAACGAAGCCGAGCGCCCAGACTCCGTCGCGTGGAAATGGAAAAGCCACGACAGTACTGCGGCCGAAGCGAGACCGGAATTGGAACAGGTCGGTCATTCCTTTGATCGTGAGGTAGATGCTACGGACAAGAGGGATCTGCTCGATCCGACGTTCGGTCGACGCGATGAGCTGTCTGCCCCAGACGTGTGTCGCCAGGACGCCGGCAGCCAAGACCAGGAGGACGAACATCAGCAGACCGATGACAGGTGTAGCCTTGACGCCAATCTGGCCCAGGAGATCCGCAATGACATGGTTCACTGTCGACAGGAGTGCAGAGAGAATAAGAAACGTGGCCCAGGCCGGTATCAGAATCAATAGGCCGGTCAAGCAATAACGCCAGAGTGTCTTCACGATCATCGTTCCTTCGGCCTTCGTGACATTGCCGTAGTGTAACAGAAACGATTGCCGATTGGAGCGCGAGCCTGGTCTTGATCTCGGTGGAAAGGTGCTTTATCCTGAGGCTACACATTTCTGTTGTTCGACGAGAGGAATTATCATGGCGGATCAGCCGGGCACGAGGCGTCCTGTGCGGGTGGACAAGGATTTGCTGGCCATTCTCTGTTGTCCAGAAACGAAGCTCGACGTCAGCTTGGCCGACGATGCATTGATTAACAAGCTCAATGATGCCGTGAGCCGGGGCCTCTTGAAAAACAAAGCGCAAAAGCCGGTGGCCGAACTGCTCGACGGCGGATTGATCAGATCCGACCGAAAAATACTCTACCCAATCCGTGAAGACATTCCCGTCATGTTGATTGAGGAAGGCATTCCTCTCGACCAAGTCCTCTAATCGCCCTCCAGCATCCTGATTTTGGTAGCAGCGAGTAGAATTTGCAGCTCGGGATTACGGCCGGAACATGCCGCCCTGTTCTTGCTCCGTCTTGGAGCCGGTCGAGGCCCCGCACTGCTGGCACAGATATTCATAGAGGTTTCCGCTCGGCAGGACGAGAAGCAGCCGTTCACGTGTGGGGGTCGCCATTCGACAGCGAGGACAGTAGAGCAATGAGGCATTCAGCGATCTGAACTGATCTTCTTGTTCTGTTGCGTGCGGCCTACTAGGCCTGTTGGGTTTAGGAGACCGACCTGAGGGCCATCCCGGGATGTTCGGTTTATGTGGAGGCAAGGGCATAAATCGATTGTAAGGAAGCGGCCTGCTTCCGGTCAATGCTAGACCGACGGATCACGTGAATAGTCGATGGTTACCATGAGCTACCAGATGAATTGTTCTGACGGGTTTGAGATGAAGACTTGAACAGCCTCCAGAGCCCCCGTCCGCCCTGGACCATTGCATAGACGGCGAGTCCGCTGAGCAGTCCATAGAACCCCGCCGTACTCCAGGGCCAGAGATCAGGGGCATGCAACATCACGCCGAGGGCGATGTGTCCGCCCACTCCCAAACAAAGCGCAAAAATGATCCACTCGCGCATCATGGGGCAATCAACTCGGTGCACGAACGCTGGCGATGGAAGGGTGGGCGGTCCCGCACAAGAGCGGGAGCTAGGCGGCCGATGTCTTGGCCGATTCGATTTCCGTCGCGGTGATGAGGCTGGAGAGGTAGTCTGCCACGAAATTCAGCGCCTCTTCCCGACCGTCGGCGCGGCGGCCTTTTTCGCGTCTCTGAACCGACAACTCGTGATCGAGATCCGATTTGACCTCCGTCAGAACGCGTTGGAGCGACGAGGGGGTCAAATTGGCATCCATGTCCTCCAGTTCCTGGCAACGATCCAACACCCAATTCAGCCCTTCAATTCTACCGGCGTAATGCTCCTGTTCGGCGGTATCGATCCGGGCCATGGTCGTGGCAAAGGTCTGGGCTTCATAGACGAGATTATAGAAACTGGTCACGGCGCGCTGAAGAGTCGAATTCATAGAACTCCTTTATATTCCGGAACAATGGAAGAATCAATCAATTATACATGAGAATCGGGAGGCTACAAGGAATATTTTTGGGGATCTTACGTAAAAAGCAGAGAGTGGAACTCGTTCATGAAACCATAATACAGGGGCGCGAAATCTTTCAGGCTTTCCGGGCTGGTTTCTTTGAGGCGTTTGAAGAAAAACACCTGCGTCCGGGGGTCGAGTTGCTCCAATACATGGCTGAGCTGGGCCATCGTATAGCTGCCTGCCGGTACGCTCAGGATATAGTGGACGAGACGCTCGACGAATTGCTGCGCCACATATTCGCTGGTCAGGTATCCTTCTGGGAGTTTTCCTGCTGCTAAGAACTCGTCGAAGGGAACAGCTTGTGCGGCAAAAGGAATCGATTGGTCTTGACGGGAGGTCACGCTGAACGCACCTCGTGGCAGGTAGTGAAACCACGCAACATTAGAGAACAACTCTACTGAACCCCCCCCATCCCGTCAAGGGCGCAGAAGCAGCATTCAGTCTGAGCCGAAAGACCGAGAAAGGCCTAGGTCACAGAGCTCACTCGACCGCGAACCTTGCTGATTGTTTTTTGGTGAACGGATAGGTTCAGTTGGACGTAGATTATTCATTCGCCTTCAGAGAAAAGACGAGGGGCGGAGCCCCCGAAGGAACTCCGCCCCTCCCCGAAGCGATCCTGGCTTAAATTACAGCCAGTTCACGCGCTCGGCCGGCCGAACATAGATCGGCTCTTCGACCTGAATACGCGCCACTTCCTTGCCCGACTTGTTGA
>CAMLHQ010000162.1 GCA_946479785.1 uncultured Nitrospira sp.
CGAATTGGAACACTGTGGGCAGTGCTCGCTGCACGCGCGCAATTGGAGACCAATCAGCTTCCATCCCTGGAGCGATCACAAGCCAGCTCGGAAGGGGTTATTTAAAATAGAGTGGTCCACGGGCGCAGTAGGAGCGATACGTGTGTCATTCCGGAGAGCGTCGTACGAGCAACCTTGGATGGATCATCTTATAAGGCTGTGCTCCTTGGGAAAGGGCGCGTCCCGGGTTATCGATTGCGTAGCAATCGGTGGGTTGGCGGGTGGAATAAACTCGACCAGGGCCGGGCGGGCGAGAATGATGCGCGCAGTCGGAGACCAATCAGTCTCCATCCCTGGAGAAGCAACAAGCGATCTTGGAAGGATCATTACAACGCCGCGTGCACGTTTGAGACCAATCGGGCTACGCTTAAAGAGGCGAGCGCGAGCAAGCTTGGAGGGATCATTTAGATATAGTCCTCGCGATAGTGCGCTTGGGAATAGGAACAAGGGTTTCACCGAGTAGAAGTGCATCAGGTATTGGATCTGACTAGAAGTAGTCTCATATTTTTACAGTACCCTTTCGTCCTTATGCGTTTACCCTCGCCAAAACTCTGGTCCATCGCGGTCGCTGCTCTCGTTTTTGCGTCTGTCATCACATCTTGTGCGTACCAGCCTAAGGCGGGCGAACCATTGATGTCTCAGCAGGGTGAGATTCAATCGACTGTGGCTAATGAGTCACTTACACAAGAACGAAGGACATTAATGAGGCGTGACAAGGAATCAGATTGCATTCTCACAACTCGTGACATCCATCTATGGTGCAATTGGATCGCTCGGTATTATTAGTATTACTTTCCCGTAACGTGAGATTCACCGTGTGACTTGCGGCAACGTGCTCGCATCGTGGAATACTCCTTCACCTGTCCTTTTTGCGGGGCGGAAATTTCGATGGTCCTGGACCTCTCGGTTCACCGTCACACCTATGTCGAAGACTGTGAGGTGTGCTGCAATCCTCTCGAGATCAGTTATACCGTCGAAGACGATGCCCTCGTCGACTTCGAGGTCAAGACGATGGAATAGCTGGCTTAACTGCGCCTATTATGACCGCCTTTCCGCTGAATCGCTCCCGCCTGAGAAACGTGTTGCTCATGTCAGTGAGAGCGCCTACAGTGGACACATCACATTCCCGCAAAATCACTTACAAGGAGGTGTTCCCATGAAGAAGCTTCTCGTTTTACTCGGGTTCGCAGCGATCCTCGGTATTGGGATGATATCCCTCACGTACGCGGCTGAGCCAATGGCAGCGCCCGGTGGCTCTCAGATTGTCAAAGGAGATCTGTTGAAGATTGACGGGGAGTTTTATGTCGTGAAGGATCCGTCCGGTAAGGAAGTCCGCTTACATGTCGATAAGACTTCTAAGCTGGAAGGCGACTTCAAGGCCGGGGACAAGATCGAGGCCCAGGCGTCGGAGAAGGGCCACGCATTGTCCATTAAACCTGCCGCTGCAGCTTCTGGAATGCCGAAGTAGAGGTTCTACACGGATTGAGCCAGTCTGCGGACTGGCTCCAATCCCGTTTATCTTCCAGTATCGGAGGTCACCCTTCGGACGGGGTCCACGGAGATTGCGGACTTGAGGCGGGTACTGATGAGGGCCGCTTGGGACAATGCCGCAGCTTCGTCTAACCGACCCGATCGCTGCTGTGCCATGGCCGCATCGGCAAGGAGCTCCGGGTCATCCGGGGCCAGCGCCATCGCCTTGCTGTAGGCTTGCACTGCCTTATCCCATTGCTCCAGCGATGCGTACGCCAGGCCGAGGTTCCAGACGATCCCCGGAGCCTCCGGCCGGAGTTCGGCGGCCACACCATAGTGGCGAATGGCAAGCTTCAAGAGATCGGCATCTCCATGAAGCACCATCGCCATGGTCTGCAACAGATATCCGGTCGCGAAAGCACGGTCGGCCTCGGGCTTCGACGCGTTGGGGAGCGCCAGTTGGGCCGGGGCTTGTGGAGCAGGCGATGGCGACAGGTGATTCGCAGCCAGCCATTGCCGGATTGCCGGAGCCGGGATCGAGTAACTGATGCCTGATTTCATCATGACGCTTCCGATCGCGACGCCCTGCGGATCCTTTGCTCGTTCCAGGTAGGGTACGGTTGTGACCACCATGGCAGCCACCTCGCCGGAATCACTCCGCACAAGCGGACCCCCGCTGTTCCCGAAGTTCATAACACCTGTGGTTTGAATAAAGTCGACGGCTCGCGCGTTGGTCCTCGATTGTCCTTGAACGAGGCCGCTGACCATCGCCGGAATGCTCGTGGCATGCAGCGCGAAGCCCATGTTGAGGATATCCGTGATCCGGGGATAGCCGACGGCGATCACTTCGGTCCCGTCGGGTGTTGGGTCCGCTGCGAGTGTGAGGGGATCAGCCCATGTGTTCGGAATGCGGAGGACTGCCAGATCCAAATCACGGTCTACGGCGAGTACCTCAGGGGCAGCATGGATCTCTCGATCGAGGACATACACATACAGACGGGCACTCTCTTCGATCACATGGGCATTCGTGACGAGTAAGCCGCTGGCATCCACGAAGAACCCACTTCCGAGGGAGATGCTATGAGTGGCCTCGTCGGTGCCGACAATAAGTACGGTCGCAGCCTTGGCGTGGCGAAAGATGTCTTGTCGCTGGCCCGCGTGGGCGGACTCCGCGACAGTCAAGAGAAGGAACGCTGCAATCAGCACATGATACATGGCGTGAGCAAAGTCTAGCAGAGCAGCGAGGGTGGTCAACTGTTACGTCAAATGCTGAGTCTCCGCTTTTTGGCGAGGCTGCTCCTGCAACAGGACCCGCGGCGGTGAACCGCGCATGTCGTGGGGTCTGCTGAGACTGGATACCGTGGCAGGAGACTATGAATGTCAATCTGACGAAAGCCGATGCCTTGGCCGCGCTTCGGCCTTGCCTACCGCAGAGCGGTATGTACATCGTGTTGATCTCTGGAGCACAGTCTGACGTGACAGATTCCTGTGCGATACGTCTTCATCTCCACTTGTCCCCTTCGGTTCAAGCGAACGAGTTCGACGAGTGTGTCGTGCCAGGTAAATTCCTTGCAGCTAAACACCAGCTCTTCAAGCTCGCATTCAGGAGATCGACGTAGCTGTCTGAGAATGCGATTGGTAATGGCTGGGTGTGTTGACATCAGAACGGCTCCTTTCAGACACTCCGACCCTTCCAGCCTTACAACGCTGTGGGCTGAACGACTCCACTTTCCTGTCGATTCTCCGCTTCTGATACCACCTCTGTCTGCTTAATTGACACTCTGGCCTTCTCTAGTCACAACAATTGCACAATAGAAAGAATACTTTATAAATAGCACCTTCAACTTAAACGCTAGATTTGTCGGAACCTGAGCTCACCTCATCATA
>CAMLHQ010000163.1 GCA_946479785.1 uncultured Nitrospira sp.
CTATGTTTCAATGCCGGGCCCAAGGCCTATACGGGCTCTCAGAAGGTCATGCCGGGTGACAGAATAGGCGACGCGGCCCTGCTTGATGACCGGGATGTTTAGCAAGTGCTTCTCTTTCATGAACCGGATGGCGTTACCGATGGTTGTTGATTCATCCGCGACGAAATGATCTCTATTCATGAGAGTATCTGCAGTTGTTTGGCTCAAATCCTTTCCGGATTCGATGGCTCCAAGAAGATCGAATTCGCTCACAAAGCCAATGAACTGCCCTTCGTCACTGACAATAGGTGCGCCAGATGTGTGCGATGACAGAAGTTCCAGTGCAATGGTTAAACCGGTTTGCTTGGCACCGAAACGCAATGAATTGGTCCCGTCGATTTCCCCGAGGGTTTTGAATCCGCCGGCAGGTATCCCTTCCATTGTCATGGAATCCTCCTTGTAGTGGGAAAAATTTGTTCTAATTTATCAGACTGGAGAAGTAGGCAGGAACTAGCATGATCCCGAGGCCAAGGCGTTGCGGGCAAGAAGCTTCGGGATCTTGCCGCTATTTTGGCCTGTGAGGTGAACCCGAGTAAGTAGACAGATTGTTTTTACTCTAGGGGGACCATGGCGTATCCTGATCGGTATGAAATGGCGATATGTGTTGATAATGGTTCTGCTTGGGTTGGGAACGCTGGTTTACCTCATTGCTTCACTCGAATATCCAATTAACTTCACCGGAATGTGGTGGGTGGACAATCAAGCAAAGAGCCAGAGCGATGTCGGAAAGACATCGAATGTAAAAGCTGTCCCCAAAGATATGCTGGTGGAGATCCTTCGGCAAAAGCATCATCTTAGACCGCTTAGAGAAACGGAAGATGGAAGCAAGATACAGGATGTGCCGAATGGAATATACGGTTTCTCAACGTGTAGCGAATTGCTGGACGCTAAGCGTGGCGATACATTCTCGTTGGAGATTCAGAAGCGTGGTGATGGGATCGCATACTATGTGGGGTATGCCTCTGACGAGGACATAGAAAAGTATCTGGCTCGTCAAAAGAACTTTCACATATTAATGTTCTCTCGGTCCAGGGAAAAGGCTTCATCACTCTTCGAAATCCCCGTTTATTTTGTGTCGAAATGCGAGGTGCGTCCCATTAGAGATGGAAATGCGTTTGATCTTTTTGTGAGAGACATCCCCGAGTTGCTCTCCTAAGATGGGGTTGACGGACATTTGAGAATCCTATCCGAGATCCCTGGCACCAGAACAGCATAATCATCGACTCGAAGGTCCATGCGGGCGACGGTGGACCCACCCATTCACCTTCCATGTACCGAGAGGCGCCCGACAGGAGTGAATCGGATGTTCCGAGATCCGTGAGATTGGATCAATCAAATGGTGCGCCCGACAGGAGTTGAACCTGTAACCCCCAGATCCGTAGTCTGGTGCTCTATCCATTGAGCTACGGGCGCGTTGAGCAGGTCTGTGGCATCGGGTCCACGCGTCGTGCTCTTTTGGAAAAAGCCGAAGGTGGGTGGGACGACCGCTGCCTGCAGCAGGCAGCGGTTATACAGGTCTCATGCCTAGTGGGTCAAGAGAGAGAAGAATGGCAGGTGTCGGCTATTGAATGGTTTTGTAGACCTCGTTCGAATGCAGGCTCTCGGTCCCAGAACCGTCCACTGCAGTTACCGTGAAATAATACGTCTTGCCTCCTGTGAGGTTGCCGGCGGTGTAGCTCGTGTTTAGCCCAACTGCGACAGGTGGACCATACACTCCCGACTGAGTGCCTGTATAGAGATTGTATTGAGTTATATTCGTCGCGGTGCTCGAGCTCCAGGTGAGCGAAGCTGTTCCTGTTGTGGGTGCGCTTAACGTCAGGATTACCGGAACTGTTTGAGGACTATTCGTCGATCCGGAAGCGGTGACGGTGATGGCAGTACTGTAGGTGCCGGCCGCGAGGCCGGTTGTCGAAACACTTGCGCTGATACTGTCGACTTCAGTCGTCGTTGTGCCGCTTGTAACATTGAGACCAAGCCACGCGGCAGATTCAGCTAGCGTCCAGGTGAGGGTCCCACCTGTAGGGTTAGTAATGTTGAATTGCTGGGCCAATGGCACCGCTCCTCCTGCTGTCCCTGAGAAGCTAAGGCTTACGGGATTCAAGAGTATGCTCGGTGTAGGTGACGTGCTGCCACTTGATGTGGACGTAGTGCTGCCGGATGTGGAGGTCGCAGTTCCCCCGGAGACCACCAGAGTAACAGGGATCGCGTTGAGCTGTCCTCCAATGGCGATATTAACTGTGCCGGTATAGGTGCCCGAAGCGAGCCCTGTAGCGCTCACAGCAACAGAAATCTGGTTCTTTTGTCTCGAAATGGCTCCTGTCGATGGGCTAACCGTCATCCATGCTGCGTTGCCAGAGGCGGTCCACGTTTTCGACACAATAGAGTTTTTGCTGAAGGTCACGGTCTGCGGCGGGGGCGTAGGGCTGCTACTCGACGCACTGTAATTGAGGGTGGTAGGGGAGACAGACGTAGCCATCGCCTCAGGGATCATACTGATAAAAAGGAACGTTGAAAGCAAAGACAAGAAAAAGATGCGTCCTGTATTGCCAACTAGCTGCCAGGATGTGTTGCCATTGGTTTGCGTCATGGTTAGCCTCCTGAGAGTCCTCTCGGTCCCTACCTAAGCAACGGATATGCCAGTTGTCGGCTCGTGGCCATAAGGCCCTCTATGCCATGAAATCTTTGAATTCTTCACATTTGTACAAGACTCGTAAAGAGTGGATAAAAAACGACCTGTAGGTGCGATCACGCGCCTTTGTGCAGCCTTGCGCACAGGCCTTTTTCGTCATCTCGAGGATCCACAAAACAATGTTCAGATGGCCCGATCTCCAGTAGGATAGGGCCTGCTGTTCAATTGCATTACATCGGGAGGCATTGTCACATGCAAAACCTCCATGTGGTTCCCAAAGACGATCTTCCTGTAGAGGTGGCAGCTGCACGTTCGTTTCCCATCACGCTTGTCGTGCAATGGTCTGTTGGAATCGTTGTCGCGTTCGGGCTTGGAACCTGGCTGGTCTGGTGGGCGGCTTCAGTACAGCGATCGTTTACCATGGAAGACATCCGCTCAGCTTGTCAGCGCGTGATGCCGGAAACGGTCGAGCGTTGCATCGATACGGTCATCATTCAGCGGGGGGGTGCCAGACGATGAACCGGTGGCGACGTATTATTGCCATATGCGTTGGAATGCTCGCGCTCGCAGCGGTTCCGGACCGGCAAGTGTTGTTCGCCCAGGATGCCGTCGAGGAGCGACGACCGCGGGTGGAATTGGGCGTCGGTGCCTGGATCAGCCAGGGAGAAACGAAATGGGCGCACAATGCCTCATCCATTCCCGGGCTCGGGAATCC
>CAMLHQ010000164.1 GCA_946479785.1 uncultured Nitrospira sp.
TCGATCGTGTAGAGACAGGACTGGTGGGAGCGATGAGCAGCCGTCAGACGAAACTCACCCCTCGGCGTTTCATCATTCCCGTTCCCCGAGGCAATGGGGACGGCAAATCTCAGCGCGCCGTATTCGTAGGCGCCGAGAAACTGTTCCGATAGATCGATCAGGATGAATTGCTCGTCTAGTTCTGCCGGCGGATAGAACAACGGGAGCGGGCGAAAGGACGCCAGATCGTCAACCCGCCTTGGAACCTTGATGGGGACGCCTCGATGAGCGTGCCGCCGGTCGATCCGATTGAACCTCGCGACCTCGACCCAGTGGTCCTCAAATACATTCTCCAGTGATTCACCTAAGCGCAGCGTCCGGCACTCCCACTCAATCGTCGCATCGCTCGGATAGGACATTTGGCAGGGAGTTCGGTGTTTCGTGACCGGTTCAGCAGAGGCGAACGAGAAGAAGACTGCCACGGCCGGCACCACAACTATAGCTATCACGGCTCGACAGAATGATCGCCATCCAGCAGAGGGTCCGACCGACCGATACGTCATACGTTCCGAAGCCGTCCCCTTCAAGACCAATATTTGGAGGCCTTCATATAGCCGAACAGCAAGTCGCGTCGAGCCAGAACCCCTACCAACTTCTTGTTCCGGACGACCGGCACGCGCGTCATATACCGGTCCTGAAAGAGATCGGCCACCTGCGCCAGCGTTTGATCTTCTGTTACTGAGACCGGATGAGCCGACATGATTTCGGTCGCCAGAATCTTCCGCAGGTCACGCCCCTCGATCATCGCCTGCAAGAGATCGTATTCACTGACGATGCCGACGAGTGTCCCGTCCGACTCGACGACGGGTAAACTGCCGAAGTTGCGGCGTGTCATCATGCTGGCGATCGTCGAACCATCGGTTCGTGGAGTACAGGTCGTGACCGCGTCCTGCATCAACTGTCCGACTGTCAGCGTCTTGGGATCACAGGCTGCCATGAAGAATTCAGTTTGTCGCATCGTCTGTCCTCACTTTCTCTTGGATAAATTACCGGCCAGATATGTTCGTAACACATCGCGGCGGGCAATAATGCCGACCAGTTTGTCGCTGGCGTCCACCACGGGCACGCGAACAAGATCGCTTGCGCGCAACACATGCACGAGCGTACCGAGCGTCGTCTCCGTTCTGACTGAATAGGGATTGCCGGTCATGATGTCGCCCGCCGTAATCCGTCCCAACTCGTGCCCGTCGTCGATCGCCGCCAGCAGATCGTGCTCGCTGACGATGCCAGCGAGTCTTCGACCGTCATTGACGACCGGCACGGCCCCGAATCCTTCGATCATGAGCGATGCAATCACGTCGCCCTTCGTTCTGAGTCGTACGGCCTGGACCCGTTTTTCCATCACGTCCTTGACCGTCATAAAGGCAAACTCCTTAGTCGACTCCTTCGCACGTGTTTTCTTGGTCGGCATTCTCCCCCCTGTGCGCCCACCGGGACACTGGCGCCAATACCAGCGCTACTCGTTCGGCACCTTCACCGTCGGGCCGGTATCTTCCGTCCACCGCAGATGAACACTTTTTTGTTTTCCTCCAACAATGTTGACGCCCTTCAGCGCCTGTTTGTGCTCGCCATAGGTGGCCGTGATGTCATATGTCCCAGAAGGGAGATCGACAAACAACCAAGGCCCCTCAACCTGGTCACGTGAGATGGTGATGGCCGCTGCTCCCTTCGCAGGCTGAATCGTCACGTCGACCCCAGCCAAGTACGGTTTTCCTCCCGCCGTGAAGACCAGCTTGAGCGAGAAAGGAGGGTACTGTGCCTGACGTTCTTCTAATCCCACCCCGACGCTGAAATAGCGAACCCCGCCCGCCCGATAAAGAGGGAGGTAGTCTTTGATGACCTGCCCGTTACTTTGTTCCAATTCCAGAAATTCACCGGATTGTCCGACGCGGGCTATAAGGCCGCCCTCCGCATGGAGCAGCCCGTCCCCTGCACTGAACCATAATGCCAAAGCCAAGACGATCCATTTATACATAACGTGGCCCTCCTGGGACCAGACTTCGCAATGAGAGTGCCAGCCTCAGCGTCGCCACAGATCACCGAATTCCCATAAGAATGACGAAATTCTGCCTTCGCGACCGATTTGGTAAAGAGGACTGACGCCAATCACCCCAGTGGCTTTTTAGTCTCTGCTGCAAAACGCTGCATCAGAAGATTGAGAAGATCGCGCTTCCCCCCTTCAACCCTTTGGAATCAGGCCGTTCCTTTCTCATACCACGATTAGCACCAGGCATATCGAATGCAACCGATGTGCTATGGATGGAAGTGATGTTTGCGTCTACGAGGAGGCTATGATGCGAATTCTTTGTGCAGTGGACGGGTCGGAATGTTCCCAATGGGGAGTCCAAACGCTTAAGGCGCTCGCAGAAATGGAGCCCGAGCATGTGGCTCTGCTGCACGTCATCAACAAGCCGTCGCTCCGGGCAGCCAAGGGAAAGATGCTACCACCAGAGAGGCGGGCTTTGCTTGCGATGGAAAAGTCCGGTCAACTCTTGCTGCGCGAAGCAGAACGATTGGCCAAAGTTGCGTTGGGGCAGGCTGCCACCGGCCCGAGCACGGCCTTTCACCAGGTGTTGGCCTACGGCCCCATCGCGGCTACCATCGTGCAACAGGCGCGCCGGTGGAAAGCCGATCTCATCCTCTTGGGCTCTCGAGGATTGAGCGACATCAAAGGCTTTTTGCTGGGCAGTGTCTCACGGCATGTCGCGTCCATGGCTCCTTGTTCGGTTCTGGTCGTCAAGGAACCCTGTTCCGCTTTCCGACGCGTCACGCTCGCAGTCGATGATTCCAAACAGTCACGCGCCGCCGCGCAGTTTCTCCGCTCCCAGATTCTTCCCGACTCGGCGACGGTGACCATCCTCTCCTCGGCGGAGAGCCCGGTCACGGACTTGGCCGCCCGCTATCTATCGGCCTCGCAACTCTCCGACCTCACACAACCGGTGATGGAGCGAACAACCAAGCTGGTCAACTCCCTGCGTGACGACTTCATCAAAGAAGGCCACACGGCGACGACTGCCGTGCAGATGGACCATGTCATCGACACCATCGTCAAGCATGTGGAGGCAGATCATGCGGACTTGCTTGTCGTCGGCTCCCGGGCTTTGACGAAGAGCGAACGGCTTCATCTCGGAAGTGTGTCTGAAAGTCTGCTGAGACATGCCCCTTGTTCCGTATTGATCGTGCGGGGCGCGCGTGCCTGACTTCAGATATCACGACATCAATCGGCTCTCGACGGAGGACGTGCTGAAGCGGCTCGAAACAGCCGCAAGCGGCCTCACGACCGAGGAAGCCGTTCGCCGTTTCAGAGAGTTCGGTGCGAACGTCTTAGCCGA
>CAMLHQ010000165.1 GCA_946479785.1 uncultured Nitrospira sp.
TTGAAGGGCGGCCATCGAACTCACACATCCTAACTTTCGCTTAGCTGTGTTGCGAGACTCAATAACACACCCTCTCTCAATCCTAAGTCACTCACCAAACATTCCTGCTCGCCCAGCGTTTCCATGACGGTCCGGATGATGATCGCGCCGGAAGCGATGACGTCTTCGCGATTCTTTTCCAGTCCCGGTAGTCCGATCCGAGCGGCTTTGGTGCGGCTCAGCAACTGCTGCTCAAGATTGCTGATCGTTTCGAGTGTCAGTCGATAATTATGAATTCTGGCCGGCTCGTAGGTGGGCAGCTGCTGCGCCATGGCGGCCAGTGAAGTCACCGTTCCCGCCGTGCCAACAAAAACCTGACCTGGATGTCGCGGCAGAGCGGCCATAGCTTCTTGTGTTTCTTTTCGCACCCAGTCGCGGGCCTGTTGAATCTCGTCACATGTCGGCGGGTCATGATGGAGAAGTCGTTCGCTCAATCGCACCACACCAATGTCAATTGAGCGCACGAGCGGTGACTGACCTGGGTGATCAAAAATAAATTCCGTGCTACCGCCACCGATATCAAGCGCCAGGACATCCGTCACTCCGGTTGGAAGGCCGGAACGAACACCCAGCATCGTGCGGTGCGCTTCTTCTTCGCCCGTAATGACTTCGACTTCGAATCCCGCCTCACATTTCACTCGATCCAGGAACTCCTGCCGATTGGCCGCATCGCGCACCGCGCTCGTCGCGACCGCCGTGCAAGCATCAACGCGCGAGCCGTCGATGACGGCTCGCCACTCTTTCAAGCATTGGATCACCCGATCCATGGCGGCGCTATTCAAACGCTTCGACTGATCGACGCCTTCACCCAGTCGAAGAATCCGTCGTTCCGAGCGCAGTTCTTTCAGGGGACCATTGACTGGCAGGTCAGCGATCAGAAGCCGGCAGGTGAGGGTTCCAATATCAATCCCGGCAAGCCGCTTGGTGTTCATTGGGCGTCGCGGATCTCTTGCATTTCTGCTTCAAGCTTCTTGCTCGTCTCTTTCAGCTGATGGATGTCTTTCGCCAACCGGCCGATCTCCGTATCGTAGAGGACGCGCTCCACCGGTTCGCCGGCTTCACGCAGGCTCACGGCTCGCTCGCCGACGTCACGATATAGCTCCTTTAACTGCTGATCGATCTTTCTGACTTCGAGCCGCAGACGCAGCAGTTCCGTTTCCTCCAGCGCACGATTCGCTGCCTGCGCCGTCCCCAAACGCAGCGTCGCCAGCCCCGATTTCAAATCATGCTTCAACCGTTGCAGCAGGCCCATTCAATCTCCTTAACACTCTCCCCTCTCCACCATGGATCGGTCACTTCCCAAAGCGGGTGGCGTCGTTCTGGGCGCCTTTCTCACCACCCACCCTTTCCGCGTCGAGACGCGGTCCTTTCCCATGCGTCCGCAGCGGGGCCCCCACACTGGGCGGGGTGCGAGGACGAACGGGCTGGTCGACGACAGGACCCGCACACTTTAACTCACCGATCCCAAATCCAACTTTTTCTCCCACTTTCGCAGCATTGCCTCTTTTAACCCTTGATGCCCGGGCGCACTCAACTGCGGGTCTTGCCTCAGCAGGGAGAACGCCTCCGACCTGGCCTGCTGAAGCAGGTCGCCGTCCCTCACGATGTTCGCCACGCGAAACTCCGGCATACCCCATTGCCGAAAACCGAAAAATTCCCCGGGTCCCCTGATTCGCAAATCCTCTTCCGCAATCACGAATCCATCGTTCGACTGTACCAGGGCCTCAAGCCGCTCCTTGACCGCCGACGCCGATTCTTGATTCCCCGTCGGATACTTGCCCAGCTGCACCTTGTTGCGCCCCATGGTAGCCGCCATGAGCAGGCAATAGGATTGGTGACCGGCCCGGCCCACCCGACCGCGCAATTGATGCAGTTGCGCGAGCCCGAAGCGCTCGGCATGCTCGATCATCATGATGGTGGCATTCGGCACATCGACACCGACTTCGATTACCGTCGTCGCCACGAGTACATGAATCTTGCCGGCTTTGAAATCGGCCATGACCGTTTCCTTGTCCGCTTGTTTCATGCGTCCATGCAAGAGACCCACTCGGAACGCTTTGAGTTCGTTCTGTTGTAACTGCTCCGCCCCTTGAATAGCCGCTTGCAGATCGATTTTTTCCGACTCCTCGACGAGCGGATACACCACGTAGGCCTGTCGCTTGTCCTCCAATTCGTCCCGCAGAATTTGATAGGCGCGCCGCCGCTGAGCTTCGCCGAAAAGAAACGTCCGCACCGGTTTGCGCCCGGGAGGCAGCGTGTGAATGATCGATACGTCAAGATCACCATAGACGGTCATGGCCAGCGTCCGCGGAATCGGCGTGGCCGTCAATACAAGGATATCCGGCTTGTAGCCTTTCTCGATCAGCGTTTTCCGCTGCAGCACGCCGAACTTATGTTGCTCGTCGACCACGGCAAGCCCCAAATTCCTGAAGCTCACTCCCTTTTGGATCAAGGCGTGCGTGCCGATGGCGACTTGAATCTGTCCCGACGCGAGCTGGGCAACCTGAGTTTTCTTCATGGCGGCCTTGTCACTGCCACGCAGCAATGCCACCTTCAAATCCAGGTTCTCCAACATGCTGCTCAGATTCCGATAATGCTGTTCCGCGAGGATCTCCGTCGGCGCCATGAGCGCTGCCTGGTAACCGGAACCGCAGGCCATCACAATGGCATGCAACGCCACGACTGTTTTGCCCGATCCCACATCGCCCTGCACCAAGCGATTCATCGGCCGGGGTGAAATCATGTCGCGAAAGATTTCCCGGATGACTTGATCCTGCGCAGCAGTCAATTGAAACGGTAGCAGGCGTTCCAATTTCTCCAACACCGGTGTTCTTGGACGGAAACGCAGGCTTTTTTTCTCAACTTGAATGGAGCGTTGGCGCGCGGCCAAGGCGGCCTGTAAGAGGAACAGTTCCTCGAACGCCAGCCGCCGATGCGCCGGCGATTTTCCCTGTTGGAATGCCGGCAGGTCGGTTCCGGACTTCGGAAAATGGACGTCCCCGAGCGCCTCCTGAATGGGTACCAATCGCTGCCGAGCCCGCACCGATACGGGCAGGTAATCTCTTAGGTCGGCGGCATGTTCTTCCAGCAACCCCTTTATCAGCACCCGCATTTGCCGGGAGCTCCAGCCTTTGGTTTCATGATAGATGGGAACGATACGCCCGACATGCAATGTACA
>CAMLHQ010000166.1 GCA_946479785.1 uncultured Nitrospira sp.
ACCGGAGTCATCGGCTGCCGCCGGCGGAGAGTCTCGGAATTCCGGCGAGCATGCCGGGGTTGGCGCCCTACCCCCGATAGAAGGGTAGGTCCCAGGTGCAAACCACGAGAAAATGGGCGAATACGCCCTTAAGTGATATGAAACCGACATCGCGGTGATATGAAATCGACATTTCGGACTCTGCCGGCGCGCCCCATGTTTGGGCGGGATCCGACAGGGCGATTCACCGATGGCTGTCTCCAAGAGATTTGTAGACCGGGCGCGACCGGCACTGCGCCGATTTCAGAAGGTGCTCGAATCCGCACGCAAGCGCGACGTTAACGAATCAGACACGTCCGTCATTGTCAGCGACATTCTGACGGAAATCCTTGGGTACGATAAATACCAGGAGGTCACGACTGAGCTGTCGGTCCGGAGCACGTTTTGTGACCTGGCGATCAAGCTCCACGGTCGACTCCAATATCTCATCGAAGTCAAATCCATCGGCACGGAGCTGAAGGAAACTCACCTACGACAGGCCATTGAGTACGGCTCACGCGAAGGTATCGAGTGGGTACTGCTGACCAATGGTTACATCTGGCAAGCGCATCGCATTCGGTTTGAGCAGCCGATCGACCACGACCTGGTATTTGAAATCGATCTTCTGTCAGACGATGCGCGTACGTCGGAGATGCTCGAGAAGCTTTATCTGGTGAGTAAAGAAGCGGGCAACGCTTCCGTGATCGATCTCTACTGGCAAAGTAAAGAAGCCACGAGCCGTTATGTGCTGGCCCAGCTGCTCTTGAGTGAGTCCGTTCTACATCTGATTCGCCGTCACCTACGGTCGCTCTTCAAAGGAACGAAAATCACGACTGAGGAGCTTTCGAATATCCTGCAGTCGGAAGTCATGAAACGGGACGTGCTCGAAGGCGATAAAGCCGTTGCTGCAACGAAAACCGTGAAACGAGCTGTTCGACGCAGGCGGCGAGCACTTCGCGCTGCAGAAGAGGAGATCACCCCGCCGCCATCACAAACGCAGCAGGCGCCCCGGGTGACTGCGGCACTTGGCACACTGCCCCAGACCTGAATCGAAAGGCGTTTGTCTTAGGCAGTCACGTCATGACTCCCGCACCGCGCGTGGGTGGTCGACTGCACAAACTACCCGCCGGTGTCCGTAGCGGCCGACCGGACTACTTCTCCTTCGTTCGCTTGTACCGCTTTGGCAGCGCGGGGCCAGGCCCGTCGTGGGTGATGCCAATGAGAAGGAGAGGCAAGTCCGTCGCGCGCGCCACGTCAACGTGCCGCTTGGCATCGCTCAGGCACGGAGCCCGGTCGGTAAGAAAGCCTCCGAGAACGTCGCTCGGAACAGCCAGGACGCCGACGTCGATGCGGCCCGCCGCCATGCCAGTTCGCAGATGGTGAACGTCCATAACAAGCATATCGCTTCTGGCTGACATCTGAACCTCAACGCCGAGACATACTTCGGTGCCGTTCACCTTGTGACACTTTGTCCAATCGACGTCGCCGGTCTGTTTCTTTCTCCATCCAGTCGCCACAGTAAAGCGCTCATCGATGATCTCTCGGAGCGCTGCGCCGCCGTTGCTGTCTTTTTTCTCGAGTACCAAAAGGGAAAAGCCCGACAAGATTTGACGGGCTTCATTGAGTATGCCTTCCAATCCAAGTCGTTTTGTCTTCTCATAAAAACCGTCGTACGCAATCTCTTCTAGCTTAGGCATCTTTTCAGTTGGCCTCGAGGAGTCCGAGCTGTTCCTTGGATCTCGCGGATTGCTTTCGCCCGCGAGAGCGCTCCCACCGGACATCATTTCCTTCGGCAAGATCTTCGAGACGGCGAATGGCGGGTTGAACGTCTCCGATTTCGGTTCCGAGCCAACGTCGTTCGAGGCGTTCAGCGGCGTAAAACGTCGTCCCCGATCCTCCGAACGGATCGACCACAAGATCGCCGCGGTTGGTTGCCATCGCTATGAGGCGTTCGAGCATCAAGGGAGCGAGCTCGTTTGCGCCCCGAGTCTTGTACTTACTGTGACGAACAGGAGGGATATCGTCCCACAGATCGTCCGCGTCTACCCAAGTGTGACCGAGCGGAAGTGAATCTGGCGCGTCGTGCCACACGTCGGCGGGCGCGTCGACTACGTCCATCAGATTGATGCCGCGTTCATTCAGTGCCTTACGATGGCCGCCGTAGTCGCGGACTTCCCCGTGACAGTGTCTGCAAGTTTGGATAGGGATGTAAATCCGATTGAAGGTTTTCGGCTCGCCCTTCGTGTAATAAACGCAGCCATAGTGTGCCGGCGACAACCGCTGACCGCGAGGGTAAGCCTTTGGCATGCGCATCGCGATCCAGTGCCGAAACATCATTCCGTTTCGGTTGAGAAATGCTCCGTATTCGATCAGCCATCGCGGAAGATTGAAGGCAAAGAGGCTTCCCCCCGGGGCAAGCACACGAATCGACTCGCCTAGCCAGGAGTTTGACCATCGTAAATAGTCGTCGGCACGAAGTTGATCGTTGATGCCCTTGCCATACTCCTTGCCCAAGTTGAACGGAGGGTCGGCAAAGACCATATCCACCGAGCCGTCGGGCAGACTGCGAAGCAGCTCCAGGCAGTCGCCCTGAAAGAGCCTTCCCCATTTGGTCGTGTGCACCGCCGAGAGAGCCATCGGTCGCTCCGCGACAAGCCCCGCGGGATGATGAAGCGGCAGAAGGTCGCTTTTTCGTCCCTCTCTATGCGGTCGCGTAACCTTTCGGCTGGACGTCCGCTTCTTGTGAGGCATCTACACTCCCAAACTGGTAATGGTCGAGCGGCTTGCAGGCATCGTAGAACCGCTTCCTGAAGTAAAATAGCTCTGACGAGTGAGGCGTGGAAACGACTTTCAGGAATGCCCTTTTTTGAACCGCGGACGGGCCTGACGGACCCGCGACGGGCGCTGGCGTTGGGCGTGAAGTTCCTCTTCACCGAGGACAATCACGGCTGAGCCCAGCGTTACCGAAGTCCGAATCTCTCGTTATTTACCCCTGATTCGCGCGTCAGGATGGTGCCCCGACAATAATGAATGGCGCAAGCGACGACCCCAGTCAT
>CAMLHQ010000167.1 GCA_946479785.1 uncultured Nitrospira sp.
TGCCGAGGATCGTGTCGCCGGGCTGCAGCAGGGCCTGGTAGACGCCCTGGTTGGCCTGGCTGCCCGAGTTGGGCTGGACGTTGGCGAACTGCACGCCGAACAGCTTTTTGGCGCGCTCGATGGCCAACGTCTCGGCGACATCGACGAACTCACATCCGCCATAGTAGCGCTTGCCCGGATACCCCTCGGCGTATTTATTCGTCAAAAGGGAACCCTGCGCGGCCAAGACGGCTGGGCTCGCGAAGTTCTCCGAAGCGATCAGCAGCAACTTGTTCCGCTGTCGTTCCTCTTCCGCATCGATCGCGGCATAGACCTCTGGATCGGTCGCCTGCAAGGCATCGAGCGAACCTACTGCATCTTTCATGGACATTAATGTGCCTCGTTGTTTCTAGGCAGAAGCGGCTTCGGCTTCTTGTTTCTTCACCACGCGCACGGTCACGGCGGCGGTGACCTCTCGCGGTAACTTCACGGGGATGGTGAAGCTGCCGAGTTCCTTGATGGGATGCGGCAACTGAATCTTGCGGCGATCGACCGAATAACCTTGCGCCTCCAGCCCTTCCGCAATGTCTTTCACCGTGACCGAGCCGAACATCTTGTCATCCTTGCCGACTTGGGCCTCGACGGTGAGCGTCACCGTGGATATCTTCTTGGCATGGGCCTCGATCTCGAGCTTTTCCTTCTTGGCCCGCTCGGCCGCCACCCGCTTGGTATGCTCGAACGACTTGATGTTCCGATCGTTGGCAATCACGGCCTTCTTGCGCGGGAGCAGGAAATTCCTGGCAAACCCGTCCTTCACATCGATGAGATCGCCCAAGTGGCCGACCCCTTCCATCGTCTCTTGTAGAATGACTTTCATGCCCCTAACTCCTTCTGTTGGAAAGGAAAAGAGGATACTGGAGGGGCCAAAGAAAAGTCAATCACAGATCTTGCCGGAAGAGCGGAGTGTCTCTTGTGCCACTACGCCTGATGCCTCTGATTTTACGAGTGTGCTGTCTGGACTCTCATCATATCGCGCCCGTATGATGGCGCCGGAAGAGGTGTGGAAAGACACGTAATGACCGCACGAGACCTCATCGAAATCTGGGCCCGACGACTCCGCGTCGAGCAAGAGCAGCTCTCAGCCTCAGGGCTGGACCAACCCATCATGCCTGTGACAGGTCGCCTGCTCCAGACAGTCGGCACGCTCTACCTCTATGAATTCAGGCTTCCGACCGGCCGATCGTTGGAGGTCGATACGCCGCTGTCGATTGTGCCGCAGGAGGAGATGGAACCGACCGAGGGAATGGTGCTGAGCTGTCGGGATGGGGTCGCTTTAGTGCAGACCTTCGATGCGATCGGTCAGACTGTCGAAGGTGCCACGATCGTTCCTGATCGAGGGGGCTTCTTGTCCACGTCGGCAGTCAGGCTGACCGAGATGCTGTCGCAGCCCGATTCCTATCGGCTTGGTCCAGCTGATCGCCTGGCTCCCCTCCTCGAGGCGGCGAGCGGATTTGACGACAGTGGTGGCGTGGCCGCCTCCATCCTCACGACGATGTGGTCGGAAGAGCCGACGATGCGGCGTCAGAAAATCGCGGCACTGGCCATCGAGCTGATTCGTTCCAACAAGCGCATTTTGCTCGTCTGCCCCGATCATCATGCGGCAGACGAAGTCGCGGGCGCCGTCGCGCGCGCCATGAAAGCCGGTGGACTCATCTATAAAACCTGGATCAGCCGGTATGAGATGACGTTGGCGCAACAGGCTTCGGGTTTGGCGATCCAGGAATTGGGATTCGAAGCGCAAATGCACCAATTCTATGCGAAGTCGCGCGCTGACAAGGCCGCGCTCCGTCGGAAATACGAACGGTTCAGAGAATTGACGCCCATCTTGGCGTACAAAAGTCACAAACAGAAAGATCTCGATGAAGTCAGATTGCTGGAATGGCGCTTGCTCACGCAACTCACCGACCTTCAAGCCAGGAGCAAAGAAGCCAACGCCACGCTCGCTGAATACGAAAGCTTGCCGCTGCTCCGCCGTCTCAGTATGCAGGCTGTGGGCAAGAATGTGGAATCACTCCATCAATACCTCGCCCTCTATGATAACCAAATCGCCGGTCTCATGAAGGAGCTTGACATCGCTAAGGCTCGAATCGAGGAGCTGGTGCCCGAAGCTGCAGTGCCAAAGGATATGCGACCGGAGTTTGAGGAGCTCAAGGAAGACATCGTGCGGTTGGGCGGGACGAAAAAGATCCGCGAACTGCTCGCCGCCGAGGAAGATACGAATCGCCAGGCCTTCATCCAGAACCGGCGTCTCGTCATCACGACGGCCGAGCGTGTGCTGGGCGATCCACTTTTTCGCCGCGTCCGGTTCGATGTCCTCATTGCCGACAATGCCCCCTGGATCTCGGTGCCGGGCCTGTTAGGAGCGGCGGGCCTCGTGCGTGAACGGATCGTGATGACCGGCGATCAACGGGATATTTCAAGCGCGGGGCTGTGGAGCGACCGAGATGGCAAGCGCGAACTTCAGCCTCAGAAGTGAGGGAATCGCTTGACGCAGGCAAGCAGAATTCAGGATAATCCCGCTCCTCTTGTTCTGCGGGATGCTCAAATAAGGCTGTAACAAGGCCGCAGGGAGCGAGAGCCGGAAGCGTACTCTTTGCCAGTACGTTGACGGCTTGAGCGAACCGAGCACGAAGTTACAGCCTTATTTCAGCATCCCATAGGGCCGAAGTGGCGGAACTGGCAGACGCACTAGATTCAGGGTCTAGCGCCCGCAAGGGTGTCCGGGTTCAAATCCCGGCTTCGGCACCAGCACACAACCCACGCTCGTAACAAGCGATTCCAGCGTTTCTTCCCACTCATTCTTAAACCGGCTAAGGCCTCGTCCGGGGTCGATTCCGGCTGAATTGTCAAGTGACCTGTCCGCACAGCCCTTGAGTACCGCCTCGCTTCCTGAGCCTTTGCCACCTTGCGTGAGCCCTCCTGAGTCCACTTCGTCTGAGGCTGGTGCGCATTTCTCCGAGACAGAATTGCGTCTTATCGCACTGTAAGCGGAAGCGATTGAGCACAGTCTTGTCCGTCGTGCCGTCC
>CAMLHQ010000168.1 GCA_946479785.1 uncultured Nitrospira sp.
CGGCTCGTCGGCGCATGGGGTTCGACCTGGCGGGCCACTTCATCGTCGGCAAACGGAATACTGAAGTAGACCCTGATACAGGCCTCTTGCTGTAGCCGCTCCAGTACATCGAGATCGCGAAGCACCAAAATGCCTTTCGTAATGACGCCGACCGGATTCCGGTAGTCGGCACAAACCTCCAAGCAAGACCGCGTTAACTCCAACGAGGCCTCAATAGGCTGGTAGCAATCAGTATTGCCGGAAAAGACGATCAATTCGCCCTTCCACGTAGGTTTCTCAAACGCCTGGCGCAACAGCGACGCTGCATCGCGCTTGACGACAATCTTCGATTCGAAATCCGTCCCTGAGCCGAATCCCCAGTACTCGTGCGTGGGCCTGGCATAGCAATAGGCGCAGGCATGGAAACAGCCCCGATAGGGATTCACGCTCCAGCGGAACGACAAGTCCGGACTGTCGTTCCGGCTGAGAATCTCTCTGGTTGCATCGTCGTACAATTCGAGTCTGGTGGACGAGGCCGGTTCGAGCAAATCCCGATGGCTGGACTCAAATGGATTCGGGGGATTCGACACGACGCGCATGACCGCATGGTCCCTCGTTCGCGCCGGCGCTGTCAACCGGCTCAAACAGTGCTGTTCGTTGACTCCTCACCACCTCGATGTTAGATTCCAGCCGCTCAACTGGAACCTCCAATTTATGTATGAATTACGGCAGCTCCGCGAGAATTTAGACCACATTCGCAAGCAGCTTGGCCCTCGAGGCCACGACATCCAATGGGAAACTCTCCGCAAACTCATTGAAGAACGGCGAATCTTGACCGGTCGAGTGGAGCAGCTGCGTGCGGACCTCAGGAAGGGGTCCGACGAGGTCGCCAGACTGAAACGGGAGAAACAGCCGGCCGAGGCGGCCGTTGCGGCCATGAAGACTGTCGGCGAACGTATTGCGGAAGGTGAATCGGCGCTCCGAACCATTGAAGATGGTCTCAACGATTTAGCCCTGCGCATTCCCAATCTGCCTCATGCGACGGTCCCGCTGGGGACTAGCGCAGAACAGAACGTTGAGGTACGCCGTTGGGGCCATCCGCCAACGCTGACAGGTCCAGCCAAAACCCACTGGGACATCGGAGAAAGTCTGGGCATTCTGGATTTCGATCGCGCCGCAAAAATCGCCGGCGCGCGCTTCGCAATATTGACCGGAGCCGGAGCCAGGCTCGAAAGAGCCCTGATAAACTTCATGCTCGATCTCCATACGTCGGAGCATGGCTATCGCGAGGTCCTGCCGCCCTTGATGGTCAACCGCTCGGCCATGACGGGCACGGGCCAGCTGCCCAAATTCGAGGAAGATTTGTTTCGCCTCCGCGATGAGGACTATTTTTTGATTCCGACAGCGGAGGTTCCCCTGACGAACCTGCATCGGGATGAAATTCTGAGCGAGTCGGCGTTGCCGATTCGCTATGCGGCTTTTACACCCTGTTTTCGACGCGAGGCCGGTTCCTATGGGAAAGACACCAGAGGATTAATCCGCCTGCACCAGTTCAACAAGGTAGAGCTGGTCGCCTTTACCAAACCAGAACAGTCCTATGACGAATTAGAACGACTCACCGGACATGCCGAGGCCATCCTTCAGCGCTTAGGACTCCATCATCGTGTCATGACGCTTTGCACAGGAGACATGGGATTTTCTGCGGCCAAAACTTACGATCTCGAAGTCTGGCTCCCCTCGCAGAACCAGTATAGAGAAATATCTTCGTGCAGCAACTTTGAAGCGTTTCAAGCCAGACGCGCAGGGATTCGCTATAAAGGCGCCAGTGGAAAGAAAGATTCGAAAACCGAGTTTGTCCATACATTGAACGGGTCCGGGCTTGCCGTAGGGCGAACTCTCGTCGCCATCCTGGAAAACTATCAGCAGCCGGATGGATCGGTTGTGGTTCCTGACGCCCTACGGCAATATATGGGAGGCATCGAACGGATCAAGAAAGAGTAGAACACTGATGGTGCTTATCCAGTCACCAGGAAGACTTAGGGTTTGAAGGATGGCGCTACGATACGACGATAAAGAACCCGCGGGTCAACCAGAGATTGGTATGCTCCAGGTCGGGGCAAGCATGATTAGAAAGGAACATTGGGTGGTGTTTCTCCCGTCGGGAAGAGTAATGTGAAGGCCTCCGGGTCGAGCAAGCTTGGTTTGGAGGGGTGACGGAGCGGCCGAACGTGCCGGTCTTGAAAACCGGAGACCCTTTACGGGGTCCGCGAGTTCAAATCTCGCCCCCTCCGCCATCTTTTCTCCAATAATTTGGGGTTTTTGACTCGGAATTGTGGCCAAACTGTGGCTAGACTCACTTTCAGTCACCATCGGCGCAGGCTTTCCACTCAGCGAGTCTTGTAGGCGAGCCAGCTTCTTTAAACCTCCGCTCAAGTCCGCCTCACACACGATTGCGTAGCGCCGATACACCGCCTCCGTCTTGTGTCCGGTCAACTTCATGACCACCGAACGCGGCACCCCTGCCCGTTCAAGTTTGCGAACGGCTGTGCGCCGGAAATCATGATGGAATTTTTGTCCCTCTTAATCAGCGGGCTGTAGGTACCACAGTGCGCTTCGCCTCAGCACACTTTTGCCACATGCGGATAAATACGATCGCCATTTCAATATGATACGTGGAGGCTGGCAGTCGCTGATTCTTCCCACATGAAAACCCAAGTGATCTCTGAGTTAATTAGGTAGGGCATGTTAACTACCAGCTAAAATTTCCCCTAGCCTCAGGTAGCGAGTCCCCCGGGTTTCCGCAAGGGTCAATATCTGATCATACCTACAAGAAAATCCTTCCCAGTGCTGGGAACCTCCCTAGTCGATGGAAGGATCACCTCGCACTATTCTCTGACCAGCAGCACCCCTATTCATTCCTTACCAGGGAGAATTCTCTAAGAAACTAGCGAACATCAATAATCTCTACGTGGGCGGGGATTTCACAAACTACAATGGTACTTCCGCCAACCATTTGATCCGCTTGCATCCGGACGGAAGTGTGGCGCAGACATTCGGGCAGGGATTCGATCAGGTCGTTCTCGCC
>CAMLHQ010000169.1 GCA_946479785.1 uncultured Nitrospira sp.
CCGGACGTAGCTGAGAGCGCTCACTTTCCACATCCCCTCAGGGCCACTGGCATATTCCTCTCCGAAACTGGCTGCTGTTCCGCAGCGACAAATTGCGTAAGGACCTGACTGTCGCGGAGAGCGTCTCCTCTGCAAGTATGCTACCGTTAGGCATCCGCCAGCGAACCGCCTTACCTTTCCGTTGCGTTGCGACTAAAGTCAGGCAATGTTCCGGAACCGGGCAAGGATCGATACGGACCAATGACGGAGAGGCAACGGTGACGATGAGGCGATCATCCCTTGACGCGCGCAGCGTTCCTTCTCCTGGCGAACAGGAAATGCAGGCGCATCTAAATCAGGTGTTGATGAGCCCCGTCTTTGAACGCAGCCCCCGTATGCAGCGATTTTTACGCTATCTCTGCGAGGAGATGTTCGCGGGGCGTGGATCACTCCTGAAAGAATATAGTATTGCGCTAGGGGTTTTCGATAAGCCTCAGGATTTTGATCCCGGCACCAGCGCGACTGTCCGGGTGGAGGCAGGACGCCTCCGCCGCCTGCTGACAAGCTATCAGATCAACCATGGTCAATCCGACACCATTCAGATTGTCATTCCTAAAGGAGGATATGTCCCAAGCTTCCAACGCAAGACGGAACAATCGGAAATTGTTGAGCGAGACGATGACGCTCCTGCAAAGGCTGCGACCCCGGATTTGCCTTCGCATATGGAACTGCGCAGGGTAACGGTCTTATCCTGCTCTTTCCGGCTAAAAGCCATTTCCCAACTGACGGCTGAGTTCCTTGAAGAATTCGACCGCTTCCACGCATATTTTTCCTCGACCGTGAAGCAATTGGGCGGCGTCATGGAGAACAGCGCAACGGCTCGGCTGACCGTTTATTTCGGCTGGCCCACCTCGCTGGAAGATGCTTCGGGACGGGCGATGACAGCGGCAACGGAAATCATTGCCTACGCACGGCGCGAACATGGAGATAATTGTGAGGTCCGTGTAGCCATTGATACAGGCAATGTTCTTTCACGACCCTGCCTAGAACAGCCGCTGATATTGGGTGACGTACCCACCATCGCCCTACAGATAATCGATCACACGCCATCTAACGCAATTCTCGTTTCGGAAGAGACCCGCCGACATTCACGCACCGCATTTGAAACCATTCCGGCTGGAGCAATCGAAGGCGAGGATGGGCACCAAATTCTTCTTTGGCGTCTTCTGAGCCCTAGATCCACAACATGCTTTCTAGCAAAGCAAGATGCTCCGTCCGCCGACATCATCGGCCGGGGTGCTGAATTGGACCTGCTACGCAACCGTTGGCTCCTGGCTTCCGCCGGAGAGGGACAATCCGTCATCGTCGAGGGTGAAGCGGGAATCGGCAAATCCTGTTTGTCCGAAGCATTGATCAAACGGCTGCGGCCAAGGGGCTATCAAATTCGCCTGCAATGCTCTGCGCACCACAGCAACAGCGCTCTTTATCCCGTTATCCAAATCCTCCGCCGGTTGATGGCAGGGAATGATCCATCAAAAGCCGTACCGGGTCGATTTCTTGAGAGAGTCGGTTTGGACGGGCCGATCAACAGGGCGCTTCTTCAAACATTGCTCGCTCAGGCGGATGTGGAAGAAAATATGGAGGGCATCCTTCCGTCGGCGAGCGAAAAGAAAGAGAAGACGCTTCAGCTTCTGATCGCCATCCTTTCTGCCTTATGTAACCGCAGACCAGTTATCCTCCTTGTCGAAGACATACATTGGGCGGACCCCACGACGCTGGAGCTGATTGGATTTGCCGCGTCGGCATGCCAGGATCTACGGCTCTACCTGCTGATGACGGGCAGGTCAGGGTGCGCGGCGCTCTTTGGACCGGCACAACCGGTTACCGTTCTTCGTCTCACCCGATGATCCCGCCAGGATTGCAGCCGGATGATTGACGGCATTGCGGGGGATGCCGCGTTACCAATCCCGGCCCGGGACACGATTATCGACAAAGCCGACGGTGTGCCGCTCTATCTGGAGGAACTGACGAAGCTCCTGCTCGCCCAAAATGTTGGGAAAGGCGATCTGTCGCCAGTGCCCGATAGCCTGAACGACTTGCTGGCATCTCAGCTCGGCTGCATGGGCTTTGCACGCCGGGTTGCGCAGGTGGCTTCCATAATAGGACGGGACTTCCCTGGCGAGATATTGAGGGCTCTGGTCGGCGATGAAGATCAGCGGGTGGCCGCTGCGATCGACCAGCTGCTGGCCGCAGGCATTCTGACGCGCGGTCGCTCCAACGGCAAAGGTCGATATGCCTTTCGGCACGCGTTGCTCCGCGACGCGGCCTACACGTCGATGATGGACGCAGATCGTCAGGACCTGCATTCTCGAACTGCCGACATGCTGGTTGACTATTTCCCGGAAATCGCAGCCGATCACCCCGAAGTGATCGCTGGACATATGCGCCATGCGGCGCGTTTCGACGAGGCGGTATCCTTCTGGCTGGATGCTGGCCGCAAAGCGGCACAAAGATATGCGCTCGCTGAAGCAAGCGCGAACTATCGCGCGGCCATCGAAACCCTTGCATCGATTTCGCCAAGTATCGGACGAAGCGAACGTGAACTCGACGCTCTGTTGGAGCTGGGCGCGACTGTCCGGGAAGCGGAAGGCTATTACGCCCCGGACTTGAAGCAAATTTATGAGCGCGCGCATCTGCTGGCGAAGGAAGTCGGACGGCCTGAAGCACTAGCGGCTAGCCTGCATGGGCTTTGGACCGTGGCGGCGGGCCGTGGGCGATGGAAGCATGCCGACTTGTTGGCGATTGAGTTCGACCAGTTCATTCATTCACTGGGACCAAATGCCCGCCT
>CAMLHQ010000170.1 GCA_946479785.1 uncultured Nitrospira sp.
TCGACATCGTCTTCGACGGCATCGGCAAGGACGGCTATGGCCGCTCGTTCGCGGCGCTCAAGCGCGGCGGCCTGCTCTGTGCCTATGGGTACACGGCGGGCGTGCAGCCGCAGCGTCGCCCGCTCGACATCTTGATGTGGCTGGCGCGCCAATATCTCCAGTCTCTATGGAAGTGGTTGGCTGGCGGCAAGCGCACACGCGTCTACTCGATCAACGTGATGCGGGCGCGACATCCCGCCTGGTTCCGGGAGGACCTGGAGCGGCTCTTCGGCCTGTTGACAACTCGCGCCATCCGGCCGCGCATCGCCGAGCGGATCTCCTTCGATGAGGTCGTCGAGGCGCACCGCCGTCTCGAGGCAGGCGGTCTCGAGGGCAAGCTCGTCCTGTGCCCGGAGCTCCCGTCGCGATGCGACCGGGTACCGCCTCAGCGCGAGGCGGGCCCCACTTCCGTCGAGGCCACGCCCGCGACCTGAGCGGCCAGCGTCACGATAACCGAGTTGAAAGGCGGGTCTGTCAACGAAACTACATGTCCAGTGCTCCATGCTGAGCATCTCCGTCCGGAAGGGCGCGTCCGGATTTCCTTCTCGTTAATGAAACGGCGGTTTTGATTATCTTCCGTTCAAACCTGTGCTTCTCGTTGGTCTCTTCCTTCAGCTGATCCATGCGCAGATCTGTTTTGCGCGGGGTTAGGAGTGGCACTCCTCTTGCGGTGATCCCTTCGATTTTCATCCCTCGTCAAGCCGAAGTTCGGCATCAAGAAAGGGGCATCGTCATGATCAATGCCGTCGAGATCGATAAGCAGACGACTTCCTTTGTGCGGCAATTGGAAGAGCAGCGACGAATTGAAAAGAATCTCATGGTAGAACGCGTGCGGGGCGCCAAAGAAGGCCTGGAATCGGTCTACCGTGACATTAAGGAACGGGTCGACGCCTTGGAGCGGATGACGGGCTCCGTGAGCACCAGCTATATCGCGCCGGTCGGCTGGAGCCAGCTGATCTTCAGCGGTGCAGATAGCGTGTCTTCACCTAATACGATCAGCTTCGGAGATCGGGACGACACGGTCTGCAAGCACGATCAAATCCGCTATCTTGAAGACACGAACTATCTGCGGTTGAGCGCCAATCCCCATTATGTCGAGCATGTGTTGCCCAATAAATCGGCCCATGCACGAGCGGCCGCGAACCCCTCAACCTGGGACAATCTCGGTTATGTGCATGTTGGCTATTCGACCTTGCTCACGCTTTCCGCTTCGCTGGAATCGACAACGGTCTCGATCATGTCGCGGCTGAACACGTTGTTCAATTGGGTAGAAGTCAACGCTGTGGCGGAGGATTGGCATGCTCATGTGGCGGCGACGGCGCGGCTCTGGGTGACTTTTGATGGCGAGTTTCGTCAAACGCCGCCGGCGCAGTTTGTAAATCTTATGGCGACCCCGAAGGAGGTAAAGACCCATCAGAACATCGAGTCGCTGGCTCCAAGCGCGGCGCTGGCGCTGCAGGTCTATGTGTCAGCCGGCAGTGGCACGACGCTCAGCATCTATGAAGCGATTGAATTGGTGGCGACGACACCGAACGGCCACGCATATATCGATGGCGTCTTTTCGTGGGAACCCTTGGCGGTGCAATTACGAGAAGGCTAAGAGATGAGATGGAATCGGCTCCTCTCAAGAGAAGAGAGGAGCCGCGACGTCTGTGATTACTCAAGCAGTCGCATGACCTGCTGTCCTGCAGAAAACGTTGAGTCTGCCACCTTGCTCCCGTTCATGGAGACGTGAATGTCGATTGCCACGCCACCGTCGGCACTTAAAACGGCGCCGTTCACCTTGTCGAGGAATTCCAACTTCTGATTCTTGTTCATTCGCGCCCATCCCTTATTATCCACTTCCACGGCCAGTTGGTTGTTATCCACGGTTTCCGCTGCGAGCATCGGATCGGTAAATCCCGGTCCTTGGAGATAACGGGCAGCCGCTGCCACAGCCCTGCTGCGATCGCTCGCATCCTTCGCTGCGCGAGCCGCAGCCCCTTCGGCGAGTGTCTGGCCTAGCATGAGTAAAAGGCCGAACGCGATCGATGTCTTGAGCCAACCCTGGTGCACAATTGAAGCGTCACTCATTCGAAGATCCTCCGTGTTGATGGATGTGTGAGTATTCAGCTCGGACCAGCACAGGAACTTCTTCACTGCGGATCATGTCTTCATGCCGATCCTCCTCCTTCCCGTGGTTGATTTCGAAATGCCGCCCGAATGAGCAATCTTTGGGCCCGAGGCTTAAAGGCGACTCCGGTGCAGGAGAAAATTCTCACCAAATAAATTCAATGTCTTCGGTTCAGATGCGATAAGGAGGGTTCACGTCAATAGGTCGGATCTCTCCCAAAAACGGCAGAAGCAGACAGAAAATGTTCACGATGCCTCAACGCGGGATCAACAAAAGTAAGTTGCAGGTGGGCCGAAGGATTAAGACGGTCTCTTACGCAGGATGATACAAGCGATCGACAATTTGAGAAATATTGAACAACAACGCATCACGTCGAGTATAGGCAGCATGGCCATAGTAGTGGTCGCGCGGGTTCGTAGATCCGGTCGAATCCTTGTAATCGACCAGCAGGCAGAGACCGTCGCTTGGGAAACGTACCGCCCGTCTCGCACATTCCAGCCAGCGCTCAAATCCATCAAATGGCTCGACCATTTCCCAAATAGCTTTGTTGGCCGCTTTGGCCTGTTCGGTTACCGGCATTGCGTCGCTTCCGGCGACGGCCAGTTCCTGCACGTAATCTCCTCCCCTAGCAATCGGCATTTCCATCGTGATCTGTG
>CAMLHQ010000171.1 GCA_946479785.1 uncultured Nitrospira sp.
CCAATATTCGACCGATCCATTCTATCAAAGTCGACCAATACAGACAACAAGTTGTCACATATGCAGGATCGTGGGCGGACAATTGCACGGCCTCCAGGACAGTTTTGGCTACGTGGCTCTCCCAGGCTGCTCTCGCATTTGGTGAACCACCTGTGGCTGGCGCGCCTCGCCTAAGCCACAACCTGTTGTGGCAGATCAACCGGTCGAATGGACGCAGTGGATGGCCGGGTTCGCCGCGAACTCAAGACTCCATACAACGTACCCGCGGCTGGCCGAGACCACGAGCTATGAGATGGAACAGCGCGGCGAATTCCCGCGAGGCTTCCGGCTCGCCGCCCGCTGCGTCGCCTGGGATCTGGAGGAGGTCGAAGCCTGGAACGTCATTCCCGGAGGTGCGTGTTGAGCGCCGCCTCGAAGTCCGTGGGCTCCCTGGGCGCCAGCATCTCCCAAGCCGGCTTGGGACTGCAGATCAGATAGACGAGCCGCCCAGGCCGCCGCCGGCGCCCAGCACCAGCGCGACTTTGTTCTCAATACGCAGATCCATCCGCACTCTCCATGTATGCGGCCACCGAACCGTGGCCGCGCAACCATTACTCGTCCAGCGAGATATTCCGTGCCACCACGAGCTTCTTCATCTTTTCAATTTCGAGGCGAATCTGTGAGGTGTATTCGCCCGGGCTGCTTGCGATCGGCAGGGGTCCGGCTTTCTCGAGCCGTTCTCGCATGGACTTCTCGGACAGCGCCTTCTTCACGGCCTCTGCCAACCGCGCAAGCACGGGCGCCGGGAGATTAGCCGGTCCGATGAGGCCATACCAGGCCTGGTCGTCAAACCCTTTCACGCCGGCCTCTACCATGGTTGGCACGTCCGGATAGTCCGACACCCGCTTCGGGGCAATCACGCCCATCAGGCGCAGCTTGCCGCTGTCGATGAAGGGCTTGGAGGAAGGCAGGTTGTCCACCAGGATCGCGACATTGCCCGCCATCACATCCTGGATGGCCGGACCGGCGCCGCGGTATGACATAGACGCTCGACGTTGGATGTAGATCGATGGCCGCCAAAGTCAAGGGAGCTGGGAGCTGGGAGCTAACGTTTACTCGCGCCCTTATGAAGATCGATTCCTTTGATTGTCCTTTTACCTTTTGATTCGCAACATTTCGTCATATGAAAAATAAAGACAGAAATCCAAATCATTGATGCAGAACGAGAATAAATATCTCGACGCATTGGGAGATCATTCCATCAGCTCGTAGGATTCAAGTACCAAGATCAGTATCCCAAAGGAGAGATGGCATCAGCTTTAAGAACTTATGTTTGTCTTCTCCGAATAGAAAGCACGGTATGAAATCAAGCACGTTTCGCAGGATCGTGGCGGTTGCATCTTTGGCAGCCTGCTTCGTGTCGCCACAGACGGCTTCGGCCTTCGGTGTGACGGACGCCGACCGTCGTTCTACCTACCTTGCAGTCACCCATTGGGCGGCGGAAGTTGGCTACGCGGTCATCTGGCAGCCGCGAACCACTGCCGGTACGGTACTGGACTTCCCAGCTCCGTCTCGCGAAGTTCATGAGGATTTCTGGGTTGCGGTGGAGGCGCTGGTGACCGGCGCCACGTATGGACGCGCCAACATGTATTGCATTCCACCTTCGGAGTTCCGAATCGAGGCGATCATCGACGATCGCATGCGTCTGGTCTACGTGATCGGGCGCCCTACCTTGCGACGCTGTGATGTTTTAACTCGAGAGCCTCAAGAACGTTTGATCGGCGAATCTTCACCACTTGCAACGCAAGCTTGATATTAGAAACAATTCAAGTCAACATTAATGAATATCTACCGAATTCGTGCCTCCAGTGGTCATCCTAGACTTACGAGGATGATCCAAAAGGTGTTAAAGGGCGTCCCGAGTGCTGTCCGCCGCAAAAGATAGTTTCATAATTCAGGAAAAGATTGAAGAGATTTCCCAATAAATTTACCAGGACACGGCGGCGCAGGATGTGGTTATCCATCTTCAGCGCGACAACTCAACCTATGGTGAAAACATGAAGCTGGAATATGTTTACCAATTCGACCTGAACGGATACGTCATTATACCCAACGCCATTGCACGACCTCATCTTCAACGCTTGCAGGAATATTGGTCCGAACATCTCACCAATCACTCTCTGCACGATATCAACTTCGACTGGGGTAAGGAGTGGCGCGATCTGATTGATCCTGAATCCGTGTATCGATTCCTCGATATCATCTATCGATCAAAGTTCCGGCTTGACCATATGTTTTGTGCCGACGAGCGATTCGTCAGCAGTGGCGGCAACCTACACCATGGCGCCGATATGTTTGATGAAGGAATCTACTACTGGGTTCGGAACCATCGTATTCACAGCGGTCTCATCACAGTCCAGTACGCAATTTCAGATATCGGTGCGAGGGAAAGCCATTTCTGCTGCATTCCAGGTTCGCATCGCGCTAACTTTCCGGTTCCGGATCGGTACCGGAACGTCACAGATAATCCGCTGCTGCGGCACATCTTCCTCCAAGCAGGGGATGCCTTGATTTTCTCGGAAGCGCTTGCACACGGGACCTTCAAGGTGCCAAATTCCGGACAAAGGCGCTCGGTGTTTGCACGCTTCGTCAACTACCCCGGCCTAAAGGCCGGAGCTTGAAAGGCAACTGACAAGCTCGGG
>CAMLHQ010000172.1 GCA_946479785.1 uncultured Nitrospira sp.
CGCAATGGGAGCGACATGGGTGCCATTCCCGCGAGAGGCCCCAAGCAAGCTTGGAACGCCAACGATAGGCGGTGCTCCTTCACGCGCGCACGTTGGGACCAATCCAGGCCGCGCCTAGAAGAGGGATAACGAGCAAGCTAGGAGGGAGCATTTGTAGCTAGCGTGAGCGGTTCAGTGGCTGAAACGGTGTGGAGGGATTGTATTCGTTGATTGGATTGAGCGGGTTCCTAGGGTTGAACTGGTTGATCGGGTTGAAAGGATTGTTCGGGTTGTATTGATTGAGGAGATTCGCTTGAGGTCGGTCTAACGGCCGCGTGTGGTGATGAGTTCTTCTTTACAACATTTAGCCGGTCGTTTGGAACTCGACCTTGCGAGCTTCAGTCACTCGCTTGGACGCATCCAGAATCTCGATGGAAACGAGATTTCCGGCAGCATCGTAGTCCAGGATTACGCCGGGCTTGTCTTCATCGCTCTCTGCAACAGGCGTATTGTCCTTCAGAATCATGCTCAACGTGTCGGTTTTTCCGTCGTACGAAACCTTCATGGCTTCCTCCAGTATTTCTCGATCTTGCTGGTCCGATACGCGGTCACAATCTCTGCAGGACGTCGATCGATATCTACGAAAACACGAAGCAGGAACGCCTTTTCCGGCTGCCCAGAGGAAATCTTCGATTGAAGGACCACGCGGCCGGGACGAATCTCAAATCGCTGCTCTGGTGCGAGAAGTATCGCACGGACCGTCTCTTCACTCAAGCCTCGTCGCAGTAGTTCGAACCTAGCGTGATCACTGAAGATACAGTCACTAATGGGCTGCGGTCTCACCTAACAAATCCCCAGGAACATGCTGAATCGAACCGATTGGATTATTGAGTCTGGCTCAGCGGAGGCAGGATACATCGGCCCATAGTTTTTGTGAAGCGCTATGCACCTGCACAATTATTTATTTCGAGCGGTTCAGCGACTGAAATCGAATGCGAACACTGTGGGCGGTGCGCGCTTGGGTAAAGGATGCGCCTCGGCGCATCCGGGGCGGGCGGGTAAGAATGATGCGCGCAGTGGGAGACGAATCAGCCTCCATCCCTGCGAGCTGGAGGGATCATATCATTCCTTCTGATCCGGATGAACCTTGCTCTATCTGAACGACAGCCCTGCTCGCCGAACTGTTCGCCCCGTAAGACCGCTTAGAGTATCACTTCGCAGGGTTGCAGAAAAACCTTGAGCGGGACTTCCTCTCCATGATTGGCGTCAAGCAACTTCATATACAACTGCTTCATCGCGTTCGCCGTGGGTGTCACCTGTTGATCATTGATCGCGGCCATGAACGACACATTTCGATCCGTCCAGCTACTATGCTCTGAGACAGTACCCGTTTCGCCTCGACCGCCCAGCCCGGACGTCACCGTGTACCCTTTGACTCCGAGATCGTTAAGGACCTGAACGACTGAACCCTCCAAGTTCTCTCGACAGATTATGGTAAGCATCTTCATGACGTGCTCCTTCTATCCACTCTTATAATGGTCCACCATTTTTCTTTGTCAATGATCCCCTAGCTTCTTGTGATCGCGGAAGAAGAAGGACGGTCAGCCGCGTGACACGATATACACGAACGGAAGAATGGAGGTGTTGGGCAGGATATGGTGTGGGGGTATGAAGAGTCGTCAAGAAACTGCCGCGGCTACTGAGTGAGCACCGTTTCGAAGGCTTTCACGACGAGCGTTTTCTCCCGCATTTTTTTCACCAGCCCCGGGTAGGATGCCTCGCGGATGATGCTCGCGAACTGCGCGCGGTAGTTGTACACGATGCTCGCGCCGTCGATGACGACGTCATACACGAGCCACGTGCCGGCGCGGTCGGACAGCCTAAAGTCTAACAGGGTGTCGGTCTTGCGGCCGGAGACCTTCGTCCGCACCTCGGCGGTGCGGTCGTCCCGCTGCTCGGAGAGATACAGCACATGCTCATCGGCATAGGCGTCGATCTTCCCGGCAAACGAGTCGCGGAGTAACTGGACGAACAGATCGACGAACTCCCGCCGCTCCCACGCCGCGAGGCTCAGCCATTGGACGCCCAACGCATGTCTCGCCATGTCTTCATAACTCACGCGCTGCCGGACGACCCGTTCGATCTCCTGCCGCCGCTCGGTCACATGCTCAGGCTGTTTCAACTGCTCGTTGGTGAGGATACGGATCACGTCCTCAATGGTGTGACGCACCGATTCCGTCGGCGATTGGGGCATGAAGGCCCAGGCCGACGCCGCGGGCACAAGCCACATCACCATGCCCACGATCAGGCTCCAGCCCAATAGCTGACGTGTTTCGTGTTTCATCGAATTCATCGGCGCCTCCGGTAAGACGTCATCCGGTTCCCGGCCCATAGGGGCGCAAGATCAGTGCCCGAAGGGCGATAGGTCGGGTGCCCTCAAGGACCTGGAATACCTCACAAAGTCGCCATGGTTGCGGCTCGGTGAGACTCACGGTCACAGAACGACAGAACGAAAAAGGCCGAATGTGTGGTGGCAATCACTCAGGTGGGGATGGATTGCCACCCACGCTGCTCCTGTGCTCCCCGAATGCGCACGCAAGAAGGGAGGGTGTGGAGGCTGTTGGTCTCCTGTGCTCGCGCAGCGCGCACAA
>CAMLHQ010000173.1 GCA_946479785.1 uncultured Nitrospira sp.
CGCGCCGCCTCGACGACGTCCCGGTCGATAAGGTGCAGCAGTTCGAAGGCGATTTTCTCCATTATGTTCAACAGCACCATCCTGACCTGAAAAAAGAAATTGCCAGCATCGGCAAGATCGACGACAAGGTCGGTGGGCGACTGAAAGAAATTCTCACGACTTTCAAACATAAAATGGGGTACGGCACAAAGTAGCCGTCAGAGCGCGGATAGCTAACGCAAAGAAATGTAAAAGATGCCCAGCCTTCAATCCCTGCGCCGCAAGATCGCGGCGTTCAAGAACACTCAGAAGATCACCAAGGCCATGAAGATGGTGGCTGCGGCGAAGCTCAAACGTTCGCAAGACCGCATCTTGGCCGCGCGCCCCTATGCGCATAAAATGCGCGGAATGCTCAGCAATCTCAGCCAGCGCGTGAATCGCTCCGCCCATCCCCTCTTGCAAAAGCGCGAAAGCAAGAAGATCGAAGTGCTCGTCGTCACCAGCGATCGCGGGTTGTGCGGCGGATTCAACGGCAATATCGTCAGGAAGAGCGCAGAGTTTGTCCGGCAGTGCGAAGGGCGCGGCCTGCGCGTCAACCTGAGCATTGTCGGCCGGAAAGGTCGTGACTATTTTCGCCGCCGCACGTGGACCATTAGACAAGAGTGGACCGGTGTATTCGACAAATTGAGTTTTGAGCACGCCATCGATATCGGTGGCGATTTGACGGACAACTTTGTGAAGGGGACGTTCGACGAATTGTACGTCGTCTACAACGAATTCAAGTCGGCCATTCAACAGCGGGTGATTGTCGAGAAGCTGTTCCCCATCGATGCCCTGGCTGAGTTTGGAACGGTACAGGCCGAGGGCACGACCGGCGGCAGCTATCTGTATGAACCGGATGAAGCAGAACTCTTGAGCGTGCTGGTGCCGAAACATTTCCAGGTACAGGCCTACCGTATTCTCCTGGAGTCAGCGGCCGCAGAGCACGGTGCGCGCATGGCGGCCATGGACGGTGCCACCCGCAATGCCGGCCAGCTCATTAAAAAAGTCACGCTCTACTACAACAAGACCAGACAGGCCGCGATTACGAAAGAATTGATGGATATTGTCGGCGGCGCAGAGGCGTTGAAATAAATTCGAGCCGATGGAGTGGAAAAGGAAGGAGTGACACAGTGAGCACAGGTAAAGTGATTCAGGTCATCGGACCGGTGGTGGACGTGGAGTTTCCTCCCGGCCAACTGCCCAACATCTATAACGCACTGAAGGTCACACAGGAAGAAAACAAGGCTGCCGGCAAGCCGGCCGTTCGCATCACGCTCGAGGTCGCATCACACCTTGGCGAAAATCGCGTGCGCGGCATCGCTATGTCAACGACCGATGGTCTGACCCGGGGCATGGATGTGCAAGATACCGGCGCAGCGATCTCCGTTCCGGTTGGTCGCGAGACACTCGGACGTTTGATCAATGTGCTTGGCGAGCCGGTCGATGAAAAAGGCCCGCTGAAGACAAAAAAGACCTATCCAATTCACCGGCCTGCTCCGAAGCTCGAAGATCAGGATACCAAGACGGAAGTCCTCGAAACCGGCATCAAGGTCGTGGATCTGCTCGAACCCTACAGCAAAGGCGGAAAGGTCGGGCTCTTTGGCGGCGCCGGCGTCGGCAAGACCGTCATCATCATGGAGCTGATCAACAACATCGCTTTGCACCACGGCGGGTTCTCCGTGTTTGCGGGCGTGGGCGAGCGGACACGTGAAGGCAACGATCTCTGGCATGAAATGCAGGAGTCCAAGGTCATCGATCCGGACGATTTCACAAAATCCAAGGCCGCGCTGGTCTATGGCCAGATGAACGAGCCGCCGGGTGCCCGTCTCCGTGTCGGTCTCACCGGCCTCACGGTCGCTGAATATTTCCGCGATGAAGAAAATCAGGATGTGCTGCTTTTCGTAGATAACATTTTCCGGTTTACCCAAGCGGGTTCGGAAGTATCCGCCTTGCTTGGTCGCATGCCCTCGGCCGTCGGTTATCAGCCGAACCTCTCGACCGAAATGGGTGCGCTCCAGGAACGGATTACCTCGACGAAGCGTGGATCCATTACGTCGGTGCAAGCCATCTATGTCCCGGCCGATGACTTAACCGACCCGGCGCCGGCGACTGCGTTCGCGCATTTGGACGCCACCACGGTCCTATCACGGCAATTGGCCGAGTTGGGCATCTATCCAGCGGTCGATCCACTCGACTCCACCTCGCGGATTCTCGACCCTCAAGTGATCGGCGAGGAACATTATAAGGTTGCACGCGGTGTGCAGTCGGTGTTGCAGCGCTATAAGGATCTGCAGGACATCATCGCGATTCTCGGCATGGACGAATTATCAGAAGACGACAAGATGGTCGTGGCTCGCGCGCGAAAAATTCAACGCTTCCTCTCACAGCCATTCCACGTCGCCGAAGCCTTCACCGGGGCACCAGGCAAGTATGTGAAGCTGAAGGACACGGTCCGCAGCTTCAAGGAAATCCTCGACGGCAAGTACGATCATTTGCCGGAACAGGCGTTCTACATGGT